>CAMBZS010000200.1 GCA_945872335.1 Bordetella parapertussis | reverse complement strand
CGTGCAAAGTCGGTTTCTTCGGCCGCGTAAAGCGCCGCTGCGCAGAACCGCTCTGCTGACGTGCGATTCAGCGACGAAGCACTGTAGCGGACAAATTTTTCGACGACCTGTTCCGCCGTGAGCGGCCGCTCGGGGCTGCCTGGCAGGGTGTCCACCGAGTGTTCGAGGACCGCCCCGTCGCTGGTCTCCACGCGGAGATGGGCCGCGCGCTGTTGGGCTTGCCCCCATTCGGGCACCGCCTCGATGTCAATCAGTTGCTCGAGCCGTCGCAGCTCGGGATCGTTGAGCCGTTCGTCGCGAAACAGGTCGGGATCCATGGCCCCGAAGCGCAGGCCCGCAGCGACCCCCAGCGAGAGGCTGAACTGCGCTGTGATCGGTGCCTGCGGGTTTCGGTTGCCTGCGTAGATCGAGGCCTCCGGGTAAACACGCAATCGTGCCTGGCAAATTGAGCGGGTTCGCGCATCCAGCTGATGTCGGATGCTGAGCGCGGCCTCCAAGCCGTAGTGCGCATGCCGCACCCCTGCATGGGGCTTGAAGTAGGACTCGAGGATGAACCATCGGTCGTGAGCGGGCGCGGGGCGGCCGTCGGGATGGGCACGGTTACGTGCGTAGTCGGCGATCGCCTGTTCAGGCGCACTGATTCCGGCTGCTGAGGCGAGTGCAGCCTGCATACCAAGCACTGCGGCGTGCGCTGGGTAAGTGTTGCGCGCGTCGTCGCCGGTACGAATCGGCAGGTAGAGACTCGCGGGCAACTGACAGGCGACCATCGCAACTGCGTTCCAGCGCAGAGCAGGTGATAGCTCGAGCAGATGCCCAACACCCGCCGCAACGCCGATGGCGGGCCAATTGCCATCGACATGCATGTCCGGGGCGATCCGCAACCAGCCGCCTGCTCGGGCGCCGACCTCGTAGCCGGCCACCAGTGACTCGAGGACGCGGCCGATTGAGAGGCGACGGGCGACGCCTATTGCAAGCAGCGCTCCGATGAGCGCCAAGGCCGGACGCCCATGGGCATAGGGAAGGCCTTCGCAGCCCTCGTCCCAGGCGCTCGCCATTGCGGCCAGCGATGCAGCAGCGCTGGACGACAGACCAGGGCCGCCGGGGAAAGTGAACTGACCGGGATCGAGGCCCGCAAGCGATGCCTCAAATGCCTGAACTTGCGGACTCGACCGGCCCGACAGGACACACCCTACGGTGTCAACCAGGAGAAGCCGCGCTTTTGCCAGTATCTGCGCTCGGTCCCCGGCAGAAGCGGCGGCTCCTCGGCGGGTTGCGACCCTCAGCGCCTCGAAATGCGCGCTGTCAAGCGGGCTCAAGAGCAATGCTTACTTGCGACGCAGCTTCTCGAGCCGCGCGTTGTTCATCCAGTTCGCAACCATGAAAGCACAGAACACGACGAAGATGACGACAGCCAATGACTCGTTCATGCGAGATCTCCAGGGAGGATTGTTGTCAGGAGATGATCGCACCAGACCAACGAGCCAGCGCGATTAACCCTGCGGTTCGCTCGAGCGCCCCGGATTGACTGGCGCAGCTCTGCGCGCAGGACGTCGCCGCAGCAGTGGCGGCAGGAGCACGAGTGTGACAAGCAGCATGAGAAGCTCAAGCCCGTAAACCGCCAGATAGCCGGACAGGCTGCCACCGAACGAAGCCACCACATCGCGCAAGATGCCACCCAGTGCCATGGCAAGGCCCGCTGCACTGGCTTGCACGGCCCCCCATGCGCCGAGCGCGATGCCTTCCTGGCCGGGTACAGCCCGGTTCATGGTGGCGGTGAGCGTGCCATGTCCGAACAGCCCGCCGCCCGCGCCGATCAGGAGGATGCCGGTGCTGAAGAGCGCCGGTGACTGCCAGGGTGCAGCCAGCATAACGCACACGAACGCGGGCAGCCCGACGAACGTGCCCAAGCCTGCAATTCTCATGGGGTCTGCGCCACGGCTCAAGACGCGCGAGGCGTAACCGAAGCCCAGCAGCCCACCGAGCGCGAGTGTGGCGGTGAGGCTGGTGGTGGCCGATACGCTGAGTCCGAGGATTTCGCCACCGTAGGGCTCGATCAGGACATCTTCCATCGCAAAGGCCATGGTGCCGAGACCGATCAGCCAGAGCCGGCGGACTGCGTGGTCGCCGCGTCTGAAGAGTTGCCACGCTTCGGCAAAGCTCGGGTCGGGCACGCCAGTGCGGGGCTTTCGATCACGGCTGCGGGCTTCCTGCTTCCACATGGCGATGGTGTTGAGAACCAGGGTGAGCACGGCTGTGCCCTGGATCACCTGGATCAGCCGCCCGGGCGAGTAAGTGGAGAGCAACTCGCCGAACACGAAGGCACTGACCAGCATGCCCACGAGAAGCATGACGTACATGAGGCCCACCACTTTGGGGTGGGATTCCACTGGCGCCTGGTCGGTGGCCAACGCTAGCCCGACGGTCTGCGTGGTGTGGATACCGGCACCCACCAGGAGAAACGCGAGGCCTGCAGCGAGGTGCCCCACCCAGGCTGGCGCGCTGGCTGACGCACCGGCGCCGGCCAGGACCAGGAGTGCGAACGGCATGATCGCGAAGCCGCCGAACTGCAACAGGGTGCCCATCCAGAGATAAGGCACCCGGCGCCAACCAAGTTCGGATCGATGGTGGTCGGAGCGGAACCCGATGAGGGCCCGGAAGGGCGCGGCAAGCAGCGGCAGCGCAAACATCACTGATACCAGTCCGGCGGGCACGCCCATCTCAACGATCATGACGCGATTGAGGGTGCCAATCAGCATGACCAGTGCCATGCCAACCGAGATCTGAAAAAGCGAAAGCCTGAGCAGCCGGGGAAGGGGAAGGTCGGGCGATGCTGCGTCGGCGAACGGCAGGAAACGGGTTCCCAGCGTGGCCAGATAGGTGGCCCGGCGTGAGGAAGAGTCTCTGCTCATGAAGACGGGCGGGCCGGAACCCGAAGGCCCCGGCCCGGGCAGGTCAGGGACCTACGACTTGGCAGGAGCCGTCGCGGCAGGCTTGGCCTTGCCGTTCAGGAAATCCTTCACCCAGGTCGTGTTCGTCGTGATCGCGAGATGCACGCAGAACGAGCCGATTGCGACAGCGGAGAGGAAGATCGGGATGCCCACGGAGGGCTTCACGACGCACCACATTTTTCCGTAGATCATGAGGCTCTCCTTTTACTTGAGCCAGGGCGAATAGAGGTAAGCCAGCAGGTGAGCCAGGGCCGCGATCATGCCGAAGATCTGCGTTCCCTGAATCAGGTGCCTGTGGATTTCCTCCGACTCGGCCTCGGTCAAGCCCGTCGGCCAGACTTTGTCTTTGTCAGACATGTGTTGCTCCTTGCAAGGTACAGCTCTGTGCACTGCTGAACCCGCACCGAAGTGCGGAGCCTTGTTGCAACAGGTCAGTCCAAACTTCTGGCCTGACCTTCTGTCATTTTAACTTGACATAGACAAATGTCAACAAAAATTGACCCATCGCGGTGCAACCGTGTCGCACAATGAAAAAACAGCAGGAAAACATGGCCCGCCAAGGGCCGCCGGGCTCACTGTTTGCCGATGCGGCGAACGACCTCACCCATCACGCGGGCATCGTCGCGCACAAAGCTGGCAAAGCCGGCGCTGTCGAGAAACTGGATCGGGGTGCCCGCACCGCTGATTGCCTTGACGACCCGTTCGTCGGTGGCTGCGCGCGCGGCTGCATCGCGCAAGCGCGAGGTGACAGCGTCGGGCAGGCCGGCTGGCGCGAACAGCCCCGACCACTGCGAGAACCTGACCTTCATTCCAGCCTGCTCGAGGCTGGGAATATCCGGCAGCGAAGCGAGCCGGCCCTCGCCCCAATGCGCAAGCGCCCGCAGTCGCCCCGCCTTGACATGTTGCACGATGGTTGCGGGGCCGGTAGCCAGTGCATCGACCTGGGCGCCAATCAGGCCGACGATCGCAGGCCCCGCGCCGGTGTAGGGAACATGAAGCATGAAGGTGCCGGTCGCCTGCTTGAGCATCTCCATGGGGACATGCATGGTGCCGTAGTTGCCGGACGAACCAAAGGTGATGGCGCCCGGGCGTTTGCGGGCGTCGGCGATGAATTCATCGAGGGTACGCCAGGGGCTATCCGAACGAACCACCAGCACGGTGGGGTCGGCGGTGAAGCGTGCGATCGGCGTGAGCTGATCGAGTGTGAACATGGGCGCACGCTCAAGGACGCGATCGGCTTCGGGCAGGATCGTGACCGACGAGAGCGCCATCATCACCGTGTATCCGTCGGGCTTTGCGCGCGCCACCTGGGCCATGCCAACCCCGCCGCCCGCGCCCGCGCGGTTCTCGACGACCACGGGCTGACCCAGGATGCGCGATAACGCGTCTGCGACAGGTCGGCCAACCGTGTCGGCGACGCCGCCCGGCGGGAACGGAATGATCATGGTGATCGCGCGCGTGGGCCAGGTGTCCTGCGCGACCCCGGCAACGGGGAGCGCCGCGATGAGCGCAAGCAGGGTGCGGCGAGCGACGTGTGGTGTCATGGCAAAGCTCTCCGTGTAGTCAGGCGATCAAGGGGCAGCCGCTCAGAACTGAGGAATGCCGCGGCCGCTTACAATTTTTCGAAAGCTGTCGATGTCGCGCTGAACGCGCGCACTGAACTGCTCGGGAGACGATGGCCCAGGGCGCCCGCCCAGATCTTCCAGACGCTTCACGATCTCGGGATCGGCCAGTGCCTCGCGGATGGCACGGTTGATTCGGTCAACGACAGGCGCGGGCGTCTTGGGGGTAGTGACAATGCCTAGCCATGACTCGTACTCGAGGCCAGGGATGGTTTCAGATGCCGCCGGTACCCCCGGCACGAGCGACTTGCCTTCGGTTGAGGTGACTGCGAGTGCGCGAACCTTGCCGCTTCGAATGAGCGGGAGTGCTGCGGTGGCGGTCTCGACCATCAGGTCAACACGTCCGGCCGCAACATCTGCGAACGCGGCAGGCGATCCCTTGTAGGGCACGTGCGCCAGATCGATCCCGGCTTCGGCATTGATCCACTCGCCCAAAAGGTGATGGGCCGCACCAATTCCCAGCGACGAAAAGGACAACTTGCCCGGGTTGGCTTTAGCCCGGTCGATGAGGTCGCGAAGGCTTCGGATGGGAGACTCGTTGGCAACACAATAAAACATCGGATAGACCGTGATCGTGCTGACCCAGGCGAAGTCATCAATCGGGTGCATGGGCATTTTCTTCAGCATGGCCGCCTGACTGGCGTGTCCACTGGGAAGAAGCGCCCAGGTGTAGCCGTCGGGTTGGGCGCGTGCCACGGCTTCAGCCGCGATCAGGCCGCCGGCCCCCGGACGGTTCTCAACCACCACCTGTTGACCCAGGATGGGGGAGAGGCGTTGCGCCATGAGTCGCGACACCACGTCGGAGCTTCCGCCCGGCGCGAATCCCACCAACAGCCGGATTGGTCTTGATGGCCAGGTCTCGGCAGTCTGCGCGAAGGCCGACGGGGCAGTGCCCAGGCCGAGTGTGGCAAGGCCCGCGCCCAGCAGTCGTCGACGGGGAATCGGGAACATGGAAACCTTGGACATGGTGTGCTCCTTTGGCAATCAGGGTCGGTTTGCGCGGCTGCGCAGCCATGCGCTCAGACGGGAGGCCCGGCCGGATCGCAGCGCCCCGAGGAGGGGCCCCGCGGTTCGGTCAATCAGCTTAGCGCCCGTAGAGCGTTTTGGGGAGCCACAAGCCGATTTCAGGCAGCACGTAAAGCAACACGATGGCGAACACCTGAATGCCCATGAAAGGCAGCATGCCCCGGAAAATCTGGTTGAGCGTGACGTGCGGCGGACTGACCCCTTTCAGGTAGAACGCCGCCATGGCCACGGGCGGACTGAGGAAAGCGGTCTGGAGATTGAGCGCAACCAGGAGACCGAAGAACAGCGGGTCGACGCCGAAGTTGTCCAGCAGCGGAATGAAGATCGGCATAAAGATCACGATGATCTCGGTCCACTCGAGCGGCCAGCCCAGTAGAAAAATGATCACCTGGCTGAGAATCAGGAACTCGGTCTTGCTCAGGTTCATGGACAGAACCCACTTCTCGACCAGTTCCTGCCCCCCCAGCAGGGCAAACGCGGCTGAAAAAATGGAGCTTCCCACGAACAGCCAGCAGACCATTGCACTGGTCTTGGCAGTCAGAAACGCGCTGTCCTTCACGACCGTTAATGTGAGCTGGCGGTAGGCCGCCGCGAGGAGAAAGCCGCCGAACGCGCCGACCGCAGCAGCCTCCGTGGGTGTGGCAAGTCCGAACACAATGCTGCCCAGCACCGAGAGGATGAGCACGACCAGTGGGAAGAAGCTGCTCAGCAGCATCTTGAACACTTCAAAGCGCTGAAAGCTCAGCACGGCATAAAAGGCGATCAACGCGACCGCGGCAGCGCCCGCGCCGATCCAGAAACCGGTGGGTGCTGGCACGCGAGGCAATGCTGTTGCGTGCTGATCTTGACCCGACGAACCTGGGGGCTCGGAGAGTCCGCCTCCAGAGGGTTCGCGCAGCCCATCCGCACCGGGTGGATCGCGCAGCGATGACGCGCCCGGTGGTTCGGCAAGACCGCCGCTCGCTGGCGGCTCGCGCAGCCCGCCCGACGCGCCCGGTGGTTCCGCGAGCCCCCCACGCGACGACGGCTCGCGCAGCCCGCCCGAACCGGGCGGTTCACGAAGTCCGCCAGCGCCAGGTGGCTCGCGCAGACCCGACGATCCCGGCGGTTCGGCCAGCCCACCCGACGACGTTCCGGTGCCTGCGGCCCCCGATTGCGCCGAATACGCCAGGTTGGGGTCCGGTCGCGTGACACTGTTCCACACCAGACCCAGCAGGCCAAGCACGATGATGGCGGGCAGCAGGGCAGCGAGCAGTTGCTTGAGCAGATACAACGCTGGAATGTTGGCGTTGTTCCTGCCCTTCAGTGCGAGGAGCAGCCCCGAAAGTGCAGCGCCCGGAAAAGCCGCTGCCACGCGCGACATGAGGGGCGGAAGGTCGATGCGGCGCCCTTCTTCCGACAGGGGGGGCGCCAGTTCGGGCTTGAATTTGGCGATCAGGA
>CAMBZS010000199.1 GCA_945872335.1 Bordetella parapertussis | reverse complement strand
CGGGTGCGGGTGCGGGTGCGGGTGCGGGGTATGGCGTACCGCGCGACGTGCGGTGCGAGCGCACGCGCTCTCGCCCGTGGCCTTGGCCATGCGACCCGTGCAATCGGTCGCTACGCGCAGGGCCAGTTTCGTCGGGCGCGCGCGTCACGGCCGATTCGTCAGAAGCCGTCGGTAGAGGAAGTCACCAGCAGCCCCCAACCAGCGGCCACACACCGTAGCCTCCTGCGCAGCTCTACGACCCGGTTGTTTCACGTGAAACAGGTCATCCGTTCACGTCGTGCACCACCGTCGCCGTCAGCTTGCGCAAGCCGCCTTGCCAAAACGGCAACGCGTGTTTCACGTGAAACACAACCCCGTAAAGGACGCGCACACGCCCTGCCCTCTGCGCAAACGCGGCCTGCCTCGCCGACACCCGACAACGCCCCGCCCCACCCCACCCCACCACGTCCACGTCCACGTCCCTCGCCTACAACTCCAAGCCCCACCGCAATCAGCGCGACGCCTCCAGCTGCGACCGCACCCTCTTCGCAATCGCCAGGCACGCGGTCAACCCCGGGGACTCCACCCCGAATAGGTTCACAAGCCCTTCCACGCTGTGCACACCCGGGCCATCGATTCGAAAATCCGCTGCAGCCTCCCCCGGTCCGACCAACTTGGGGCGAATACCCGCATAAGCTGGCAACAGCGCCCCGTCGGGCAAGTCTGGCCAGTATTCCCGAATAGCCGCATAAAACGCTCGGGCGCGCGCCGCCGGCACGTCGTATTCATCAGCCGACTCAACCCACTCAACATCCGGGCCGAAACGCGCCTGCCCGGCAAGGTCCAGCGTCAGGTGCACGCCCAGGCTGGCCTCGTCTGGTGTCGGATAGATCAACCTGCTGAACGGCGAGCGACCCGCCAAGGAAAAATAGTGCCCCTTCGCATAGCGGGTGACCGGCACATGAACCGACCCCAGCCCATCGATCGCGCTGGCAACCCGACTCGCCGACAACCCCGCCGTGTTGATCAGCTCCCGGCAGGCAAGCGAGGTCACCTCGGAACCGCTCCGGACCCGAACGGCGAACCCCTCCCCAGTCACCTGCGCACCAACGAATTGACTCCGGAGCGCAAGCATGGCACCATGGTCCTCGCCCTCCCCCAACAGCGCGAGCATCAAGCCGTGGCTATCGATAATGCCGGTCTGTGGCGAGAGCAGCGCCACAGCGGCCGACACCGCGGGCTCCAAGGCGCGGGCTGACTCGCCGGTCAGCCACTCAAGCGCCGCCACCCCCGCACGCTCGGCCCGCTCAGCCACCCGCTCAAGCTGCGCACGTCTGGCCATGGAGGGCGCGACGATCAGCTTCCCGCACCGCCGGTGCGCCACACCACGCGTGGCGCAAAACTGATAGAGCGCCTCACGACCCTCTACACAAAGCTGCGCCTTGAGCGATCCGGGCGCGTAGTAGATGCCCGCATGGATCACTTCGCTGTTGCGAGAGCTGGTCTCTGTGCCAAAGCCGTCCGCACGATCAAGGATCACGACCTCACGCCCCGACAGCGCAAGCTCACGCGCGATCGCCAAACCCACGACCCCCGCGCCCACCACCAGCGACTGCACCTGCTCCATCAACCCGCCCTCGTGACCGTTCCCAGGCGACTGCAATCAGCGACCCGCGCGAGCAAGTCAGCCCCGGACAGCGCCTTCATCGAAGCGCCGCGTCATCCCTCATCATCGCTGCGGCCTTTTCCGCGATCATCAACGTGGGAGCATTGGTATTGCCCGACGTGATGGTGGGCATGACCGACGCATCGGCAATCCGCAGCCCAGGCACCCCGTGGACTCGCAGACGATGATCAACCACCGCCATCGGGTCAGAGGCCGGCCCCATTCGGCAAGTCCCGACGGGGTGAAAAATTGTTGTCCCGATACGCGTCGCCGCATCGGCCAATTCCTCATCGTTCTGGCAGGCCTCTCCCGGCAAAAACTCGGTCGGCGAGTAGGCCGCAAGCGACGCGCCGCCCACAATCCGCCGGGTCAGTCGGATCGACTCCACTGCCACCCGTCTGTCCTCGTCCGTTGACAGATAGTGCGGCGCAATCCGTGGCGCCGCATCGGGGTCCGCCGACACAATCCCCACCGTCCCGCGGGAAGTGGGCCGCAGATTGCACACCGATGCGGTGAAAGCAGAAAACCGATGCAGCGGCTCGCCGAAGCGATCCAGCGACAGCGGCTGGACGTGGTACTCGACATTGGCACGGTGGTGGCGCGGATCAGAGGGCGCAAACGCGCCAAGCTGACTGGGCGACATCGCCATCGGACCGGACCGACTCACCAGATACTGGAGCCCCATCCGAACCCGACCCCAGGCGCTGTTCGCCTGCTCGTTGAGCGTTGGCACGCCGCTCACCTTGTAGATCATGCGCAACTGCAGATGGTCCTGCAGATTTTCCCCCACGCCGGCCAGCGCAGTCCCCACCTGGACCCCTGCGCGCGCAAGGACCGGCGCCGGGCCGATGCCCGAGCGCTGCAGGATCTGAACCGATCCGACCGCCCCTGCAGCCAGGACCATCTCAGCCCTCGAAAGGAAGCGCTTGCTTACGCCAGAACCCTTACCAAGCCTGCATTCAACACCAATCACCCGACCACTTCCATCGTCGGCGCGAAGCAATCGGTCGACGCGGGCGTGGCAAACCACCCGTAGATTTCGCCGCTCCTCGATCGGACGCAAAAACGCCTTGGACGCATTCCAGCGCACGCCACGCCGCTGGTTGACCTCGAAATAGCCGCAGCCGAAGTTGTCCCCGCGATTGAAGTCGTCAGTCGGGGGGATACCTGCCTCCTCAGCCGCCTGGCGAAACGCATCGAGAATCGTCCAGCTGAGACGTTGCGCTTCGACCCGCCACTCGCCGCCATGCCCATGCAAGGCATCGGTCGCGCCACCGTCCAGCCGGTGGTAGTCCTCGTGCGCACGGAACCACGGCAGCACCTCGTCCCACGACCAGCCGGGATTGCCCAGGGCAGCCCAGCCGTCGTAGTCGGCGCGCTGACCGCGCATGTAGATCATGCCGTTGATCGAGGAGCAGCCGCCCAGCACGCGCCCGCGCGGATAGCGGATGGCCCGGCCACCCAGCCCGGGATCGGCCTCGGTGTTGAACATCCAGTCGGTTCGGGGGTTGCCGATGCAGTACAGATAGCCCACCGGGATATGGATCCACAGGTAGTCATCCCGCCCGCCCGCCTCGAGCAGCAGCACGGATACCGACGGGTCGGCCGACAACCGGTTCGCGAGGAGGCACCCCGCCGTGCCGGCCCCCACGATCACATAGTCGAATGTTTCGGGTGTGGTGCTCATCGGCAATCAGCTCATCATGATGACCTGGCGGATCGATTCGCCCCGCGCCAGGCGATCGAGTGCCGGATTGATCTCCTCGAGCCGGATTCTCTCGGACAGCAGCCGATCGACCGGCAACACCCCCTGCCGATACATCGCAATGAACCGTGGCACATCGCGCGCCGGCACGCATGAGCCGACGTAGCTCCCTTTGAGCGTGCGCTCCTCCGCAATCAGCGATACCGCCTGCAGCGACCAGCGTGCCGCCGGATTAGGCAGCCCGGCCGTGACCGTGGTGCCACCGCGCGCGGTAATGCGGTAGGCAAGTTCGAGCGCAGCAACGTTGCCCGCCATTTCGAATGCATAGTCGACCCCGCCGGCCGTCAGATCGCGGACCTTGGCGATGGCCTCGGGATCTGCGGCATTCACACAGGCGCTCGCACCGAGCGACCGGGCGAGTTCGAGCTTGCTCTCCAGCATGTCGACCGCGACCACCTGCCGCGCACCGCCCGCAAGCGCAGCGAGCAGCGAGGCAAACCCCACGCCCCCCAGCCCCACCACCGCCACCCGAGAACCCGCCTCCATGCGCGCCGTGTTGTAGACCGCGCCCGCGCCCGTGATGACCGCGCAACCGAAGAGCGCCGCCTCGTCCCAGGGCAGCGCGGGATCAATGCGAACCACCGAGCGACGCGATACCGTGGCGTATTCGGCAAACGCCGCGCAACCCAGGTGATGGTGGAGCGCGCCCCCGGCACGCCCGTCGATGCCGGCACCGTTCACGGAGGCAAGTCGTCGATAGCCACCCAGCAGCGTGCCCGCCGCATTCGCCTCGCCCCCCGGGCCACAAAGCGCCGGCCGCCCCACCGAGCAGCTTGCACAGGCCCCGCAGCTCGGCCGGAAGATGAGCACCACATGGTCGCCCACCGCAAGATCGGTCACGCCCTCGCCCAACTCAACCACCTCAGCGGCCGCCTCATGCCCGATCACGATCGGCATCGGCCACGGCCGATCACCGTTGATTGCCGACAGATCGGAATGGCAAAGCCCTGCCGCATGAATGCGCAACAACACCTCGCCCTGAGCGGGCGGCGCAAGCTCCACCTCTTCAATGGCAATCGGCTGGCTCTGCACGTAGGGAAGCGGCAGCCCCATCTGTCGCAACACTGCGGCCTTTACTCTCATCGTCGGCTCCGCCTGGTTTGAACGCACGCAGCCATCGGCCCCGCGCGCGTGCTTCGTCACGCCTCAGTTGATACCCGCGAGGCACAAATACTTGATCTCGAGATATTCGTCGAGCCCGTGCTTTGACCCTTCGCGACCAAGCCCCGACTGCTTGACCCCGCCAAAGGGCGCCACCTCAGTGGACAGGAGCCCGCTGTTCGCGCACACCATGCCACTCTCAAGCGCCTCGGCGACGCGAAACACGCGGCCCAGATCCCGCGAGAAGAAATACGCAGCAAGCCCGAACTCGGTCGCGTTCGCCATCGCGATCGCCTCGGCCTCGGTGTGAAAGCGAAAGAGCGGGGCGACCGGGCCAAAGGTTTCCTCGCGTGCAACCTTCATTGACTGCGTGACATCGGCGAGGATGGTGGGTTCATAGAAAAGCCCGCCCAGCGCGTGACGACGCCCGCCGGTGAGAACCTTCGCGCCCTGGGCGAGCGCATCGGCCACATGCTCTTCGACCTTCGCGATGGCCGCCGGCTCGATCAGGGGACCGATGGTGACGCCCGGCTCCGTGCCTGCGCCCACCTTGAATTGCGCCACGCGCGCGGACAGCCGCCTCGCAAACTCGTCGTACACGCCGTCCTGCACGTAGAGGCGGTTCGCGCATACGCAGGTCTGGCCCGCGTTGCGATACTTCGAGGCGATGGCCCCTTCCACCGCAGCGTCGAGGTCAGCATCGTCAAAAACGATGAAGGGGGCATTGCCACCCAGCTCGAGCGAGAGCTTCTTCACCGTGCCGGCCGATTGCGATAACAGGATGCGCCCGACTTCGGTTGAACCGGTGAACGACACCTTTCGAACCACCGGACTCTGGCAGAGCTCAAGGCCGATCTCGGGCGCCCGCGCCGCATCGCCCGTGACCACATTGAACACCCCGGCCGGAAGCCCTGCGCGCTCGGCGAGCTCCGCGAGCGCGAGCGCCGAGAGGGGCGTCGCCTCGGCGGGCTTGGCAATCACCGTGCAGCCCGCAGCAAACGCCGGCGCCACCTTGCGCGTGATCATGGCGATGGGGAAGTTCCAGGGTGTGATGGCTGCACACACGCCGATCGCCTGGCGCATGACCAGCACCCGCCGGTCGGCCGCATACGTGGGGATGATCTCGCCGTAGGCGCGCTTGCCCTCTTCGGCAAACCACTCGATGAACGACGCCCCGTAGGCAACCTCGCCGCGCGACTCGGAAAGCGGCTTGCCCTGCTCGGCCGTCATGAGCGCGGCCAGATCTTCGGTGTTGGCGAGAATCAGATCGAACCAGCGCCGCAGGATCGCCGCGCGATCCTTGGCGGTGCGCGCACGCCAGGCCGGCAGCGCCGCCTCGGCCGCAGCGATCGCCCGCCGGGTTTCGGCCGCGCCCATGTCGGCCACGCGCGCAAGCTCCGCGCCATTGGCCGGATTGGTGACCGCAAAGCGTGCGCCGCTGTCGGCAGCCGTCCACGCACCATTGATGTAGCCCTCGGCGCGCAACAGCGCCGGGTCCTTCAATGTGAAAGCCATGACTTCTTTCTCCCTCGTGCAGCCGCCGTCCCGGGCAGGGCCACCTCTCGGCCCCGAGCGCCGGGCAGACGGTTTACTTCATGGTGGGCATCACAAACTCGGCGCCTGCGCGAATGCCCGCCGGCCAGCGCTGGGTGACCGCTTTCGCGCGGGTGTAGAACCGCACCCCCTCGGGCCCGTGCATGTGATGATCGCCAAAGAGCGAAGCCTTCCAGCCGCCAAACGAGTGGAACGCAAGCGGAACCGGAATGGGTACGTTGATACCCACCATGCCGACCTTCACCCGGGCGGCAAACTCGCGCGCCGCATCGCCCTCGCGGGTGAAGATCGCGCAGCCGTTGCCGAACTCATGCGCGTCGATGAGCGCGAGCGCCTGATCGAAACTCGGCACCCGGACAATGGACAGCACCGGGCCGAAGATTTCCTCGCGATAGATCTTCATGCCGGGGCTGACATGATCGAACAGACAACCGCCCACGAAGAAGCCCTGCTCGCGGCCCGCCACGCGCAGACCCCTGCCATCGACCACCAGCTTCGCGCCCTCCGCGATGCCCGAATCGACATAGCCCAGCACCTTGTCGGCATGAGCGCGCGTGACAAGCGGCCCCATCTCGGCCTTGGGGTCGGTGCCATCGGCCACCTTGATCGCAGGCACCCGCTCGGCCAGCCGCGCCACCAGCCGGTCGGCAATATCGCCCACCGCCACCGCCACCGAGATTGCCATGCAGCGCTCGCCCGCCGAACCGTAGGCTGCACCGATCAGCGCATCAACCGCCTGCTCCAGATCGGCATCCGGCATCACGACCATGTGATTCTTGGCGCCACCCAGCGCCTGCACCCGCTTGCCGTGTGCGGCCGCCGTGTCGTGGATATAGCGCGCGATGGGCGTGGACCCCACAAAGCTCACCGCGCTCACGAGGGGATGCTCCAGGAGCGCATCCACCGCCACCTTGTCGCCCTGCACCACGTTGAACACACCGTCTGGGAGCCCCGCCTCCTTCAGCCACGACGCGATCAGAAGCGACGCTGACGGATCACGCTCGGAGGGCTTGAGGATGAAGGTGTTGCCGCAGGCGATCGCCACCGG
>CAMBZS010000198.1 GCA_945872335.1 Bordetella parapertussis | reverse complement strand
GCATGCGCGCCGGTGCCCTCGGCGAGCAGACGCCGGGCGGAGGCGGACACAAACTCGCTCGCTTGCGCTCGCTCAGACATGTGTCCGCCTGGTGGGCCAGCGCATGCGCTTGCCCTCCCGCCCGACGCCCGCCCGCCTCGGCTGGCCAGACTCACCCCCACCCGGCTCCCGCCCCGGCCTCAGCCACCCTGGGGCTTGGCTCGGCTGGGTGGCAAGAGAAGGGAATGGACGCGCGTGGGGTGGGGAATCACCGGGTACGGGCGAGGTGATCGCGAATTTCGCGCAGCAGGAGGGTGTCCTCGGGGGTGGGATGGGATGACACATGACTGCGCGAGGCGATCAGGCGGTTCATCTGGCGCACCATCACGAAGATGACGAATGCAAGGATCAGGAAATTCAGTGCGACGGTGATGAAGCTGCCATACGCAAATACGGCACCCAGCTTCCTGGCCTCGGTCAACGACAGGCCCTGCGCCTGACCGGCGAGCGCAAGGTAGTAGCTGGAGAAGTCGATCCCGCCCAGCGCGAGACCAACAAGCGGCATGATCAGGTCACCGACCGCAGCATCCACAATCTTGCCGAACGCTCCGCCGATGATCACACCGACAGCCAGATCAATCACATTACCCTTGAGCGCAAACGCCCGGAACTCGCTGACGAACGACATTGCCGCATCCCCCTCTGCCCGAATCAAGCCCGAACCCTATCGTGCCTAAGCACCCTCAAGCACAGCCCAGCTTTATCTCCGCTTGACCCACCTCATCCAAACCTGCTCCTTCCTGCTTTTCCCACCGCGAAGCCAAACGGGTGGCTGAGGCCGGGGCGGGAGCCGGGTGGCGGTGAGCCTGGCCAGCCGAGGCGGGCGGGCGTCGGGCGGGAGGGCAAGCGCATGCGCTTGCCCACCAGGCGGACACATGTCTGAGCGAGCGCAAGCGAGCGAGTTTGTGTCCGCCTCCGCCCGGCGTCTGCTTGCCGAGGGCACCGGCGCACATGCGCCGGCGCAGCCAGTCGATCCGCCGCACGGCTACCGCCCCGGCCGACGCTCACGCACCCTATGGAGCGAACGCCCCGGCGAGCACCTCGACCCGCACCGCCTCAGTGAGCTCTGCCTTCAGGCTTGAAAACTCGGGCGCGGTCTTGACCGAATAATGGCGCGGATGCGGCAGTGGGACGAGTCGGTCGAGCTTGATTCGCCCAGGCCGTGCGCTCATCAACACCACCCGACTGCCGATGAACACCGCTTCATCAATGTCATGGGTGACGAACAGCACCGTCTTGGCTTCGGCCTCCCAGATGCCAAGCAGAAGTTCCTGCATCAACTCGCGGGTCTGATGATCGAGTGCGCCGAACGGCTCATCCATGAGCAGCATGCGCGGCCCATTGGCGAGCGCTCTCGCCAGCGCAGTGCGCTGCTGCATGCCGCCCGACAGTTGCTTCGGGTAGTGGTGCTCGAATCCATTCAGCCCGACTTTCGCGATGAAGCCCTGCGCAATCTCAACCTGCTGCGCCCTCGCCAAGCCTCGTTCGCGCAGCCCGAAACAGACGTTGTCGAGCACGCTCAACCAGGGGAACAGCGTGTAGCTCTGAAACACCATGCCCCGGTCGGCGCCGGGTCCGCGAACCGGCCGGCCATCCAGCCTGACTTCGCCCGCGGTGGGGTGATCGAGGCCGGCAACGATCCGAAGGAGCGTGCTTTTCCCGCAGCCGCTGGGCCCGAGAATGGTCACGAAATCATTTTCCGCGACATCCAGATCGGTGGCCTGAAGCGCAAGCGTGCTCCCGGTTGACGACTCAAACCGGCGCTCTACACCCCGCACCGTGAGAATGGAGGTTCGTGCCGCCGCAGTCATCGCCCGAGCACCGCCCAGGGAAACATCCGCCTGTTCACGAGCTTGAAAAACAGATCGCTCAACAACCCGATCACGCCGATCACGATGATGCCGAAGATGATCTGGTCGGTGGCAAGCAGCGCCTGGCTGTCAGTGATCATGTGGCCGATGCCGCTCGAGGCACCAATCAGTTCGGCCACAATCACGTAGGTCCAGGCCCAGCCCAGCACCATACGCAGCGTCTCTGCGATATCGGGCGCAGCACCCGGAATCAGCACCCGCCAGATGAGCGAGCGATCGCCTGCTCCGAGCGTGTAGGCGGCCTCCACCAGATCGCGTCGGGTGTTGCCCACGATGACCGCGATCATCAGCACGAGCTGAAAGAAGCTGCCGATAAAAATGAGCGCCAGTTTTTGCGCCTCGCCGATGCCGGCCCACAGTATGAGAAGCGGAATGAACGCACTCGCCGGCAGGTAGCGCGCAAAGCTGATGAAAGGTTCGAAGAATGCCTCGATGGGCTTGTAGGCGCCCATTGCCACGCCAAGCGGCAAGGCAATTGCCGCCGCAATGACGAAGCCTCCCACCACCCGCCAGACCGTCATCAGGATGTCGTGGGCAAACCCCATCTCGGTGAGCAGCACGTAGCCCGACCTGAACATGGTGATCGGATCAGCGAGGAACGTTTTGGAGACGTAACCACCCAGCGTGGCAAACGCCCAGGCGGCAAAGAACACCACGAAAAACAGAATACCCAGCACCACTCGGGTAGAGGAGGAGACCGGTACGAGAGGTTTCATACGGGGAAGGCGGGTACCACAGCTGCCACCAGCAGCCCATAGCGGCCGCCTCGGCTGGACGAGGCGGCTGCGCCGGTGACGGTGCGGCGTGTGGCGTTACTGGATGAAGCGGGTGTCGGCGAGTTTGCCGAGGTCGGGCACCGACTTGATGATGCCAGCCTCGAGCAGGATTTCAGCAGCCTTCTTGCTGAACGCCAGGTGCTCGCCCGCAAAGAACTTCAGGTTCGCCGCTCGGTCCTGCCAGCGCAGATAAGACTGGCTTTTCTCGAAGGCCTCAGCGCTCTGCTTGACGTCGGCCCCCATGATGCCGAAGCTCTTCTGCGGCTCGGCCCTGATCATGACAAGCGAATCGAAGTAGGCATCGGCAAGCGCCTTGGCTGCCTTGGGCTGCTCGGCAAGGAACTTGGGCGTGCATCCGAATGTGTCCATGATCATCGGGTAGTCGAGCGTGGTGGCAATGATCTTGCCCGCCTCGGGCTTGGCCCGCACTGCGCTCAGGAAGGGCTCGTAGGTCATGGCTGCGTCAACGCCCGACGTGCCCGCGATCATGGCGTTCGCGGCAGCCTGAGGCTCGAGGTTCACCACCTTGACATCTTTCATGGTGAGGCCGTTTTCGCGCAGCATCCAGGCGAGCGTGAAGTAGGGTGCGGTGCCCGGCGCGCTGGCGGCAACGGTCTTGCCCTTCAGTTCCTTGATGCTGTTGATGCCGGCCTTCACCACCATGCCGTCGGCCCCGTAGCTCTTGTCGAGCTGAAAAATCTGCGTGGTGGCCACGCCATTGGCGTTCCAGACGATCCAGGTTTCCACCGTGGTCGCGGCGCACTGAATGTCGCCCGAAGCGATGGCGAGGTGACGGTCTTTCTGCGGGATTTTTTTCAGCGTGACATCCAGCCCGTGCTTCTTGAAGAGGCCCGCCTCTTTTGCGAGCGTGAGCGGCGCAAAGCCCGTCCAGCCCGACAGTCCGACGGCGACCTTGACTTCCTGGGCGGCGGCTGTGCCGGCGAAAGCGCTGAACAGCGCTGCTGCGGCCATCGACAGGCCGCGCGATGCGATTGTCTTCATGAGGATCTCCCTGAGTCGTGAGCTTGAGAATTGTGAGCGTAAACCGGGGCCAGGAGCCTGGGCAGCCCTGGCTGACTGCGAACGATCTGCGCGAGTGTACCGTCAACGACTCGCGAGGTCGCGTGATTGATGTCGGGCGCGAGCAATCGGTCGACTGGGACCGGCGGGCTGCACTCGCGCAGCAGCGCATGCGCCGCTTCCAGCGGGGCCGAGCTCCGAAGCGGCCTCAGAAACTCGATGCCCTGGGCTGCGGCCAGCCATTCAATGCCGATGATGTGGGCGACGTTGCGCACCATTGGCAACAATCGCCGCGCAGCAAACGTCGCCATGCTGACATGGTCTTCCTGATTGGCGCTGGTGGGAAGCGAATCGACGCTTGCCGGGTGCGCGAGCGACTTGTTTTCACTCGCCAGCGCAGCCGCGGTGACGTGGGCAATCATGAAGCCGCTGTTCAGTCCCGGATCGGCGCACAGAAAAGGCGGCAGGCGCGACACGCTCGAGTCGATCAGCATGGCGATGCGCCGCTCGGCAATGGCGCCCACCTCGGCAATCGCCGTTGCCATGGCGTCGGCAGCAAGCGCAACGGGCTCGGCGTGAAAATTGCCCCCCGACAAAAAAGCCGCCGGGGCGTTGTCTGTGGCGGGGAAGATCAGTGGATTGTCGGTGACGGCGTTGGCCTCCCGCAGCAGCACTTCTGCGGCCGAACGCAATTGATCGAGGCAGGCGCCCACCACCTGCGGCTGGCAGCGCAGGCAGTAGGGATCCTGAACCCGGTCATCGCCCTCGCGGTGCGAAGCCCGGATCGGACTTCCCTCGAGCAGGCGCCGGATGATGAGCGCGACGTCGCGCTGCCCGGGATGACCGCGGACCTGATGCACCCGCGGATCGAAGGGCCCGTCGCTGCCACGCGCGGCGTCCAGCGTGAGTGCCCCGGTTACCAGTGCAGCCTCCAGCACTGGTTCAAACGCAAACAGTGCATGAAGCGCAAGCGCAGTCGACACCTGCGTGCCATTGATGAGGGCAAGACCTTCCTTGGCGGCCAGACCCAGCGGCGCGATGCCCTCGCGCGCGAGCACCTCGGCGGCGGGTTCGGCGCGTCCGTCAACCCAGAATGCGCCCTCGCCCATGAGCGCCGCCGCAAGATGGGCAAGCGGTGCGAGATCGCCCGAGGCCCCCACCGACCCCTGCGAAGGAATCCAGGGAACAAGCCCCCTGCTGTGAATGGCGAGCAGCTGCTCGATGACTGCCGGGCGGACGCCGGAGTGACCTCGCGCAAGCCCCGCCACTTTGAGCGCGATGATGAGCCGAACGACCGGCGCATCGAGGGGCTCGCCCACGCCCACGCAATGCGAGCGGATGAGATTGAGCTGAAGCGTCGCGAGGTCGGATTCGTTGATGCGATGGCTCGCCAGTCTTCCAAAGCCGGTGTTCACACCATAGACGGGTAGCCCGCTCGCAAGCACCTGCTCCACCGCCCGGGCAGCCGCCCGGACAGCGGGCAGGCACTGCTCGTCGAGTTCGAACGCAGACGGTCGGTCGGCAGCGTGAATCGCACGCAACTGCGCAAGCGACAACGCCCCGGGCGTCAGGCGCATGGCCAACCTGTCGCCTGAACGCTCACCTTGCAAGCCCTTGCTGCACGCAGGGCGCCATCAGCGGGCGATCATGGGCAGATCGAGCCCGCTTTGCTGCGCGCACTGCACCGCCGACTCATACCCCGCGTCGGCATGACGCATCACACCGGTGCCGGGATCGTTCCAGAGCACGCGCTCGATGCGGCGGGCCGCGGCGTCGGTGCCGTCACACACAATCACCACCCCCGCATGCTGGGAGTACCCCATGCCGACGCCGCCGCCATGGTGCAGGCTCACCCAGGTGGCGCCGCCCGCCGTGTTGAGGAGCGCGTTCAGGAGCGGCCAGTCGGACACCGCATCCGAACCATCGAGCATGGCCTCGGTTTCGCGGTTGGGGCTTGCCACCGATCCGCTGTCGAGATGATCCCGGCCGATCACGATCGGCGCCTTGAGTTCGCCCGTGCGAACCATTTCATTGAAGGCGAGACCCGCGCGGTGCCGCTCGCCCAGGCCAATCCAGCAGATTCGCGCCGGCAGCCCCTGGAAGGCGATCCGTTCGCCCGCCATGTCCAGCCAGCGATGAAGGTGCGCATCGTCCGGGAACAACGCCTTCATCTTGGCGTCGGTGCGGCGGATGTCTTCCGGATCGCCCGACAGCGCCACCCATCGGAACGGTCCCTTGCCCCTGCAGAACAGCGGCCGGATATAGGCTGGAACGAAGCCTGGATAGTCGAACGCGTCGGCGACCCCCGCATCGAAGGCCACCTGCCGGATGTTGTTGCCGTAGTCGACCGTGGGAATGCCCATTCGCTGAAACGCCAGCATGGCCCGAACATGCTGGGCGCACCCCAGTGATGCGGCCTGGCGAAGGGCGGCATGCTGCGACGAATCGGCCTGCGCAGCACGCCACTGGCCCACACTCCAGCCAGGCGGCAGATAGCCGTTGATGAGATCATGCGCCGAGGTCTGATCGGTGACCAGATCGGGACGCGGACCGCCCGATTGCGCGCGACGGGCCAGCTCGGGCAACAGCTCGGCAGCGTTGCCGAGGAGCGCCACCGACACCGCCCGCCCCGCCTTGCTGTGCGCCTGAACGCGGGCGAGCGCGTCGTCGAGGTCTTTCGCCTGCTCGTCGACATACCGGGTTTTCAGCCGGAAATCGATCCGGCTCTGCTGACACTCGATGATGAGCGAACTGGCCCCGGCAAAACTCGCCGCGAGCGGCTGCGCGCCGCCCATGCCACCCAGCCCCGCCGACAGGATCCAGCGTCCGTTGAGGCTTCCCTGATAGTGCTGACGCGCCGCCTCGACAAAGGTTTCGTAAGTGCCCTGAATGATGCCCTGGCTGCCGATGTAGATCCAGGAACCGGCGGTCATCTGGCCATACATCATGAGCCCCTGACGGTCGAGCTCATGAAAATGCTCCCAGGTGGACCAGCGGGGAACAAGATTCGAATTGGCGATCAGCACCCGGGGGGCGTCTTCGATGGTGCGAAAAATGCCGACCGGCTTGCCGCTCTGGATGAGGAGCGATTCATCGGCTTTCAGTCTGCGAAGCGCCGCGAGGATCGCCTCGAAACTCTCCCAGTTGCGGGCCGCCTTGCCAATGCCGCCGTACACCACCAGCGCATCTGGATTTTCGGCTACCTCAGGATCCAGGTTGTTCTGGATCATGCGGTACGCCGCCTCGATGAGCCAGTTGGCACAGCTGAGTTGCGTACCACGCGGCGCGCGGACCGGACGCGGCGCCGCAGGAGATGATGCTGGCGCAGCCGCCGCAAGCGCCTGGGGATGGGCGATGTCATTCATGGAGAGCCTCGGATTTCGGGACTGACTCCAGACACTCTACTTGTCTAGACAGGTCTGGGCAAGTAAATTGCGGTGATG
>CAMBZS010000197.1 GCA_945872335.1 Bordetella parapertussis | reverse complement strand
TGGTGGAGCGGAGGAGGATCGAACTCCCGACCTTCGCATTGCGAACGCGACGCTCTCCCAGCTGAGCTACCGCCCCACAGCCTTGAAATATATCATGTCGGGCAGGTGCCCCCGCTGATCGCCCACCAGGAACTCTTGCCATGACCCCCAGCCAGGAAGCCGAATTCATCACCCGCGAGTACAACCCCCGGCTGTCCATCCCCAACGTGCCCGAAATCTTCGCGCGCTGGGTTGAGCAGGGCAAGGCCGCGCGGGCCGCATCGCCCCGCGCACAACTCGATCTCGCCTACGGCAAGACCGAGGGCGAGCGGCTCGATCTCTTTCCCGCCGCACAACCCGGCGCGCCGCTCCTCGTTTTCATCCACGGTGGCTACTGGCGCGGCATGGACAAGTCCGACTTCTCCTGGGTCGCCCCGGGCTTTGCCGAGCGCGGCATCAGCGTGGCGCTTCCCAACTACACGCTGGTGCCCAAGGTCTCCATCGAAGACATCGTCCGCCAGATCCTGGGCTCCATCACCTGGCTGTGGCGGAACGCCCCGCAACTCGGCTTTGATCACAACCGGATTGTGGTGAGCGGCCACTCGGCAGGCGGCCACCTCACCGGCATGGCGCTCGCCGCCCGCTGGCCGCAGTGGGAAGCCGACCTGCCCAAAGATCTCGTGAAGGCGGGGCTGGCCATGAGCGCCCTGTTTGACCTGCGCCCGCTGATGAAGTCACCCTTCTTCAACGACGACTTCAAACTGACCGACGCAAGCGCGCGCAAGCTGAGTCCGGCCCTCACGACACCCGCCACACGCGCGCCCATCATGACCGCGGTGGGTGGCGACGAAAGCAACGAATTTCATCGGCAGAACCGGCTGGTGCGCGAACGCTGGCCGAAAGCGTTTGCAGGCGACATCGCCATGCCGGGCTACAACCACCTCACGCTGTGCGATGCACTGGCCGAACCCGGCAATGCCCTCTTCAACGCAGCCGCACAACTGTGCGAGGCCACAAAATCTCGCCGCTAACGCCGAATCACGGCGCGCGCAAAGTTCAGGCTGACCCGTTCAACGCCTCGAGCACCCGCAACAACGACGAGGTGTCGTCGCGCCCCCAGCCCTGCCCCACCAGGGCATTGAGCTGCTGCGACGTGACCGACGCCGCAGGCAGCGCCAACCCCAGCGCCTGCGACATTTCGATCACCAGCGCGAAATCTTTCTGATGCAATCGCGCCTCGATGCCCGCTGCGAAATCGCGCGCCACCATCCTGGGGCCCATCAGATCGAGCATGCGGCTGCCGGCAAAGCCTGACTGCAAGGCGCTCAATACCCGCCCCACATCGGCGCCGTTGCGCTTGGCGAACAGCATCGCCTCGGCAATGCCCTGAATGGTGACCACCTGCGCCAGCTGATTGCACGCCTTGGCCACCTGTCCATCGCCGTGACCGCCGATATGCGTGATGGTTCGGCCCAGGCACTGCAGCACCGGCCGCACTTCGTCGAGCACCGCGGCCTCGCCTCCCACCATGACTGACAAGGTGGCCTCGCGCGCGCCTTTCTCGCCGCCCGACACCGGGCAATCCAGCATGCGAACGCCCAGCCCGGCCAGGCGCGAGGCCATATGGCGCGTGGCCACCGCAGAGATGGTGGAGAAATCGATGACTGTGGCCCCAGGCGCCAGCCCCGCTGCCGCACCCCCCTCGCCGAACAACACCTGTTCAACATCTTCAGTACGCGTGACATTGGTGCAAAACACCTGCGCACCTTGAGCGGCTTCAGTCGCACTGCTCCGCAGCAGCGCGCCCCGCGCAACCAGCTGCTCTGCCGCCTGCGCGCGCCTCGCGAACACCTGCACCCGATAGCCCGCATCGAGCAGGTGACCGATCATGGGCGAGCCCATGGCGCCCACGCCCACGAACCCGATGACGGGCTTTACAGATTGAGATATTTCGGTAGCCACAGCGTGATGGAAGGAAAGGCAATAAGCAGCGCAAGCCGCAGGATGTCGGCAAACAGAAACGGCATCACGCCCCGCCAGATGCCGGTGGTGGGCACATCCGGCAGCAGGCTGCTGATCACGAAGATATTCATGCCGACCGGTGGGCTGATCATGCCGATTTCCACCACACACACAATCAGGACGCCGAACCAGATGGGATCAAGTCCCAGGTGAACAATGAGCGGAAAGAAAATCGGCACTGTGAGCAGAATCATCGACAGCTCTTCCATCGCCGTGCCAAGAATCACGTAGATGAAACAGATGGCCACCACCACCATCATGGGGTGAACATTGAACTGCGACACGAAGGCCTGCAGGTCTTGCGGCAACGAAGTGAAGTTCACGAAATTGGCGAAGATGGAAGCGCCAATCAGAATCGTGAACAACATGGCGGTCATCTGCGCCGATTCGGTGAGCACCTCCAGCAGTATTTTCGGGGTGAGCCGCCCGCGCGCGAGCGCAAACAGAAAGCCACCCATCGCGCCCACGCCTGCGGCTTCAGTGGGCGTAAACAGGCCGCCATACATGCCGCCCATCACGATCAAAAACAACACCACAACGCCCCAGATATGCCGAAGCGCCGTCAGCCGCCCCGCCCAGCTTGTACGCTCTCCGGGCGGACCCAGCGCAGGATTGCGCCGCACGCAGTTCCAGGCCGTTCCCAGATAGAACAGCGTGGCCACAATGCCTGGCACCACACCCGCGGCAAACAGCGCACCAATGCTCTGCTCGGTCATGATGCCGTAGATCACCATGATGACCGACGGCGGAATGAGAATGCCCAGCGTGCCGCCCGCGGCGATCGTGCCCGCGGCAAACGATTTGTCGTAACCGAAGCGCCGCATCTCGGGCATGGCCACGCGGGCCATGGTGGCTGCCGTGGCAATGGATGAGCCGCTGATGGCGCCAAAGCCCGCGCACGCCAACACCGTGGACATGGCGAGCCCGCCCCGCCGATGCCCGATGAACGCATAGGCGGCCTGATACAGCTCGGTGGACATGCCGGCGCGCGTTACCAGATTGCCCATGAGCACAAAGAGCGGCACCACCGACAAGGTGTAGCTCGCCACATCCATGATCTCGGTGGCAGCCGAGGAAAACGCCGCGGGCACCGACCGCATGATCGCAATGCCCGCCACGCCCACCGCCGCCATCGAAAACGCGATCGGCACGCGGAGTGCCATGAGCGCAAACATGGCGGCAAAGCCGAGCAACGCCTCGAACACTAGGCGCCCCTTTGCACGTTGGACTCAGGCTCGTCGTCAGGCAGCGCCCGCGCCGCGCGGATGGCCACGGTCAGATGCATGATCGCCGTGCACAACAGCATGATGGAGGCCGCTTGAATGAACGGGCCGGTGGGAATCTGCAGCTGCGCCGTGGTGTCGCCGTCTTCAAACACCCGGGCTGCACGACCATGAATCAGCCATGCGCCCCCCAGGACCAGCACGGCACAGAACGCGTTGGAGATGACACGCTGCCAGCGCCGCAGCGGTGCCGGCAACATGGGATCGAGCAAATCAAAAATCACATGCTCGCCCGCTAGCGAGACCAGTGGCATGGCAATGAAGATGGTGCCCAGCATGCACAGCTCGGTGAGCTCGACGCTGCCGGCAATGGAGGAATTCAACACCTTGCGACCGACCACGTCGGCGAAGGTGAGCAGCATCATGAGAAACAGCGCGATCGCCGCGCCAGCACCCACCAACTTTTTGAAAGCGTTCATCAGAAATGGCACGGGCCGACTGACAACAGCCGGCCCGCAGCAGGCTTGTGATCCCGGTTACTGGAGTTTTGCGATTTCAGCACGGAATTCGCGAATGACCTGGTCACCATCAGCCAGACCTTTCCCCTTGGCATCGACCACCCACTTGCGCTCGAGCGCATCGGTCTTTGCCTTGACCTGATCGACGAAGGCCTTGTTGGCGACCGTGTGCTGCACGTTGTTGGCCTGCATGAAGGCGGCGCCCAAGCGGTCGGCCTTGTCCCAGGCACGACCGAAGAGCCGCGCCGCATGCTCACCGGAAAGCTTGGTGATGGCGGCCTGGTCGGCGGGGGAAATTTTTTTCCAGGCCCCCTCGTTCATGACGAAAGCGAAACTGGTGTTGTAAAGGCCACCGGCGAACGTGGTGCGATGCTTGACCAGCTTCTCGAGCTTGAATGACTCTACCGATTCGGCAGGGAAGAACACGCCATCCATCACGCCCGAGGAGAGCAGTTCGTACGACTGGGGCGCCGGACGCAGCGTGACGTTGATGCCCATGATCTTGCCGATTTCGTTGACCATGCCGCCGCCCACGCGGAATTTGAGTCCGTCCAGGTCGGCAAGCGAATTCACCGAGCGCTTGGTGTTGATGATCATGCCGGGGCCGTGAGTGAACACCGTGATGACGCGCATGCCCTTGTGCTCGCCAGCCTTGCTCAGGTGGCGTTCATAAATGCGCTGATAAGCCACCGAGGTGGATTCGGCCGAGTCACCCAGAAAAGGGAGTTCGGCGACCTGGGTGAGCACATAGCGACCCGGCGTGTAGCCATGAACCGAAAAGGACACATCCGTCAGACCGTCACGCACTGCGTCGAAGGTTCCGGGTGGTGCGGTGACCGGCTTGGCAAGCGCATTGCAGCGAACCCGCCCTGCGGTGGCTTCGGTCACCTGTGCGCACCAGTCGGCCTGCGTGACCGTGAGTGCATGGGTGGGAGGCACCCAGGTGGAGGTGGTAAGCGTGACTTGTGCCGATGCCGCGGCGGCGACCATGAGCGATCCGGCGGCAAGGACGTGGCGGGCTGAGAACATCAGGCGTCTCCCTTTAGATTGATCGAACGGGCTGAGTCAGTGACGCAGACCCGATGAATTATATGTCCGAGGGGAGTATCGAAAAAAAAAGCGCACATCGCTGTGCGCTCCAATGGCAGCGGTGCTGCCTCTCCTCCTCCTCGATACACCTGAGGATCCTGATTCGCGAGAACCAGACCCAACGGAAGCGGATGCTCCACGAAAATCCTGACGATTACAAGTCGTTACAGGTTCCCTGAACTGCCGGAACTGCGCTGCATTGCACCAAACCAAACCACCTTTCACTTAGAGGGAATAATGCTGCTCTGCAGCAAGCGGGTTCACCCTGCTAGGGTAAACCCCGCCCAAAATGCTCGAAACATTCAGGCGAAACGGCCGAATCCGGCACTCAGCGGGTTCGATCAACCCATCTGAGCAGGCCCACTGCCACCACGAAGGCCACGATGCTCGGAATGCTCACGGCAACCAGGGGCGGCCAGGTGTTGAGCAGGCCCAGATGGCTGAAGAGGCCATTGAGGAAGTGGAAAGCCACTCCCAGCATGATGCCCGCGAACACCTTGTAGCCGATGCCGCCCGCTCGGCTCTGCAGATAGGCGAAGGGGAGCGCAAGCGCCATCATGACGATGACCGCAAGCGGATAGACCACCTTCTTCCAGAAAGCGATTTCGTGCAGTTCGGTGTTCTGCTGATTTTCTTTGAGATGCCGGATGTAGTTGAAGAGATTGATCGCCGACATACGATCGGGCATCACCATGAGCACTGACAGCAATGCGGGCGTGAGTTCCGATGTCCACGTGCGGCTCGCCGCGGACGCGCGCTCGGTGCGAAGAAGCGGCAGCGGCTCCTGCGACTCAACGGGGTGATAGAGCGTGGTCGTCACGCCAGTAAGTTCCCAGGCGCCCGGCCCCGAGAACTGACCCTTCTCCGCCTTGACTACCTCGGACAGGCGCATCTGCTGATCGAACTCGAGGATACGGACGCGGCGCAACGTGGCATCGGGCATCAGTTCGCCGACGTTCACAAAGCGAATTCGCTGTACATCACCGGCTGTATCGCGCAACGAATCGCGGATCCAGAGCCCGGATCGCAACTGGCCACCCACCGCGCTGCCAAGCGACGAGAGCCGCAGCTCCTGGGCCAGTCGTTCGGCAGGCGGCGCCAGCGCTTCGCCCACCAGCGCGGTGAACACTGCCAGCCAGGCCCCCAGACGAATCAGTTCGCCCAGCGCACGCGTTCGGCTCAGCCCCGAGGCGCGCATGGCGGTGAATTCGGAGTGCGCCGCCAGCTGGGCGAGGGCATACACGCTGCCGATCAGCGTGGCAATCGGCATCACCTCGTAGGTGCGTGAAGGCAGTGTGAGCAGCACATAGATGGCGGCCGCGGCGAGGCTGTAGCCAGCGCGTCCCACATCATCGAGCTCGTTGATGAAATCGAAAAACGCAAAGAGCGCAAGAAAGGCGATCAGCACGAACACCACAGCGGTGGCGATCTCGCGCGCGAGGTAACGTCCAATGGTTGAGCCGCCCCCTATCATGGCTTCAGGCCGTTTCCGCGGCCGGCCGCGACAACACGCGCCGCAGCCAGCGGCGAGGCAACCGGATCCGCCGCCAGAAGAGAAACACGATCACCACCGCGAGTGCGGCGTGGACCACCCATACCCCCACCTCAAACGGTACCCGACCCTGCCCGATCCAGGCGCTCACCACCGAGAGCATGTTGTTGTAGACGACGTAGATCAGGAGCGCGAGGATCAGGTTGATCGATCGCCCCAGCCTCGGATTGACCGCCGACAGCGGTATCGCAAGAAGTGCCATCAGAAATGCCGACACCGGCAAGCTGATCCGCCAGTTGAGTTCGGCCAGGTTGGCGCGACTTGGGTCGGCGAGGAGTTCAACCACGCTCATGGTTCGGGCACTGGCCCCGGCCCCGGAAACATCGGCCCGCCCCTCCAGCAGCAGCCCGTAGCGCTCGAACTCCATCAACCTGAGGCTTCCCGACCCGGGCTCGCCGTCGTAGCGACGCCCCTTCTCGAGCACCAGGTAGCGGTCGCCGTTGGGCATGACCTCGATCTGGCCGCGCTGCGACACCACAATCACCTCGCGCTGGGGGTCGATCTGCGAGACAAAGACATTGCGGACCTCGGTGTTTTCGTCGTTGAGCGACTCCACATAAAACACTCGACCGGCGGAGGCCGATTCGCGAAACTGCCCCGCCGACACCCGCGAAATGTCTTCCCGCTGCGAGAACCGGCTCTGATATTCGTTCGACTGCTTCGTGGCCCAAGGGCCCCCCACAAAAGCGACCAGCGCAACCAGCAGCGCGACCGGCGCCACAAAGCTCAGCACCGGGCCCACCCAGTCGACCAGGCTGCGGCCGCTCGAGAACCAGATGACCATTTCGGAGTCGCGAT
>CAMBZS010000196.1 GCA_945872335.1 Bordetella parapertussis | reverse complement strand
AACTCGACAAACTTGCCGACCACCTTGGCCTTGCGGAGCATTTCGGTGATGGTGAGCACCACATCGGTGGCAGTGAGGCCCTCGAGCAGACGCCCCGATAGTTCGACCCCAACCACGTCTGGCGTCAGGAAATAGACCGGCTGCCCAAGCATGCCGGCTTCGGCCTCGATGCCGCCCACGCCCCAGCCCACCACGCCGATCCCGTTGATCATGGTGGTGTGGCTGTCGGTGCCGACCAGTGAGTCGGCGTAATACACCTTGTCGGCATTGCGATGAACGCCGCGTGCGAGGTATTCCAGGTTGACCTGGTGCACGATGCCAAAGCCCGGGGGCACGACACCGAACGTGTCAAAGGCCTGCATGCCCCACTTCATGAACTGATAGCGCTCGCGATTACGCTGGAACTCGAGCTTCATGTTGAGGTCCAGGGCCTTTGCCGAACCGAAGTGATCGATCATGACCGAATGGTCAACCACCAGGTCGACCGGCACCAGCGGCTCGATTCGCTTGGGGTCGCGGCCCATGCTGCTCGCCACATTGCGCATGGCTGCGAGGTCGGCAAGCAGCGGCACGCCGGTGAAATCCTGCAGCACCACGCGGGCGACGATAAACGGGATTTCGTCGATCCGCTCGGCATTGGGCTTCCAGTTGGCGAGCTGCTCAACATGGGCCTCGGTCACCTTCTTGCCGTCAACATTGCGCAGCACCGACTCAAGCACGATACGGATCGATACCGGCAGACGGTTGACATTGGGGAACTTGCGCGCAAGCGCCGGCAGCGAGTAGAGCTTTCCGGTCTTGCCGGACTCCATCTTGAAGTCCTTGAGGGTCTTGAAGGCGTTGTGCGGCATGGTGGCCTCAGCGGGTGTGTAGGGTTGGAAGACAGGGTGCGTCAGCGACGCTTCTCGATGGGAACGAACTTGCGGTTCTCGGGTCCAACATAGTTGGCGCTCGGGCGAATGATCTTGTTGTCGATACGCTGCTCGATCACGTGCGCAGCCCAGCCCGATGTACGCGAAATGACGAACAGCGGCGTGAACATGCTGGTGGGCACGCGCATCATGTGATAGCTCACGGCGCTGAACCAGTCGAGGTTGGGGAACATTTTCTTGGCGTCTGCCATGACCGATTCGATTCGCACGGCAATGTCGAACATCTTCATGTCGCCTGCGGCTTTCGAAAGCCGGCGGGCAACTTCCTTGATGACCTTGTTGCGCGGATCGGCGATGGTGTAAACGGGATGACCAAACCCGATGACAACCTCCTTGGCTTCCACGCGCCGGCGGATATCGGCCTCGGCCTCGTCCGGGGTGTCGTAGCGTTTTTGCACCTCAAACGCCACTTCATTGGCGCCGCCGTGCTTCGGCCCACGCAGCGCGCCGATGCCGCCAACGATCGCCGAATGCATGTCGGAACCTGTGCCCGCCACGACGCGAGCCGCGAAGGTGGACGCGTTGTACTCATGCTCGGCGTACAGGTTGAGCGAGGTGTGCATCGCGCGCACCCACAAGTCCGAGGGTGCCTGGCCGTGCAGCAGATGCAGGAAGTGCCCACCGATGGAATCGTCGTCGGTCTCGACATCGATACGCTTGCCGTTGTGGCTGTAGTGATACCAGTAGAGCAGCATCGAGCCGAGCGAAGCCATCAGCTGATCGGCGATATCGCGTGCACCCGGGGCCGCATGATCGTCTTTCTCGGGAAGCTGACAGCCAAGCGCCGATACGCCAGTACGCATGACGTCCATCGGATGGGCGGATGCAGGGAGCCATTCGAGCACGGCTTTCACATTGGCAGGCACGCCGCGGAGTGCCTTCAGCTTGGCCTTGTAACCCGCGAGTTCGGCGGCAGTGGGGAGCTTGCCGTGTACCAGCAGGTAGGCAATTTCCTCGAACTCGGCGGCTTCGGCGATGTCGAGAATGTCATAGCCCCGATAGTGAAGGTCGTTGCCACTTCGGCCCACGGTACAGAGGGCCGTGTTGCCAGCGGCAACGCCCGATAGGGCGACTGATTTCTTGGGCTTCGGACCTGCTACAGGCGTATCTGCTGACATGGATCGGTCTCCAGAGGGCGCGGCGCGGCGCGAGGGCGCCACGCCAAAGGGTCAGTGTCGAAAGAAGATCATTTGCTCTTGGCAAACAGCTCGTCGAGCTTGCGCTCGAAGTCCCAGTACCCGATCGAGTCGTAGAGCTCCTTGCGGGTCTGCATGGTGCCGATGATGGACTGCTGACTGCCTTCGGTGCGCAGTGTGCGATAGGTGAGCTCCGCCGCCTTGTTCATGGCCCGGAAAGCCGAAAGCGGATACAGAACGATATCGACGTTGACCGAGGAGAGCTCGTTCACCGTGAAGAGCGGTGTCTGGCCAAATTCGGTGATGTTGGCGAGGATGGGCACACCGACCGCATCACGAAACGCCTTGTACATGGAGAGCTCGGTGATGGCCTCGGGGAAGATGCCATCGGCACCCGCCTCGACGCAGGCGACCGCGCGCTCCAGCGCCCGTTCCAGCCCTTCGGAGGCCAGCGCATCGGTGCGAGCCATGATGAAGAAATCCGGGTCGGTACGGGCATCGACCGCAGCCTTGATACGGTCGACCATTTCCTGCTGGGTGACAATTTCCTTGCCCGGTCGGTGCCCGCAGCGCTTGGCGCCCACCTGATCCTCAATATGCAAGGCGCCTGCGCCGAACTTGATGAGCGAGCGGACGGTGCGCGCCACGTTGAACGCCGACGAACCGAAGCCGGTGTCGACATCAACGAGCAGCGGCAGGCTACACACGTCGGTGATGCGGCGAACGTCTGTGAGGACATCGTCCAGGCCCGAGATGCCCAGGTCGGGCAACCCGAGCGAGCCGGCCGCGACGCCGCCACCCGACAGATAAATGGCGCGAAACCCCGCGTGCTGCGCGAGCAGTGCGTGGTTGGCGTTGATGGCGCCCGGAATCTGAAGCGGTGTTTCCGCCGCCATCGCTTCCCGAAATTTACGACCGGCCGATTGGCTCATGTTCGTGATCTCCCTGATTTCGCCCTTGGGCGCTGAGGTCAGCCGAGCAGGTGCTTGATGCCTTCGCGCTCTTCGTTCAATTCGGCCAGCGTGCGGTCCATCATCTGGCGGCTGTAGTCGTCGATCTCGAGGCCGCGCACCATGCTGTATTCGCCGTTGGCGCAGGTGACCGGGAATCCGTACATCGTGTCCTGCGGGATGCCGTAGCTGCCATCGGACGCAATGCCCATGGTGACCCAGCGGTCGCCCGTGCCCATGACCCAGTCGCGCATGTGGTCGATGGCGGCGTTGGCGGCCGAGGCGGCCGACGAGAGGCCTCGAGCCTCGATGATGGCTGCGCCGCGCTTGCCGACGGTGGGGATGAAAGTGTCGCGGTTCCAGGCTTCGTCGTTGATCATGCTCTTCACCGACTGGCCGCCGATGGTGGCAAACCGGTAGTCGGGATACATGGTGGGGCTGTGGTTGCCCCACACCGCGAGTTTTTCGATCGACTCCACCGGCTTGCCCGAGCGCGCGGCGAGCTGGGAGAGCGCCCGGTTATGGTCCAGCCGCAGCATGGCGGTGAAGTTTTTCTTCGGCAAATTCGGGGCGGACTTCATTGCGATGTAGGCGTTGGTGTTGGCAGGGTTGCCGACCACCAGCACGCGCACATTGCGGCTTGCGCACTCGTCGAGGGCGCGCCCCTGAACGGTGAAAATGGCGCCGTTCGCCTCGAGCAGATCTTTCCGCTCCATGCCTTTGCTGCGCGGGCGGGCACCCACCAGGAGTGCGTAATCGGCGTCGCGGAAGGCGACCTTGGGATCGTCGGTGACCACCACACCCGCAAGCAGCGGGAACGCACAATCCTCAAGCTCCATCACCACGCCGCGCACTGCCGGCAATGCGGCGCTGATGTCGAGCAACTGGAGGATGACCGGCTGGTTTTTGCCGAGCATGTCGCCGTTGGCGAGTCTGAACAGCAGGCTGTAACCGATCTGGCCGGCAGCGCCGGTGACCGCGATTCGCTTCGGGGGATTGGCCATGAGAAAACCTCTCGATTCCGGTTCGGTTGGAAGACAGAGCCGGGCGGCGCCGAGGCGCCCGCCGACGGCTGGCTGGAACGCTGGCGCGAGTGTAGGCCCGCTACTTTATGGTGTCAATCCGGTGTTATGTCTTATATAAGACATGATTGACTGGACTGCGGGCGCTGGCTGTGCTGAAATCCCTCGCATGGCAACGACCGCGTCTGTCGAGCACGAAGAGCTTCCCGCGCCATCCCCCGACGAGGTGGCGCCGCGCTTTGCGCCCCTCTACCGTCAGATCAAGACACTGCTCACCAAGCGCCTGCGTGCGGGCGAGTGGAAGCCGGGCGAGCCTATCCCGAGCGAAACCGAGCTCGCGGCGCGCTTTCGGGTGAGTCAGGGTACGGTTCGGAAGGCCATCGACGAACTCGCTGCCGATAACCTGCTGGTTCGCCGACAGGGCCGAGGCACTTTCGTCGCGTCGCACCTCGAAGTGCGAACCCAGTTCCGGTTTTTGCGCCTGCGTCCCGACGACCTGCCCGAGGCCAAGCTGACCGGCGACCCCCCCCCGGCCATGCCGGGCGAGCGTTCGGTGCAGGGGCAGGTGCTGCGCAGCCAGGTCCTTGAATGCCGTCGGGCACGCGGGTCAGCCGAGATTTCCCGGGTGTTGCAGTTGCGCGTGGGAGAGCCCCTGGTACAGATTCGCCGGGTGCTCGATCTCGAGGGCGAACCCACGGTGCTCGACGAAATCTGGTTGCCGGGGGCGCGGTTTCGCGGGCTTACCGCCGAGCGGCTCGCGAACTACAGTGGTCCGCTCTATGCGCTCCTGGAGGCGGAGTTTGGCGTACGCATGATTCGCGCCGAGGAGCGCATCAAGGCGGTCACGGCGCCTGCCGATGTGGCGCGCGTCCTGCATGTGAAGGCGGGCACGCCGCTGCTGCGGGTTGACCGGGTCTCGAGCACCTATGAATCGGAGCCGGTGGAATTTCGGCGCGGCTGGTGTCTCACCGCGCGGCATCACTACTACAACGAGCTTGGATGACGCACAGGCAACACTGTTCATTCAAAGGCTGATGACATCGAGCTTGGTGGCTCGGTTGGGTTTGGGTAACAATATGCAGGTTTTGCACCGGGGGGTTAACAATAATGAGTGAAGCTGCCAGAGGTTCGGGCGCGGCAGGCGCACGGCCGCGCTTTCGCAACATCGATATCGGACAGATTCTCCAGTACCGGCTGCCGCCGGCGGGAATCGTGTCCATCCTGCATCGCGTGAGCGGCGCGCTCTTGTTTCTGTTTGGCCTGCCATTCCTGCTTTACTGCCTGCAGTTGAGCCTTGGGCCTGATGCCGCGTTTGCGAAGTTCAAGGCCATGGTCGCTCAGCCTTTCGTGAAGGTGGTGTTCCTCGGGTTGATCTGGGCCTACCTGCATCACTTCTGCGCAGGAATCCGGTACCTGCTTCTCGACCTGCACGTCGGCACCGAGAAAGACCAGGCGCGCACCTCGTCGTTTGCCGTGCTGGCGGTCAGCCTTGCGCTTACGCTGGTGTTTGCACTCAAACTGTTCGGAGCCTTCTGACATGACCACCAAGCGAATCGTCGTTGGCGCCCACTATGGTCTGAAAGACTGGCTCGCCCAGCGCATCACTGCCGTGGTGCTTGCGGTGTACACGCTCGTGCTGGGTCTTGCCGTTCTCGCCGGGCCGCCGCTTGCGCAGGCGAGCTGGAAGGCGCTGTTTTCGGGGCCGTTCATCAGGGTGCTCACGGTGCTGGCCTTTGTGGCGCTTGCCTGGCATGCCTGGATCGGCGTGCGCGACATTTACATGGATTACATCAAACCCACCTCCGTGCGTCTCACGCTGCAGGTGGCGACCATTGTTCTGCTGTTTGCCTACGTGATTTGGGCTGCCAACATCCTTTGGAGCATCTGAGATGGCCGACGTTCTCAACCATCTGTCAAACAATCTTCCCCGCCGCAAGTTTGATGCGGTGATCATCGGTGCGGGCGGTGCCGGCATGCGCTGCTCGCTCCAGCTCGCGCAGGCTGGCTGGAGTGTGGCCGTGCTGAGCAAGGTGTTTCCCACTCGCTCGCACACGGTGGCCGCGCAGGGCGGTATCGGGGCTTCGCTCGGCAACATGAGTGAAGACAACTGGTACTGGCACATGTTCGATACCGTCAAGGGCTCGGACTACCTGGGCGACCAGGATGCGATCGAGTTCATGTGCCGTGAGGCGCCCAAGGTGGTCTACGAGCTCGAGCACTTCGGCATGCCGTTCGACCGCAATTCAGACGGCACGATCTATCAACGCCCCTTTGGCGGCCACACCGCCAATTTCGGTGAAAAGCCGGTTCAGCGGGCTTGCGCGGCTGCCGACCGTACCGGTCACGCTTTGTTGCACACGCTCTATCAGCGAAATGTGCAGGCGCGCACCCAGTTTTTTGTGGAGTGGATGGCGCTCGACATCATCCGCGATGCAGAAGGCGACTGCGTGGGCGTGGTGGCGCTCGAGATGGAAACCGGCGAGGTGATGATTCTTGAATCCAAGGTCACCGTCTTCGCAACTGGTGGTGCGGGCCGCATCTGGGCCGCCTCGACCAACGCATTCATCAATACCGGCGACGGCATGGGGATCGCCGCGCGTGCCGGCATTCCGCTTGAAGACATGGAGTTCTGGCAGTTCCACCCCACCGGCGTGGCCGGGGCGGGCGTGCTGATCACCGAGGGCGTGCGCGGCGAAGGCGGCATTCTGCTCAACAAGCACGGCGAGCGCTTCATGGAGCGTTATGCGCCAACGCTCAAAGACCTGGCGCCGCGTGACTTCGTTTCGCGTTCCATGGACCAGGAGATCAAGGAAGGGCGCGGCTGCGGCCCGGACGGCGATCATGTGCTCCTGAAACTCGATCACCTTGGCGCTGAAACCATCATGAAGCGCCTGCCGTCGATCCGCGAAATCGCGATCAAGTTTGCCAACGTAGATCCCATCCGTGATCCGATTCCCGTGGTGCCCACCATTCACTACCAGATGGGCGGCATTCCCACCAACATCCATGGGCAGGTGGTGGTACCCCATCAGGGCAATCCCAACTCGGTGGTCAACGGGCTCTACGCGATTGGCGAGTGCGCCTGCGTATCGGTGCACGGTGCGAACCGTCTGGGCACCAATTCGCTCCTGGATCTGGTGGTGTTCGGTCGCGCCGCGGGCAACTACATCGTGAGCG
>CAMBZS010000195.1 GCA_945872335.1 Bordetella parapertussis | reverse complement strand
GCTCGGTCGGCGATCATCCAGCGATCGCCCACCCGGATCCCCGTAGCACCACCCAGTGGGATCGCGAGCACACCGGCTGCCATCGGGTGGGCTTGCACCAACAGGGGTTCACAGCGCAGCAAGCTCACCGCCTCAGACCACCAGGCAAGCGTGGCCACGGTGACCGCGGCGATGGTTGAATCCGGCAACGCTGGCGTGTTGTGCGACGGCGCGGCACCCGGAACGTTGACGGGGAATCGATGGCGCAACAACGTGCGCTCCCCCGACACCTCCACCAGCGACAGCTCGATATCAACCCGGCGATCTGGCATGAGCGCCACGGACGGCCGCTCAAGTTCCGCGAGCGTGCGACGGGCGCCCGCCAGGCTGAGCGCGAAATACGTTTGGCCAGGGGCAACGCCATGACCGGCTGGCTCCACATCGAGGCGGTCGGAACTGATGCGCACATCGATTCGATAAGGAGCGTCCTGGCGGCCTGTCGAACTGATCAGCCTTGAGTAGCTGTCAACCCCGGTCAAGTCGAGTCCTGCCACCGTCAGCCCGCCACGCCCGGACTGCGTGCCCAATGCCTGCTGGATCAGATCCTGGAGATGGTGCAGCACGGAGTGACCCCGTGAACCGTCACTAGGCACCCGTTCAAACCGCACAACAGCAGACCGGCGAAGACCGCTCCGATCCGCCCGACACTCGATCGCGTCGGAGGCCGGAGGCAACGGATCGGCAGGCGCGGAAGCTTGCAAGGACAGGGGTGGCGCGCCTGCGGCGCGGTCGGAACCCGGGCTAGGAGAAGAAGGCTGACCCACCACCGATGAGGGCTGTGTGGCCCCAGACCGTCCTGCGCCAGGCGCCTTCGCGCCGTCCGTCTCGCTACCGGCAATCGCCGCAGTGGCCCGCGCTTGCGCAGCCGACTCGGCGCTCACGATCAGATCGGCGGCAGCCCGCGCCCGAACTTCTGAGAAAAATCGCGACACGTGTCGAAGCCGACCCGACTCGTCGAGCCAGGCATTCGAGCTGATGTGAACGGGCGCATCAAGCGCCTGGTCAATCATTGCGTTGCGAAGCTGTTCGAGCCGCGCTGCACTGCTCTCGGCACTGTGGCCACCCACCCCAACCGGGAGCGCAGTCGCCGTCTGGGCAAGCGCCGAGATTGCCGACCCAGCGACACCTGCCGCCACCAGCGAATCGCGCAAGACTCGTGTCAGCGCCCTCATGATCAGCGACCCAGACGGGCCATCTCCTCGAGGTAGATCGCACGCAGTTCGAACATCACGTCACGATCCAGCGACAGCGTGAGCTCGTAGGTGTCGTTTCCTACCGGCGCGATGCTGACAACTTCCGCCCCGTGAATCAGTCCTTCTACCCGCGAGCGCACGCGATCGCTGCGCAGCGTAGCGTCAGCAACGGTGGTTGCGCCGTCGAGATACTGACCGTAGACCTGCTCCGCGAGCCCGCGATACGCGTCGAGTTTGGCCGCGCGTATCGCGAGCAGGCGCTGCTGCGCGGGCAAGTGATGCTGCTGGATGCTGATGACCGCGTAGCCGGTGGAGAGAATCGGCCGACGCCGCTCGTTGCTGGACAACTGCGGCGGCGCGCTCACACGTGGAGCAGGTTTGGCGGGCGTTGCCGCCGCCTCAGCGCCATTTCCGGCAGCCGGAGAGTTCCCAGAGGACCCGAAATCAAGTGATGCACACCCCCCCAGCATCGCTGCACAGGCCAACAGAACCGACAAAGACTTCCTCATCTCCTAGCTCCCAGAAAGTTCGGGACGCGACGCTCGTCCCCTCCTGCTTTTAATCGACCGGAGACGTAACGTCTTGAGCAACAACGCGACGCAACGCGACGATTTCCCGACAAACACTAACGATTTCATTGATTTCGACCCTATACTTCAGGCTTCTTCTATTTTTGGCCCGGCGCGCCACCGCGCGGGCCATGCGGGATATTCATTGAAAGGTCTTCACGCAATCATCGGACGCAGCGCGCCCATTCAGGCAGTGCGCTCGCTGATCCAGGCCGTTGCGCGATCCGGATCCACGGTTTTGATCCTGGGCGAAAGCGGGACGGGGAAAGAGCTGGTTGCCCGTGCGCTACACGACCTGTCGGACCGCTCGGGCGCTTCGTTTGTTCCAGTGAATTGCGCCGCCATACCGAAGGAACTCATTGAAAGCGAGCTCTTCGGGCACCGTAAGGGTTCCTTTACAGGCGCCTTGGCTGACCGTGTCGGCCGTTTCGAACTCGCTCACGGCGGCACGCTTTTTCTGGATGAGATCGGCGACCTGTCGCTCGACATGCAAGTAAAGCTCCTTCGGGTGCTCCAAGAACGTTCGATCGATCCGATCGGTTCTTCTCGAACGGTTCCGATCGATGTCAGGATCATCGCGGCAACCCATCGGGACATTGAAGGCGAGATTGCTTCCGGACACTTCCGGCAGGACCTGTTCTATCGCTTGAATGTTCTGCCTATTGAAATGCCGCCGCTCAGAATCCGGCTTGACGACATTCCCGATCTGGCCGACTCATTTGCACGTCGACACGCCAACCCTGGCAAGCCTCCGGTGACACTTGCTCCGGATCTGCTCAACGTTCTCCAATGCTATGAATGGCCCGGAAACGTCCGGGAACTATCCAATCTGATGGATCGGTTCAGTGTTCTTTACCCTGGACGTCGCCTTGGTCTGGCGCACGTCCCGCTGCCGATGCTGCCCAGAGGACTCCGCCCTTTCGCAGAGCAGCAACTGCGCTTGGCTGAGACGGCGGAAATCGCCCAGGATTCAGAGACCTCAACGAAACAGGACCCGTTGCCGGACGCGGAGCAGCCATTTGGTGATCCACTCAAGCCCGGACTGCCTGACGATCTGGGCGACGACGGCTGGGCGGCGCTGCAGACAACCGACAGCATGGCCGGTGCCACGCTGGTGTCGAACCGCCCGCAGCTTGAAGCCCATCGCGCGGCGGCGGCTGAAACGGGCTACACGATTCCGCCTGAACCGCAATCGGTCGAAGACATCGTGATGATGGTGCAGGATCCCGACGAACTGCCCGAGGATGGTCTGCACCTGAAACAGCACCTCGCTGACATTGAGCGCTCGTTGATCCGGCAGGCACTTGACCGTTCGGGTGGCAACATTTCGCAGACTGCACGTCTTCTGCGACTTCAGCGAACGACGCTGATCGAAAAAATCAACAAGTACGACCTCAGGGCGGCTTCCACCGACGGTTGAGACGGTTCTGACCGCCCCAGAGCTTCTGCTATCTGGCGGCAGGTTCACCAGGGCTCCCTACCCCGGGTGTGGCCGGGCGGACTGGAAACTGCACGAAACGTTCGCGCTCCAGACGCAACGATTCCTCGCGCTTGCGATCGTTCATGGCCTGAGCAACTGCCCCTGCCCGCTGCTTCTCCAGATCAAGGATGTTGCGAACATCGCGGCGAACCTCTGGAAGACTTGCCAGCGTCTGTTCGATTGCCACCACCCGCTCGGTGATGGTGGCGAGCGACTTGGCTTGTGCCTTGAGCGTGCCATCGAGCGATCTTGCCTGAGCCCCCAGGGCCTGAGCCGCCTCGGCCGTTTGCTTGAGCATCAGGTCGCGCGCCGTACGCTGCTGGGCAGTTTCCGCCGGTTCCGGCGGCGGGCGTGGACCTGCAGTTGCCGCAGGCGCAGGCGCTGCCACCTGCGCCGGTTGACGAGCCTGATTCTGCTCCAGACTCTGGACAGCCGCCTGCATGGAAGTGCGCAGACGGTTCTGTGACTGAACGACGTTATCAATCTGGGTGGAAAACGCATCCAGCCTTTCGGAAATAGCCGCCAGGTTGTCGAGCCCTGCTTTCAACTCGCCGGTTCGCTTGGCCATGACGGTGACGACCGAATTGACCTGCACAACGCGACCGCGCAATTGAATTGCGGCCGCAAGAAACAAAATCAGTGACAACACCGCAATGCCGGCGGTTACACCAGTGATGATCAGCATCTGCTTCCTGTGCGCGGCAAGCGCAGCGTCAAACCGATTTGCAGCCTCGGCCGCGCGGTTCGCGGTCTGCGCAGCCGCCTTGGCTGCCCGGTTTGCCACCTCGGCAGAATCGAGCGTGACGCGCGCGACTTCGCTGATGTCGCCGGCCGGGCCTGCCCCCGGCTGAGCGGCCGTAGCGGGGCTATCCGCGGCGGCATTCTGATGATCGGTCCCGCTCATTTCGACTCCTTCCTGTCAGCTGACGCCTCAGCTGACTCCGTCGGTGCGACGGGCTCAGCAGCCTCGTTCGCCCGTTCAATTTCGGTGATCTCGGCCGAGATCGAGGCGGTTTCCTGGCCGATGTGCTCTGCGCGTTCCATCAGCATTGGCGGCAGAACAAATCCCGGCTGGTCCTCTAAAGGAATCGACACAGCATCGCGCGTTTGAAGGGCCTCGCCCGGCAAATCAGCCGGATCCTGATCCGCCGACGAAGGCGCCACCGCTTCCGAGGGACTGCCCTTCTCCAATTCATCGTCAGCTGGCTCGCCGATAATCTCCGCACCGTCAACCCGCGGCGGGTCCGCGAGCGGACCAAACTCTGTCTGGTCGGACGAAAGGCCGGAGACAGTCCCCGTTGCAGAGGGCGACTGGCCGATCTGGTCAGACACCGGGCTCGGATCGGGCTGCGCGCTCATGGTTGGGATCCACGATAGATCGGGGCAGCTCGCGCGACCGTCGGCTGAGACACCGAGGTGGCCTGCGACGGTTTAATTGACGCAGCCCCCGCGGGCGAGCGGTCTCTATACAAAAGCACCACGACCAGCGAGGCGATGAGTGAAATGGACAGAACGAGCGCCCCCCAGGTAACAATTCGCTGTCCGCGCGACATCGGTTGCCGTATGGGCAACCGATGTGCCTCAAGCACAGCTGCGGCGAGCGCGGGGGCGCGGTACGCCGCGACAGGCGATATCACGGGTGCAGGCGGCGTGATTCTTCCTTTCTGCATCGCAGCCCGAGAATCGCGAATGACGGTTGCCGGTGCGGGTTCGTCGACGCAGTCTGACTCCAGCGCGACAAGACGGACCCGACGCGCCAGGATGTCGCGAACCGTCCGGTTGGCCGCTTCGGCCTCGGCATCGGCGAGCACCAGCAATCGAACGCCCGCAGCAGGAAAGTCGCCGACCAGCCGTGCGAGCAGTTGCCCTTCCGGTGTCATCAGCGCACGCGAGTCGGCCACCAGCAAAACGCGCAGTGCAGTGCCTGGCCCGCCATCGGTTCGGGCCGACACGAGCGAGTGGCTCGCCATGGCGGAATTGAAACGGGCTACCAGCGCCTCTGCACTCGCCGGCATGTAAATCTCGAGCACAACATCCGCGCGAGATCGAAGCGCAGCGGCGATCGTCCGACCCCAAAGATCGAGACTGCCACTCGCCTGACTGGTGACCAGGACATTGCAGCGCTCACGGGTGAGCAACTCGAGCACACGGCGGACGGTGGGCGAGTCGGTCAGGAGTCGCGGCGCCCCCCCGGTCGAGCCGTCAGGCCGATCGGGTAATGCCTGCCGCGCGAGGCTGGGCTGGGGAAATTTCATGCAGCCTCCCTGTTGCCCTCGACATCAAATCGCATGTCGGTAGGCACTTTCGGATTGGGTCTCTGCATAGGTCCGGACCCAGGTCTCACGCTACTAAGACTGAACACATACGCGATAACCTGCGCGACCGGAACGTACAGCGCTTCGGGAACCGGAGCGTCGAGCTCGGTGGTGTAGTACAAGGAGCGTGCGAGCGGCGGTGCTTCGAAGATTTGAACGCCGTGTTGACGCGCCTCCTCACGGATCCGGAAAGCAAGGTGATCCACGCCCTTTGCCACCAGCACCGGCGCACCGTCCGAGGTAGGGTCATAGGAGAGCGCCACCGCAAAGTGATCCGGGTTAGTGATCACGACGTCGGCGTCCTTCACCTTGGTCATCATTTTCCGGGTAGCCAGTTCCCGCTGCCGCTTTCGGATCTGGGCGCGTACCTCGGGGCGTCCCTCCATGTCCTTCATTTCATCCTTGATTTCCTGCTTGCTCATACGCATGCGCTTCATGAAATCGAAGTACTGATAGGGCACGTCAAAGAGAGCAATCAGCACAAGCCCGAAGGTGATGATGAGTGCCGATCGCGTGATGAGCGTCCCGGTGAGCGCCAATGCGGGTTCGATGCTCATCGCGCCAAGGGTCGCGAGTGTCGAAATGTTGTCCATCAGAACCCAGACCAGCAGAGCGCCGACCACTGAGAACTTGGCAATTGCTTTGCCGAGTTCCACGCCAGCCTTGAGGCCGAACATGCGCTTGAACCCATTGAGCGGGTTGAGTTTGTCGAATTTAGGTTCGATCGATTTGGACGAGAAATTCAGTCCGCCCAGCGCCATGGAGGCGAGAATGGCAACGACAATCGTGACGACAAAGATCGGGGAGACAAGCAGCAGGCCCTCGCCCATTCGCGCAAGGAAAATCCCGGGGAGGAGCGAGGGCGATTCGAGCACCTTGCGATCGAAGACGAAGGCACTTGCAAAACCGTCGGCAAGACGTTCGGTCAGACCGGCGCCCGAAAAAAACAGCACGGCAATCGCACCCAGGGTGACCGCGGCAGCCGACAACTCGACCGAACGCGCGACCTGTCCGTCTTCACGGGCTTTCTGCAGTCGCCTCGCTGTCGGCTCTTCGGTGCGATCGTCTGATTCGGTCTGCTCAGCCACCTGGTATCCCCAGAAGGTTTCGTACTCGAAGAAACGACTGCAGCCAGAGCCACTCGATGCGGTGGCCAATGTGGGTCATGGAAATGATCATGACCAGCAGCCCGGCGGGAATCATTGCGGCAAAGCCCACCGCGAAAATATTGAGGCTGGGCGCCGCACGCGTGACCACCCCGAGCCCGACGTTGACAAACAGCAGCGCCGCCATCACCGGCAAAGCCAGCAGCAACGCGCCCGCAAACATCAGCGAGCTCCAGGAGACCAGATTGGTGAAGGCGGTTTCGCCAATCAGGAATTGGCCGATCGGGAGCGCCCGAAAACTCTCCAGCAGGATGGCAACCAGCAGGGTGTGTCCACCCATCCCCACGAACAACAGCGTGGACAGCACCACAAGAAACTGGGCGATCACGGGCACATTTCCGACGTTAGGGTCGATCATGTTGGCCATGCTGAGGCCGAGCGATGCGGAAATGGATTGCCCACCCAGAACCAGCGCTGCGGTCACCACCTGCAACATGAGGCCTACGAGAGATCCGATCAGAACCTG
>CAMBZS010000194.1 GCA_945872335.1 Bordetella parapertussis | reverse complement strand
GTGGAGGTCCGGGCATCGGTGGGCGACATGGTCCGGCGAGGCGATGTGCTTGCCGTGTTCGCGTCGGCCACCCTGGAAGCAGACCTCGCACAGGCACAAGCCACCGTCAGGGAGCTTGAGGCACAGTGGTCGGAGGCTCGAGACAATGCCGAACGCGCACGGACACTGCGCGGCACCGAGGCACTGAGCGCCACGCAACTCGCCCAGTACCTGTACGCCGAACAGGTCACCGTCGCGCGTCTTCAGGGCGCTCGCGCCCAGGAACAGGGGGTACGCGCTCGACTGGCGCAAACGCGCGTCCTCGCACCGGACAGCGGCATCATCAGCGCCCGCTTGGCCAGTGTCGGTTCGGTGCCTCAGCCTGGACAGGAGTTGTTTCGCCTGATCCGCCAGGGTCGACTGGAATGGCGCGCCGAGGTCACATCGGACGAACTGCTGCGTATCAAGCCCGACACGTCGGCTCAGCTCGACCTGCCCGGTGGCATCACGATCAGTGGCCGGGTCAGGATGCTGGCACCGCTGGTCGATCCGCAGACGCGCAATGCGGTGGTCCATGTTGACGTCGCCGCCATGAACAGCCCGGATGGCGCCCGGCTTCGCCCCGGCATGTTTGTGCGCGGCCGATTTCTGCTTGGTGAGGCCAGCACGCTGGTGGTGCCGCAGTCGGCCATCGCCATGCGCGATGGCTTCAGCTACGTGTTTCGGATCGAGTCTGATCAGCGCGTGACGCAACTGCGAATCCAGACCGGAAGAATCACGGCAGAGCGCGTGGAGATCGTGTCCGGCCTGAAGGGTGACGAGACCCTGGTCGCAACCGGCGCCGGGTTTCTCAATGACGGAGATCAGGTCCGCGTGGTGCCCGCCCCCGCTGGCCGGCGCTGAGCAAGGACCCGCCCATGTTCAACGTCTCCGCCTGGTCGATCCGGAACCCGATTCCGGCGATTCTGCTTTTCATTCTGCTTTGTTTCGCAGGCGCGGTCGCTTTCCGCGCAATGAAGGTCCAGAACTTTCCCGATATCGATCTGCCCACCATCGTGGTGAAAGCCGCCCTGCCTGGCGCTTCGCCCTCCTCGCTTGAAAACGACGTCGCCAGAAAAATCGAGAACGCGATCGCCTCGGTCCAGGGGCTGCGGCATATCACCACTCGAATTCAGGATGGCGCGCTCTCGCTCACCGCCGAGTTCCGCCTCGAAAAACCGGTTCAGGAAGCGCTGGATGACGTCCGGTCGGCGGTCCAGCGGGTACGCTCGGACCTGCCTGCCGATCTGCGCGAACCGATTGTCCAGAAACTCGATATTGCCGGGCAACCGGTACTGGCTTACGCGGTGAGTTCCAGCCGCATGGACGATCAGGCGCTGAGCTGGTTTATTGACAACGAATTATCGCGAGCGCTCCTTGCAGTGCCAGGCGTGGGTTCCGTCAATCGAGTCGGGGGCGTCGATCGCGAGGTACGCGTGGCGCTCGACCTTGCCCGCCTCCAGGCGCTGGGTTTGAGCGCAGCCGAGGTATCCCGCCAGTTGCGGCAGGTTCAGCAGGAAAGCGCCGGCGGCCGCGCCGATGTCGGGAGCGCCGAGCAACCCATCCGCACCCTTGGCGTGGTGAAGAACGCCGCCGAACTTGCAGCCATCGACATTACCGTCGGCGCCGGCCCTGGGTCAGCGCAAGGGTCTTCAACCGTGGCGGCGGGAGGCAGCGGCACCCGGCGAAGCGTGCGACTCGACCAGATTGCAGCCATTACCGACACGCATGCCGACCCGCGCTCGGCCGCCCTGCTCAATGGCAAGCCAGTGGTGGGCTTTGAAGTGTCACGCAGCCGAGGCGAGAGCGAAGTGGCTGTCGGCAAGGCGGTTCGGACCGCTCTGGAACGCCTGTCGCGCGAGCATCCTCACATTCGCCTGACCGAGGCCTTCGATTTCGTCACACCGGTTCAGGACGAATACGACGCATCGTTGATTCTTCTGTACGAGGGCGCGATTCTGGCGGTGCTGGTGGTGTGGCTGTTTCTGAGGGACATCCGCGCCACGCTGGTGTCGGCGGTGGCCCTGCCGCTCTCGGTGATCCCGGCCTTCATCGGCATGGCGTGGCTTGGATTCTCGGTCAACGTCGTGACCCTGCTCGCGCTTTCGCTGGTGATCGGCATCCTGGTTGATGACGCAATCGTGGAAGTCGAGAACATCGTTCGACATCTGCGGATGGGGAAATCCCCCTATCAGGCTGCAATGGAGGCCGCAGACGAGATCGGCCTTGCGGTCATTGCCACCACCTTCACGCTGATCGCGGTGTTTCTGCCAACCGCTTTCATGAGCGGTATCGCAGGAAAATTCTTCAAGCAGTTCGGCTGGACCGCGTCGCTTGCAGTGTTTGCATCGCTCGTGGTGGCCCGCATGCTGACCCCCATGATGGCCGCTTACCTGATGCGGCCCATGGTGGCCGGCGGCAACGAGCACGAGCCGCGCTGGATTCGCGGCTACCTCGCCACCGCCCAGTGGTGCCTGCGTCACAAGTTCCTCACGCTCGCAGGCTCCCTCGCATTTTTCGCGGGCTCCATTGCGCTAATTCCGCTTCTTCCGAAAGGGTTCTTGCCGGCTGATGACAACTCGCAGACGCAGGTCACGATTGAATTGCAACCCGGCTCGACGCTTGCCCAGACGCTGGCCGTTGCCGAGGAAGCGCGCACGCGTCTGGTGAACCGTATCCCCGAGGTGAGGAGCATCTACACCACCGTCGGTGCAGGTTCGGCAGGGGCCGACCCATTTGCGGCAGGCGCGCTGCCGGAGGTGCGCCGCGCCACCCTCACGATTCAACTCAAGCCCCGAGGTGAGCGAGAACGTAAACAACCCATCGAAGCACGGATCCGTGCCGAAGTCGAAACGCTACCCGGAGTTCGGCTCAAGGTCGGACTGGGAAGTTCAGGCGAAAAATACGTGCTGGTGCTGAGTTCTGGAGACGCCAATGCGCTGCAGGCTGCTGCTCAGCAGGTTGAACGCGACCTGCGCACGATTCCTGGCCTGGGTAGCGTCGTCTCGAGCGCGAGCGTGGTTCGTCCAGAGATTCGGGTTCGTACCGACTTTGCCCGCGCGGCAGATCTGGGCGTGACCAGCGCAGCCATCGGCGAATCGCTTCGCATCGCCACGCTGGGTGACTACGACGCCGCGCTTCCAAAGCTGAATCTTCCCGAAAGACAGGTGCCCATCGTGGTGCGCCTCGACGATCAGGCCCGCAGCGATCTGTCGCTTCTCGAGCGCCTCACCGTTCCAGGTGCGGCCGGTCCAGTGATGTTGTCACAGGTGGCCAGCGTCGAATTGACCGGCGGGCCTGCGGTAATCGACCGCTACGACCGCGCACGTAACGTAAGCTTTGAAATCGAGTTGTCGGGCGTACCGCTGGGCGAGGTGACCGCAGCGGTTCAGAAGTTGCCCGCCATCGTGTCGCTGCCAGCGGGTGTGCGGATGGTGGAGGTGGGCGACGCAGAGGTGATGGGTGAACTGTTCGCGAGTTTCGGGCTTGCCATGCTCACCGGTCTGCTGTGCATTTACGCGGTGCTGGTGCTGCTGTTCAGAGACTTCCTGCATCCGGTCACGATCCTGGCCGCCCTGCCGCTTTCGCTGGGCGGTGCCTTCGTAGGACTGCTGGTGGCCAATCAGAGCTTCTCGATGCCTTCGCTGATCGGCCTCATCATGTTGATGGGCATTGCCACCAAGAATTCGATCCTGCTGGTCGAGTATGCGATTGTCGCGCGACGCGGCCACGATGGCGCAGACGGGCGCCCCGCGTTTGCGCCCATGTCGCGCTCCGAAGCACTGATCGATGCCTGCCGCAAGCGGGCACGTCCGATTGTGATGACCACCATCGCCATGGGCGCGGGCATGTTGCCGATCGCGATGCAGTGGGGAAGCGGAGACGGCAGCTTCCGCTCTCCCATGGCAATTGCCGTGATCGGGGGCCTCATCACCTCCACGGTGCTCAGCCTGCTGGTCATACCGGTGGTGTTTTTGCTGATCGACGATCTCTCACAGCGGATCGCCCGCTGGTTCGGCCGCGCGCCGGCGCCGTTGTCCATCCAAACGCCGCGCGTTTCCTGACCCATGCTTGCGCTCAAGCTCTCGCTGGTCGCGCTCAGCATGTTGTCGGCCACCTGGGCGGCGCGGCGGTTCGGTCATCGCGCCGGGGGCCTGATCGCCGGGTTTCCGCTGATCATGGCGCCACTGATCGGGCTGCTGCTGATTGATCTGCCCGGTTCGCGTGTGGCTGAAATCTGCTGGACGACGCTCGCCAATTTCACCGCCTGCGTCGGGTTCATCGTGGCCATGGGCCTGGCAGTGATGCGGTTCAACTGGTGGCAGTCGATCCTGATCGCAAGCGCGGCCTTCTTCGCGCTCACGGCCATGACGTTTCTGCTGCCTGCCCCACGCTACCTCACGGTCGGGCTCGGACTGCTGACGATCGGTATCGGTCCGTGGCTGATTCCGGCGGGCAGCCCCCCGGAGGGCGGCGTCCGGGTGCCGCCGATGGAACTGGTTTTCCGTCTGGGCGCCGCCCTCGCGATGGCCGCGAGCGTGCTGCTTCTGGCTGCAGACACACCGCCGCTGGTGAGCGCGATGCTGCTCACCTACCCCATCAACGGATCGGTCCTGCCAGCCTTTACCCGCGCACTGTATGGCGGACCGGCCGCTCGCAGCGTGCTGACCGGCTTTGGCATCGGCCTGCGCGGCGTGGGTCTCTTTCTGTTTGCCACCGCCCTGGGCCTGGAGACATTCGAGAGCCGCTGGCTGGGATACGCGATTGGTGTAGGCTGCGCCGTAGCGTACGCCTTGTGGCTATGGCGCGCCGGACGGCGCTAAACAACCCTGAACAGGAAACGCCCTGATGGATGCCCCCCACCGCTGCGTCATCGTGACGATGCTCGCCTGCACACTCGCGCTCACGCCGTTTGCGGCCACAGCCCAGGATCAACTGTTGAAGCCGGCCGCCCCCTGGCCAACCGTGAGCTCGACGGTCAGTGCGGCAATCGAACGGCTGATGGCCGATCCCCGGGTCAAACAGGCGATGGACTTCCTTCGCGAGGACGACTCGCGTGCCATCCAGGAAATGATCACGCTCACAGAAATTCCGGCGCCACCTTTCGAGGAAGGCCCCAAGGCGAAGGAGTTTCTGAACCTCGCTCGCGCAAGTGGCCTCAAGGACACCCGGCTCGACAACACCGGGAACGCCATTGCAATGCGGCCCGGACGCGGCAACGGCCCGCTTGTCGTACTCGATGCACACCTGGACACGGTGTTTCCATTGGGTACCGATGTCAAGGTGAAGTTTCGCGACGGCCGCTATTACGGCCCTGGAATCACCGACGATACCCGCGGGCTCGCGGTCATGCTGTCCATCGCGCGGGCGCTGGAGGCTGCAGGTATTCGAACCGTTGCCGATCTCATGCTCACCGGCACCTGCGGGGAGGAAGGCAACGGTGACCTGTTCGGGGTGAAGGGGTTGGTGCGCGACACCCCCAACATCGCCGCTTTCATCGGATTCGAGCCGCTGCCGGTTGGCGCGATTTCCATCCAGAACACCGCATCGATTCGCTACGAGGTTCGGTATACGGCCCCCGGGGGACATAGCTTTGCGGCCTTTGGCGATGTTCCCAGTGCCATCCATGCGGCCGGGCGCGCGATTGCCGCCATCAGCGACATTCGGCCCCCGTCCGAGCCGCGCACCACCTTTACCGTAGGTATCGTTGCGGGGGGACGCTCGGTGAACACCATCGCGCCGGAAGCAAAGCTGGAAATTGATATGCGCTCCAACGGCATGACCGAGTTGCGCGCACTCGAGCGCCAGGTGCTTGACATGGTGCAGAAGGCTGCCGACGACGAGAACCGTCGCTGGAATCTCACGTCGCTGCAGGTGACCACCAAAAAAATCGGCGAGCGCCCCGGCGGCATCACGCCACCCGATTCACCCATCATCCAGGCTTCACTGGCCGCCATCCGCGCCACCGGCAACAAGGAACTCGCCATGGTGGGCATCAGCACCAATGCCGGCGTTCCGATCGCCGCCGGCATCCCCACGGTGGTGCTGGCCCCCGGCGGCAAGATGTATGGCTTTCACGCGCTCACGGAAGCAATTGATCCGACCGGTACCTGGCAAGGCGCACAGACTGCGCTGCTCACCATTCTGGCCATTGCCGGCGTGGACGGGCTGACCGAACCGCTCGTTGCCAGGCGCTGACCGCGCGCAGCCCGGGTCAGGCGACCGACGTGACGCCTCGCGCACGGGACAGCACCCACTCCGGGGACGCGTCCGCTCCTTCCCCTGCCCACGCCACGAATTCGTCCGGGCGCACCAGGACCAGCGTTGCGCCATACGCATCCCGTGCGCTCGAGGACGCGTCGCGAACCACCGACAGTGGCACTCCACTCTGGGATGCAGCCGCCTCTGCCGAGCGGATCCAATGTCCGATCAACCCGGCTTGCTGCGGATCCGCTGACTCCCCCAGAACCATGAGCGAGTAGCCAGGCCCGAGTTTGTCGAACAGGTTCACACCATCGGCTGCCAATTGCGGCGCAAGGTGGTGTCCTGGCCGCGCGGTGAACTGATGCGTACCGGCGGCGCTGCAGCGCCCGCCAGGTGGGCCGAATACGATGGGTGAACCTTCATAGTGTGGCTCGAAGCCCTGAATTTCTGCCGGGCTGCCCGCCGCGCGCGCCGCCCAGGCCACATCGAAATCCGCCCGATCCCGAACCGGATCGTGGTCGAGGAGAAACTGGCGATCGACTTCGATGAAATTGCGAATGAAGTCGCGCGCGGTCGATTCGAATACCGGGCGCCGTTCGAGATCATAGGAGTCAAGTAACCCCGGATCCGCCCAGCCATCGAGCACGGCGGCCAGCTTCCAGCCCAGGTTCCGGGCATCTTCGAAACCGGTGTTGATGCCGTAACCGCCATATGGTGGGTGGCTGTGTGCTGCATCGCCGGCAAGCAGTACCCGACCCGCGCGATACCGGTTGGCCACCTCGAAACGAAGATCCCAGAAGCCGATGTGATCGAAGCTGCAGTCGAACGACGCGCCGACTACCGATTCCAGATACTGATGGAAATTGAAATTGTCTCGGGTGGTATCCGCCGGAACCGGTGAATGAAAGAACCAGGTCTCACCCGTATCGACGCGCCCGAAGAACTGCCAGTAGCCTTTCAACTCAGGGTGCAAGACGTTGAAAAATGATTTTCCCCGGTAGCGGGCAATCAGACCGTTC
>CAMBZS010000193.1 GCA_945872335.1 Bordetella parapertussis | reverse complement strand
CGAGGCTGTTTTCCGAATCAGGGTCGGCAGCCGAGGTTCCGCGCCCCCCTTCGGCAGACAGATCGATAGGATCCGCGGCCGTTGTAGCAGCCCGGTTGGCGTGCTGCTTGTGGCCTGCATCCGGGGCCTGGGCGGCATCGCCGCCGACCTCGGAAAGCACACCGGCATCGACGAGTTCATCAAGACCCGCCTCAGCATCGACCCCGCTGAGTGCGTTCGGGCCTGCACCCGCTAATACCCACTGAGCGGGCAAATTCGCAGACGGGGCGCTGGTAGCGGCGCTGGCCACGGAAAGCATGCTACTCACCCCCTCGGTTGCAAGCCTGATCTGCCCCTTTGCTTCGGCCAGGCGAATGGCGGCGACCGTCAGGGGGGACTGATTGCCCGAGTCTGCCACCGGGCCCGCGCCCGAGCCCCCAGCGACCCGCAACGCGTCCCCCGTTGGCAAGGTCATCGCTTGACGATCGAGCGCAGCCGACTGGCCGAGCTGTACCCCAGCAGCCGCCGCTACCGGGCCTGGCAACGACCCCAAGCTGGCAAGCGAGTGCCCATCACCCAGTCCTGAAGCCGCCCCTGGCTGCCCGCCGGCAAACGCGCCCTCGGTGGTGACCGTCGCGCCATTCAGCGCAGAGAACCCCGCCCCGACAGCCTGCCCTCCATCCGACATGGAGACGCCCCCAGGCCCCGCCATCTCGGCCGCTGCGGCTGCAAATCCTGCGCTACCCGTAGCCAAGAAGCTCGACAGTCCTGACATTCCCGCTGATAAACGACCCTGAAGCTCCCCAAACCCGGCGCCTGGCAATGACGGGGCCGCAAGACCCACCAGCGCAGGGTCAGTTGGGCTCTCTCCGACTACAGGGCTGCCCCCCGCGGGAGACCCCGCCCCAAAGGTACCGCCCCGCCCATCTCCCGTCCCTGCAAGCAACGCAGCGATAAGCTCTGCGGGTGGGACCTGCCCGACCTGGCCAAAATCTGCCCCAGCAGAATCCGCAATACCCTCTGGCGATCCATCGATACCCGACCCATCCAAGGCAACCTGATCGACCATTCCCGGCCAGAGCACTGACGCGACCAACGATGCATCAAGCCCCTGTGAGACCGCGAAGGCAAATAACGCATCCTCGCCTAACCGCTCCGCGCCTTCCGCGGTAATCAGGCGAATGCCGGCGCCGACTTCCCGTTCCTGAAACGGCGGGACCGGCAAACCGTTGCCGCGGGCCCCGGCAATGGAGGACCGGGGAGACGAACCAAACGCGGATGCCAGCATTGCGCCGAACAGCCGCCCCCCACCCGCTTTCCCCCCTCCAACCCCCGATGCACCGGAGCGCTCTCCACCCGCTCCTCCCAGAGGAGAACCACTGGAGGCGGCGGTGGCGTCGACGACGCTGGAATCGGCATGCTTGGGGGACGCGGCAGTCAGATTGATCATGAGTTCAAGCCTTCGAAAGGGACGGGAGCCCCCGGCAAAAAGCAAGAACCGTGACAAGCATGACAGGGACATCGACCGTGTGTCGGGAATCCGATGGCACGGCGTTTGCTGAACTGAGGCCCGACCGGTTTGACCAGCGCGAACCGGCCTCCGTTTGAATCACTGAGAACCCTTCAGAACACTATGGCAACGCTTTCGCTGTCGGATTTCCGACAAGTACTCTCGCGCGTGGGGCCCACCGGTCTGGGACTTCCGGCGCTTGTGCTGCTGATCGTCGCCATGCTGGTGGTGCCGCTGCCGCCGCTGCTGCTCGATCTGTTCTTCACGTTCAACATCATCGTTTCGCTGATCGTCATCATGGTGGCGATCGGCACGTCCAAACCCCTGGAGTTTTCGTCATTCCCCGGCATTCTGCTCCTGGCAACCATGCTGCGCCTCGCGCTGAATGTGGCGTCGACGCGGGTGGTGCTGGTCGATGGCCACAACGGCCATGACGCCGCCGGGAAAGTGATTCAGGCCTTTGGCGAATTCGTGATCGGGGGCAATTACGTTGTCGGTTTCATCATTTTCGTGATTCTGATGATCGTCAACTTTGTGGTGGTGACCAAGGGCGCTGGCCGAGTATCAGAGGTGATTGCACGTTTCACACTCGATGCAATGCCCGGCAAGCAGATGGCGATCGATGCCGATCTGAGCGCCGGGTTGATTGATCAGGCAACCGCCAAGAAGCGACGCGAAGAGGTGTCTCAGGAGGCGGATTTCTTCGGTTCGATGGACGGTGCCTCAAAGTTTGTCCGCGGCGACGCCATCGCGGGCCTGCTGATTCTGATCATCAATATCGTGGGCGGCCTGGCGATCGGCGTCGCGCAACACGACCTCCCCTTCAGCGAGGCTGCCCGGATCTACACGCTGCTTACCATCGGCGATGGGCTGGTCGCCCAGATCCCGGCGCTGTTCCTGTCTCTCGCCACCGCAATCGTGGTGACGCGGGTGACCACCGCCGAGACGATGGCCGATCAGACCAAGACCCAACTCGCCAACCCCGGCGCACTGATGATTTCGGGGGTCATCCTCGGTCTGATCGGCATCGTGCCGGGAATGCCTCACTTCATGTTTCTGACGCTCGCTGCGGCGACGACGGGCATCGGTTACTACCTGATGAAGCGTGGCCCGCTCAAACCCGAGGGCGCGACAGGCGGCCCTGCCGGCGAAGGCGCGGGAGTCATCGGCGCAGCGGGCGCGCCAGGTGCGCCAGGCGCACCAGCAGCCGATCTGGGCTGGGATGACGTGGAACAGGTTGACCTGATTGGCATCGAGATCGGTTACGGCCTGATCCCGCTCGTCAATGCCGATAGCGGCGGCCAATTGATGGCTCGGGTCAAAGGCGTTCGGAAGAAGCTGTCGGCGGAACTGGGATTTCTAATTCAGCCGGTTCGGATCCGCGACTCGCTGGGCCTCAACCCTGACGTGTATCACATTGTTCTGAATGGCGTCGTACGGGGAAAAGGCGAGATCAAGGTCGGGAAAGATCTTGCGATCAATCCTGGTCAGGTTCACGGAAAGCTGGAAGGCATCGCCACCCGCGAGCCCGCCTTTGGCATGGAGGCGGTTTGGATTGACCCAACCCAGCGCGACTATGCCCGAACCCTCGGCTACACCGTGGTGGATCCCAGCACCGCCGTCGCAACCCACCTGAATGCCATCCTGCGACAGAACGCAGCCGAATTGCTGAGCCACGACGAAACCCAGCAGCTCCTCGACAAGCTCGCGGCGAAGTATCCAAAGCTGGTCGAGGACCTGGTGCCCGGGAAACTGTCGCTCGGCGTGATCACCCGGATTCTTCAAAACCTGCTTGGCGAATCGGTACCCATCCGGGACATGCGGACGATTGTCGAAACCCTGACAGAGGCCGCCTCGCGCACTCAGGATCCCGATCAACTCACCGGACTGGTGCGCCCTCGCCTGGGCCGAATGATCCTGCAAGATCTCCTTGAGACCGAGGAGCTGCTGCAGGTCATGACGCTGGACCCATCGCTCGAACAATTGCTTCAGAACGTTGTGCAGCAGAGCGGCGGCGGCAATGTGATGCTCGACCCGGACCTCGCCGAGCGGTTATTTGCCGCGATGCGCGACAACGCCCGCGCCGTCGAACAGCAAGGTCATGCAGCGGTGCTGGTGGTGTCACCTCCCCTGCGCTCATGGCTGGCACGGGCTGTGCGTCATCGGATCGCAGACCTGACGGTTTTGTCCTACAGCGAAATTCCAGAAGACCAGGCTGTTCGCGTGATCGCGACGGTCGAGGTTCAGCCCAAGAAGTAAGCCAGGAGGCTTAGATGAGACTTGAACGGGTAGTTGCCAAAGATGCCAGACGCGCCACCGAGCAGGTGCTCGCCACCTTTGGCCCCGACGCCCTGATCGTGTCCAACCAGCGGGTCAACGGCATGACCGAAATCGTGGTGGCAGTGGATACCGATAGCCCCTCCGAGGCGCCAAGATCCCCGGAGCCGATTCAAACCGCACGCGTGTTCGCGCCTCGCGCCGACCGCGAGTTCGGCCGCTCGCTGCTTGAGTCGTTCAAATCCTCGACCGCAGGCGAGCGTCCGCAGCAAGCGCGGGCGGTACCGTCCCCCGACCCCTCGGAGGTTCCCGCCGTTGCGCAGACACGTTCGCCGGAGCCCGCTCGTGCGAGCACCGAGGACCAGGACGTACCACCGTTTTTGCGTCACCTTGCCACGCCGCCCCGCGCGCAGGCGGTGAAGGCCGCCTCAGCGACCAACGCGGAAGTGGAGGACACAACCGCCATGGAACCGGAGTCGGAGGCACCGCACCGTGAGCCCGCGCGAGAGCGGACGGCGGCACTGTCGGTCGCACCGGCACCGCAAGCGGCCCCCGCGGAGTCGGCAATGGATTCGATTCGGGCGCGCGAACTGGTTGACATGGTGCGCGCAGAATTGGCATCGATGCGTCAGGAAATTGCCTTGTCCAGGCAGGTCGAAAGCTTCCCGCCCGGTGGCTCCTTGAGTGCAGCACTCCAGCCACTGGCAGGCGCACTGACGGCCGCGGGTGCGCCGATCGGACTGCGCACGCTTTTGCTGGATCATGTCCGGGAGTGCGAGGACCTCCACGAAGCCGTCGATCAGATGAAGCGGCAACTGGGAACGACGCTCACCAGCGCGAGCCATCCCGACAAGTTTGAGGGCGTGCATGTCATTTCCGGCCCGTCTGGCTCGGGAAAAACCCAGATGCTCTGCCGGATCGCAGCACGTCATGTCTCGGTCCACGGCGCGAACTCGATCGCGATCGTCAGCTTCTCCGACAACCGTATTGGCGCCTGGACCCAGCTTCAGATGCTGGCTTCTCGGCTCGGGGTGGACTGCTTCCGCGTCAATGGACCCGAACTGCTCGGCCCCATGCTGGGCGAGCTCGATTCGCGAAGGCTCGTTCTGGTCGATACCGCAGGTACCGGTTTTGCCGACAAGCTCGATGCCATCCGGCGGTGCTCGCCCAAGGCCTTGTTCAATCTGGTGATGCCGGCGGATGCGTCGATCTCAGGGATTTCGCGGTTCATTCCAGCTGCTCCGGTGCCATGGCACAGCGTCATGGTCAGCAAACTCGATGAGTCTGCCTGCGCCTGGCCCCTCATCCAGGCACTTTGCAACCACCCCATCCCGCTTTCGGTGGGAAGTGCAGATCCATCTGCCGAGGCACCCGCGAACGCGTTGTCGCCAGCCGACCTGATTGGCCACGCGTTCGACCAGCTGGAATTGCCCGCCAAGCCCGCGCCGCGCGCGCGCGCGGCGCGCACCGCCACCACCAAACGCACTTCGAACCGGGAAGTTCGCCATGCTGCTTGATCGCCCCCCCGAAGTCATCGGGGTCGCCAGCGGTAAAGGCGGGGTTGGAAAGACCACGGTTTCGGTGAATCTGGCGGTCGCACTGTCCGCTCAGGGACACAAGGTTGCGCTGTTCGACGCCGACCTCGGTCTCGCCAATGCCCAACTCGCGCTCGGTGTGCGCCCCCCTTTCAACTTCAGCCACGTGCTTGACGGGAAGAAAACGCTCAACGAAATCGTCGTCACCACGCCCCAGGGCGTTTTGCTCGTGCCGGGCGCATCCGGGGTGCAGAAGATGGCTTCACTGGGCCGCGCCGACGTGGGTCAGATTGTCAACGCCTTCAGCGAACTCGACCGTGACGTTGACTACCTGATTGTTGACGCGGCGGCCGGAATCGCCGAATCGGTCATGCTGATGATGGCGGCGACCCAGCGCCGCTTCATTGTGGTCAAAGACGAGCCGTCGTCGATTGCCGATGCCTACGGTGCCATCAAGGTACTGATGCGCGACTACAAACTCGACCAGATCTACCTGATTCCAAACATGGTTGAGAGCCAGGCTGCCGGGCGTCAGTTGTTCTCCCGGATCAATGATGTCTGCAGTCGTTTTCTTGGCCACACCCTGCGGTACCTGCACTCGATCGAAGCGGACCAACAAGTGCTGACCTCCCAGAGGCATCACCGGTCAGTACTGGAACACGCCCCCTCTTCGGCCGCAGCCCGGGATTTCCGCCTGCTCGCCGAGGCCACCCGGGCACTCGAGCCAGTTGAATATGCTTCCGGTGCGGTACAGTTCTTCATGGAACGCTTATGCGGTCCACGATGACGACGGAGTCCCACTGATGCACCGAACTCGCCTCTACGAGCAGGTCGGCAACAACGCCAATGAGTCGTTGATGCAGCACCTTGCCATGGTCAAACGAGTGGCCGTGCACCTCAAGGTCCGACTGCCGCCAATGATGGAGCTTGCCGAACTGGTCCAGATTGGCGTGATTGGTCTGCTCGAGGCATCCCGGACCTACGATCCCACCAAAGGCGTCGACTTTGAAGATTTCGCCTACAACCGGATCCGGGGGGCGATCATCGACGAGGTTCGTCGAATGTCCTCAATGCCGCGCTCGGCCATCGCCAATCTCAAGCAGCACGGTGACGCGGCGCAGGCGCTGGCCAACCAGTTGGGACGCGCGCCCAGGGAATCTGAGCTCGCGGAATTCACCGGGAAGGATCTGAAGGAATTTCAGCGAGAGGGCAGCCACGCCCAGTGGTACGAAACGGTTTCCATGGAGGTTGTTCCAGACGAGGCGCTCAGTGTTGCGGCGGAGAGGTCCTGGGAGCCGGAAACGCGGGTGTCCGAGTCTCAGACCATGGACGCATTGCAGCAGGCCATCGAAGGTCTTTCCGAGCGCGAAAAACTGGTCCTGTCGCTATACTATTCGGAGGGGATGAATCTGAAGGAGATCGGCGCGGTCATCGGGGTCAGCGAGTCGCGCGTCAGTCAAATTCTTTCCGCAAACGTCAAGAAGCTGCGGGCCAAGCTCGGTTTTGAAGCTTGAAACCCGCGAGAATGTCGTCGAAATCCAGTCCATCGCCGCGTAAAACATCGTGATTTCACTATTCGGTCGCTCAAAGAAAGACGAAGCGCGCAAGAAAGCTCAGGCCGACTACGAAGAGGCACGGGATGCCGACCCCGCGTCGCGGGCCGGACATGCGCTCACGGTCAGGGCCGGCGCACGCGCCAAGGCCCATGTCGACAAGACCTTCATCACCGGCGCGGAAAAAGCGGTCGTCTACGATGAAATGCGCGCGATCGCCATTGTCAAGGGTGAAGAGAAACCAGAGCCGCCCAAGGCGAGCGAGTTTCAGGTCATCAAATCGGTCAATGGGGAATTGCTCACTTACTTGCCTCTCCCTTACGCCGAGCGAATCTTCAAGCTCGGTATGCGCTACCAAACCGTGGAAATCACCGCCGAGCAGGCGGTTGAGTTGGTGCAACAGGTTGCAGACCAGATCAGCCTCGAGCTGCAGCTGAAGGAGCCGTTC
>CAMBZS010000192.1 GCA_945872335.1 Bordetella parapertussis | reverse complement strand
AAGTCCGGCAGGCGATGCTGGACTCCATCGCCGCCGAGGAGTACCACGCCTACGCCCCACCCGCGGGCGTGCAGGCGCTTCGCGAGGGCATTCTGGACGATGTCGGGCTGCCCGATCACAGCGTGATGGTGACCGATGGCGGCGTCGAGGCGCTCTACACGGTGTGTCGCAATCTGTGCCGGCCGGGCGATGAGTTCGTCACCACCGACCCGGGCTGGAAGTGGCCGATCCATTTCTCGCAGGCTGCCGGCGCGAAGGTGATCGAGATCCCCATCTACGACCCAGCGCGAAACTATCGCCTGCACGCCGAGCAGCTCGCCGCTGCCGTCACCGAGCGCACGCGCGCCATTTACCTGGTCGACCCGAACAATCCGCTCGGCATCTGTTACACCGATGCCGAACTAAAGGCGTTCACCGACATCGCACGCAAGGTAGGCGCTTATTTCATTCACGACACCACCTACCGGCACTTCGCGGATGCGCCCGCACTGGCCGCTCGTCACTATCCCGAACGCACGCTCACCATCTACAGCTTCTCAAAGTGGCTGGGACTCGCCGGGCTTCGGGTGGGGGCCATCATTTCCAACCCCGACCTGATCGAAGTCATGGCCTCTGCGCCGCCCAACAATCTGGGCTGCAATGTGATCTCGCAGCGCGCGGCGATCGCGGGTCTCGCCATCAAGTCGCGCTGGATGAAAGACATCGGGCCGCGTCAACGCCGCAATCAGGCGGTCATCAAAGCCGCGGCCGACCGGATCCCCGGTCTTCACATTCCGGTGTATCCCTCGCAGGCAAATTTCATCGTGCTCGAAGTGATCGAAGCCGGCATCACGCCCGAAGCATTGTGCATGGCCTATCGCGAGAAAAACATCATGATCCGGCAGGGTTCGTATCACACGCCGGCCTTCGGTCATCGGTTCGTCAAGATCAGCACCACGGTGCCCGAGGAGTGGGCTGACGCTCTTGCCGAGGCGCTTCCCGAGATGGTCGCCAAGGCCCGAACGATCAAATCGGTCGAGGCGCTGTTTTAACCTGCGCCCGGCCTTGCCTGACAGGAGATCCGCATGCCACGCATCACAACCACCGACGGGGTCCAGCTTCATGTCGAAGAAGCGGGACAGGGAACGCCGATTGTATTTGTCCACGAGTTCGGCGGCGACCACCGCAGCTGGGAGCCTCAGCTGCGATATTTTTCGCGCACGCATCGCTGCATCACCTATGCCGCGCGCGGCTATCCGCCCTCCGACGTACCGTCTGATGTGAAAGCCTATTCGCAGATACGCGCGGTCGAGGACATTCTGGATGTGATGAACGCCATGAGCGTGGACCGCGCGCACGTGATCGGTCTGTCGATGGGGGGCTTTGCAACGCTGCACTTCGGGCTCCACCACCCGGATCGCGCTCGTTCACTGGTCGTCGCGGGCGCAGGCTATGGCGCGGAAAAGCAGTACGAAGATTATTTTCGTGGAGTCTCGCTCGAAGTGGCGCGTCAGTTCGAGGTGCAGGGGGCAGAACAGTTCGCCCGAACCTACTCGATCGGCGCCTCGAGGGTGCAGTTTCAGAACAAGGACCCGCGCGGATGGGCAGAATTCGCCCGCTGGCTGGGCGAGCATTCTTCTCTCGGTTCGGCCAACACCATGCGCGGCGTCCAGGCGCAGCGACCCTCCATCTACGATCTCAAGGATCGGCTCGCAGCGATGCCGGTTCCGACGCTCGTGGTGGTCGGCGATGAGGACGACCATTGCATTCAGCCCGGCGTGTTCATGAAAAAGACCATTCCCGCCTGCGGGCTCCTGATTCTTCCCAAGACTGGACACACGCTCAACCTGGAAGAGCCCGATCATTTCAACCGGTTTACGCTCGAGTTCATGCACGCGGTCGAGGCGGGTCGTTGGACCCCGCGAGATCCGCGCGCGTTGCCCTCCGAGATCATGAAGACCAACTGACCCACGCCGCCCCACCATGGCACCCAGTCACGCGCCCAGCCAGGCGGTCAGCGAAGAGCGACTGTGGAATCGTCATATGGAGATCGCACGTCATGGCGCCACCCCCCGCGGCGGGGTGAACAGGCAGGCACTGTCCGCGGAAGACATCGAGGCGCGGCGAACAATGATCGGCTGGGCCCGAGACATCGGCTGCTCGGTGTTCGGCGACGAACTCGGCAATTTTTTCATCCGCCTGGAGGGCAGGCATCCCGAGCTCCCGCCAGTCCTGACCGGCTCGCATCTGGACAGTCAACCCACCGGCGGAAAATTTGACGGGGTGTACGGTGTCCTCGCCGGCTTTGAGGTGCTGCAGGCGATTCGGGACACCAGCCAGGTGCCGTACCGATCAATCGAGGTGGTGTCCTGGATGAACGAAGAGGGCTCGCGGTTCGCGCCCGGCATGATGGGATCGGCGGGCTTTGCCGGCGCTCGACGCGTGACCGAAATCGTCGCGGTTCACGACGCCCGACAGCAGTCGGTCGCCGAATCACTTGCCGAACTCGCTCGGGCGCTTCCCGATGTGCCCTTGCGGCCGCTCTGCACCCCGGTTCACAGCTACATCGAGGCCCACATCGAGCAGGCGCCTGTCCTTGAGGCGCATGGGGTCCCAATTGGTGTGGTCACCGGCATCCAGGGAAAGCGAACCTTCCGGGTCACGGTAACGGGCGAAGAGTCTCATGCGGGTACCACGCCGCATCGCAGACGCCGCGACGCCCTCCTGTCGGCCACCGGCATGGTGCAGGCGCTTGAGCGGATGTGTTTCGACCCACTCGACATCACCCGCTTTACCGTGGGCATGTTTCGTGTTGAACCGAATGCGCCGTCGGTGATTCCGGCGAAGGTCACTTTCTCGATCGATATTCGCCACGAGTCATCCGCGAGGCTGGTTGAACTGGGTGATACGGTCGCACCACTCTGTCTGGCGCATGCCGGTCCTTGTGAAGCCCGGGTCGAAGAGCTCTCGACCGCCATGTCGCTTGAATTCCCAGAGTCGATTCGCAGCGAAATCGAGGCGGCTGCAATCCGCCTTGGGCTCGGTCATATGCGGCTCCTGTCGGCTGCGGGGCACGACGCCCGTTACCTGAACGACCACTGCGAAACCGGCATGATCTTCGTCCCGTGTCTGAAGGGCGTCAGTCACCACGAATCGGAGTCCGCCACGCCAGCCGATCTGGCCGCAGGCGCACGCGTCCTCGCCGAGGTGGTCTGGGCGCGCGCCAACGACGTCAACTGATCGATGGGTCTCGCGCATCGGTTTGCCTACCGAGCGCTGCGCCCGTTCCTGTTCTCGCTCGATGCCGAGCATGCGCACGACCTGGTGATGTCATGTCTGGCTCATGGATCCCGGCTCACCCGCAAACTGATCTCGCAAGACCGAATCGACGATCCGGTGACCGTCGCCGGCCTGTCCTTTCCTAACCGCGTGGGATTGGCGGCGGGCCTGGACAAAGAGGCGCGCGCCCTGCCCGCCCTGGCTGCGATGGGTTTTGGTTTCATTGAAGTCGGCAGCGTCGCGCCACGAGGCGAAGCGTGGTCGGCACCACCCAGAATCCATCGTCTGCCGCAGGCGCAGGCGCTCATCAACCGGATCGGTCTTCATCGCGGCGGCCTGGAACCATTCTGCGCAGCGCTCGCGCAGTGTCCCTGGCCGCTTGATCCGCGAGCGTCTGTGCCGGTACGCCTGGGGGTGAACCTGGCCTGCAACGTGGCCACCCTCGCCAGCGAGGCAATCCGCGATTATTCGTTGGGGCTTGAGGCAACCATCTCCTGGGCCGACTACTTCACAATCAATGTCTCAAACCCCAATGCGTCGAACCGGCATGTTCCCGACTCGCGCCCCGCTCTGGACCAGTGGCTCCAGGCAATCGACGAGGTACGAATCAACCTCGCCAACCAGACTGGCCGACGACCGCCCGTATTTCTGAAGATTTCGCCAGACCTGAGCGGGCCGGGCGTGGATACGCTCTGTGCGGCACTGCGCGCTCGCAGTGATAGAGTCAACACGGCTGGGCTGCGCTGGGGTGTCATCGTTGCCAACACCAGCGCCCGGCGCGACGCGGTCCACGGCCTTCACCACGCGGAACTGCCTGGTGGGCTATCGGGCGCACCGCTGCGCGAACCCGTGAATCAACTGGTGGAACAGATGCGAACGCAACTCGGCAAGGACATCGCCATCATCGGCACCGGCGGCATTCTGAGCGGCGACGATGCGCACGCTCGAATCGCTGCGGGCGCTGACCTGGTTCAGCTCTACACCGGCCTCATTTATCGCGGGCCCGACCTGGTGCGCGAGACCGCGTCCGCCCTCCGCTCCCGCCGATGACTGCAGCCGCACTCCGCCTGCTCGGACAGCATGCGCGCTGGACGCTGCCCGTGGGCGTTTGCGCTGGCATCGTGTTCCCTGCGCTTGCCGAGGCGTTGCAGTCGCTGGTGTTGCCAGCCATGATCGGCATGATCACGGTGTCGCTCCTCAGGCTGGAGTGGAGCGCGCTGATGACCACCCTGCGCCAGCCGGCCCAGCTTGGACGCGTCACGGTCTGGACCATGCTGATCTCGCCGGTGGCGGTGTGGCTTCTGGCGCGCACAGGCCTGATCCCCGAATCCTTCACAGTGCTGTCGGTGCTGCAAGCTGCTTCAGCCCCCATCGGCTCGGCGGCCGCGTTTGCCCTGTTTCTGGGGATTCCCGGACACCTCTCTATGGCGGGCACGGTGGTGATGACGCTGATGCTGCCCCTGACGCTGACAGCGACTGCGTCGATTCTGCTGCCGAGCTTTGGCATCGAGGTGGACCTTGGTCAGTTCTTTGTTCGGGTCACCTTGTCGGCGCTTGCGCCTTTCGTCATCACATGGTTCGTCAGACGGCTTGCAGGCGACGCGAGGCTGCGCGCAATCGATGCCGAACTTTCCGGACTGAATGTGGTGCTGCTGGTGCTCTTTGCAATCGCGATCATGAACGGGGTCACCGAGACCTTCCTTGAGCGGCCCGACTTTATTCTGGGGCTGTTTGCGTGGTCATGGTTCGCGGCAGTGTTCTGGCATGGCGTGGGTTATCTGCTGCTCCGGGCGAGGGGATTTGAGCAGGCGCTCTCATCGTCGTTATTGATGGGCAATCGCAATTTGGGGCTCACCCTTGCCGTGACGGCCGGCACGGCGGGCGAGGCATTTCAGATGTACGCAGGACTCGCTCAGATTCCGCTCTTTTGCGCGCCGCTGCTGCTGTCCTGGGTGCTGCGCTTTCGGGAGCGTCGGCCGGGGCGGTAACCGTGCGGCGAATGCGCCGGCGCAGCCAGTCGATCCGCCACCCGGCTCCCGCCCCGGCCGACGCGCACCCGAAGAAGCGAAACCCCCTTAGCGGTCGAGCGTGATCGCGATCTTCCCCACATGCGTATCGGCCTTCATGCGCTCAACCGCCTGCGGCAGCTGGTCAAACGTAAACACCGCATCGATCAAGGGCTTCAGCCGCCCGTCGCGCACCAGCGGCAGCATGTCCCGGATGAATCCGTCGATGGTCTGGGCGCGCTGCTCCGCTGTCCGATAGCGGTTACTGACGCCAAAGAGCTTGAGACGTCGGCTGTGAAGATCATCGACATCGATCTCGGCGCGCTTGATGCCGTCCACATGCCCCACCTGGGCAAGCCTGCCCATGTAGGCAAGCGACTGCATCAGGGCATCGAACACCGACCCACCAACATTGTTGATGGCAAGCTGAACCCCCTTGCCGTCGGTAAAGCGCTTCACCGCTTCAACAAAATCGGGCCCTCGGGTGACGATGCCTTCATCGAGCCCCACCTTGCGAAGCGCCTCGAGCTTGGCCGCTGAACCCGACGTGCCAATCACCTTCGCGCCCAAGGCCTTGCCAATCTGCAGGCAGGCCACACCCACTCCGGATGCCACCGCGGTGACCAGCATGGTGTCGCCTGCCTTGAGTTCTCCGTTGGGAACGATCATGTCGTAGGCAACGGCGTATGCAATCGGGATCGAGCCCGCATCGACCCAGCTCACATTTTCAGGCACAGGCATGGAATCGCGCTCATCAAGAATCGTGCGCTCGGCAAATCCACCCGCGGCGCGCCCCATGACCCGATCACCCAGGCGGTAGCGCTTGACGCCCTCGCCCAGCGCGCTCACAACGCCCGCGGCTTCCATGCCGCAGCGCTTCACCTGAGCCGCACCCTTCACCGCCACCACCCGACTGCCGCCATGCAGAAACTCGCCGCGATTGAGCGAAGCAGCCATCACGTCGATTTGCACCTGACCCGGTCCGGGAACAGGGTCGGGTTGATCGGCCAGACTCAGCGCGAGCGAGCCCGCTTCCAGCATCCACGCCTTCATCTTTCAAACTCCCTTGAATTGAGGTTTACGCTTTTCGGCGAACGCCTTGCGGCCTTCCTGATAGTCCTGGCTCGCGAAACATGCATCGGTCATCTGGCGAACGCGGGCAACGGCCTCCGGCGCTTCACCCGCCGCCCAGGTCCGCATTGCCGCCTTCGCAGCCCGCACGGTAAGCGGCGCACTCACCGACAGCCACTGCAGATACTGGTTGACCGTTTCATCGAGTTGCTCGTCGGCCACCGAGCGGTTGACAAACCCCAGCCGCGCAGCCTCGGGTCCATCGAACTGGCGACCCGTGAAGACGATGTCTGCAGCATGGGCCGAGGGCAGCACTTCCATCAGTCGGCGAACACTCTCGTACCGAACACCCAGACCCAGTTTGGCCGCAGGCATGGCAAAGCGCGCCCGGTCGTTGCAGATCCGCAAGTCACACGACGCTGCGAGGTAAAGTCCGCCCCCCATGCAAATTCCACGAATCTTGGCGAGCGTGGGTTTGGCGGCCGCGAGCACAGCCGCGTACGCCGTGTCCACGGCTTCGTTGTAAATGGTGGAGGCATCGAGCGTGCCACGCTTTTTCTCGAATTCCGAGATGTCGGCGCCCGATACGAACGCTTTCTCGCCATCGCCAGCGAGCACGATCGCAAACACCGCGGGGTCAGCATCAAACCGCGCAATCGCCTGGGGCACGTCGCACCACATCTCATAGGTGACCGCGTTGTGACGTTCAAGGTTCGAAAAAACAATCCAGCCGATTCCGTCGGCCTGATGCACATTCAAGGCTGCCGCCATTTGCTTCTCCAGTCATCAGCAATAAGGAACAACGCCAGTTACTCAACCCGCATGGCAGGGTTTCAATCATCTCGCTGCGAGCCCTGCGTCCTTGACCACCTTCGCCCAGACTGCGGTTTCACGCCGCATGGTGGCAGCCAGCGCATCAGGCCCATCGGGCTTCGGCTCCATTCCATGGCCATGCAACTGTTCAACCACATCAGACGACT
>CAMBZS010000191.1 GCA_945872335.1 Bordetella parapertussis | reverse complement strand
AAACACCGATAGCGTGCCGGTGCCCGTGCGGTCGGACTTCGATTCGCCCCGCTCGAGAACATGGCGCATCAGGTCGAGATAGGCTTTCACGGGCCGAGGCCTTCGAAGGTGGCCGAGGTCATCTGGTCGACGATATCGTCTTCGCTCAGGGCGCCCGACTCACGCAGGAAATCGAGCGTGGGGTCGCAGGAGCGCGCATAAAAATGATAGAGAAGGAACTCTTCGCGATAGTGCGAGGCGATTGCGCCGTCGGTCTGCGCGCGGTGGATCAGCGTGCCGATCCGCTCGGAGACTGCGATCAGCAGATCGACATACTCGCGTGAGCGAGTGAGCGCCTCGCGCACCGCGGCGCTGGTGGAGGGCAGGTGCGGAACGCCTCCTGCCAGCCGCTCGCGCAGCACCCACTCCAGCAGCGCCCGGAGTTGCGCCACTGCAGCAAGAGAGTCCGGAAGCGCATCAAGCGCTTCGCTGGTGCGCCTCAGAAGCCGTAGCATCACCGCGACCGCCAGCGTGTCTTTCGAGGCGAAGTGCTTGTAGAGGCTGCCCTTCGCAATACCGACCTCGGCCGCGATGTCGTCCATCGACATGAGTTCGTAGCCACGCACAGCCAGCAACCGGTTGGTGGCATCGAGGATGGCCTCTTCGCGTGCCTCGAACTGCGTCGCCCGGAATGATTTTCGCGGCGGCGACAGCGGTGCCGATTCCTGCGCGGAATGCATGCCTGCCGAGCGGGTGGAAAGTTGCTCTGTCACGATCCGGGTCGTTGTCCGCGCGCGGTCATGATCGACCCGTGACGCGGTTGTCGTTATTGAATGGCGCGGATTCTATCGAACGTGCTGCCGTCCGAGCGGAGTATCAGAGCCCCGTGAGGGGCATTGGCGAGCCTGTCGGGCCCGCTAGGGCTGGGGGGCGTTGCGGTTGAGCAGATCGACGCTGGTGCGGCGTGGTGCAGCCACCTCGATGCGCTCGCCAAAGCGATCAAATACCGCGCCGTCGGCGTTGACTTCGCGCAGGTTGAGCCCCGGACTGACGTTTTCACCCACCGCGTAGGCCTTGGGCGGTGCCCCGTTCACCGACAGCAGGGCGGCCCCCAATCGGGGGTGAACGACCACGCCCACCACCCTGATCGAACCCAGCCGCGAATCAGGTGTGCCGGCGGCCACGCGGCCGGCCGTGCCAAACAGCGCAGATGCAGCCGCCGGATCGGGTTGGGTGAGCGTGGGCTCAACGGCGGGTGCGATGGCCGGCCTCGGGGCGCTCAGCAATACTCCCCACCAGATTGCCGTACCAGCGCAGGCGACGATCGTGAGTGAGCCCACCAGGCTGGCGGAGGAAACCCGTGACGGGCCGTAACGAAAGCGACTCATGGCGGTGCGACAGTTCAATGTCCAAGGTCAAGCGGCGGGTGGCAGCGATTGCCATGGCCGCTGATATCATAGCCCGGGTTCTTCATCGGAATTTTTCAAATGCAGCGGCGGCTTGGCAGGCAGCGAAGATTGTTCGGAGACCAGCTTCGGCAGCGCGGATTCACGCTGATTGAACTCATGGTCGTTATTGTCATTCTCGGCATTCTCGCGGCAATTGCCGTGCCCAGGATCATGAGCAAGCCAGATGAGGCCAGGGTGCGTGCGGCTCAGGCCGAGGTGGCGCAAATTCTGCAGGCGCTTGACCTCTATCGGCTTGACAACCAGCGCTACCCCAGTACCGAGCAGGGGTTGACCGCGCTCGCCGCGCGGCCTTCTGTTGAACCGGTCCCGCAGAACTGGAAGGCCTATCTCAAACAGGCGCCCAACGATCCCTGGGGGCGGCCCTATCAGTACCTGAGCCCGGGTGTTCGCGGCGAAATCGACGTCTTCAGCCTGGGGGCTGACGGCCAGCCGGGAGGCGAGGGCGTCAATGCCGATATCGGCAACTGGTCTCTCAATCGCTGAAGCATACCGCCCCCTGAAACGGGGGCGCGGGGTGCGCTGCCGCCAGGCCGGCTTCACGCTGGTTGAAATGCTGGTGGCCTTGGTGATTGCAGCGGTCCTCGCCGGGACACTGATGCTCGCCGTGCCCGATCAGTCCAGAAGCCTGCGCTACGAGGCCGATCGGCTCGCCCGCCTCATGGCGATAGCCCGCGAAGAAGCGTTGCTGCGCAGCGCACCGGTCCGCTTTGAGGCCAACGGCGAGCGCTACCGCTTTGTGGTGTGGCTTGATCGCGCCTGGTGGCCGCTTGCCGACGATCCCGCGCTGCGCGAGCGCGTATGGCTCGCGCCCACGACGCTCGCGCTCGAACGCGCCGACGGGCAGCGGGTGATCGAGTTCGGGCGCGAGCAGGTCGATGTGCCTTTTCGCCTGCGGCTCTTGCGAGAGGGGGCGCAGGCGGTGATCGTTGCCAATGGGCTTGGCATCTTTTCAGTTGAATGAGCGTCCCATGAGCCCGCGCCACCGGCCACCCAGGACAGCACCGGCTTGTCACCCGCAGACCCGGGAGCGGGGTTTCACGCTTCTGGAGGTGCTGATCGCCTTGACGGTCGCCTCGATCGCGCTGGTGGCGGCGATGCGCGCGGGCGCTTCGCTCGCACAGGCCTCGGTCGAGATGCGGCTGCGCACGCATGCCCAATGGAGTGCCGAGAACCGGTTGTCTGCCATCCGCCTGATGGGCGAGTTCCCGTCGGTTGGCCGCCGCACCTATGAATGCCCGATGGGGGCGGTGGCGCTGCGGTGTAGCGAAGACGTGTTTTCAACGCCCAATCCTTCATTCAGACGGATCGAACTGAGTGTCGAAAATCCCGTTGATGGGCACCGGCTCGCCCGCCTGACCGGGTTCGCGGTGAACCAGCGATGAATGCTGCGCGAGGGAGACCTGCTGCTGAGGGTGCTACCGATGGCGGTTGGCCGCTCGCCGCGAGGGGGTCGCTAGCCGCGAAGGGGCTGCTCGCCGCGAGGGTGCCGCTCCCCGCGCGGGCGCCGCGCGTTCGCGGGCCCAGGCCGATGCGGGGATTCACGCTTCTTGAACTGTTGATTGCTGTGACCCTGATGTCAGTGCTCGCACTCATGTCCTGGCGAGCGCTTGATGCGCTGATCGATGCGCGCGAACGCATCACCCGCGCGGGCGATGAATTGCGCGCGCTGGTGGTGGCCTATGCCCAGATCGAGGAGGATCTGCGGCGCTCCTGGCCGGTACGGCTGCTCGATACCGGGCGGGGACCGGTTGCGCTCGCCGAATCGCCGGGCGGACGCGACACCACCACGGGCGGCCAGCTCGATCTGATTCGCGAAGCGCCCGCCGTGGCAGCGTTCGCACCCACGGGCCGGGCTGGAGGCGATCCTTCACGCGCAAGCGGGCTGCAGCGTGTGGTCTGGCGACTCGAAGGTGGCCGGCTTGAGCGCGGATTCGTACTGTGGTGGCCCGGTAGCCCCGATGCGCTCGCCGACACTGCATTCGGTGCGCGGTCCACGGTCGATGCGACCACCTGGCAGCCGCTGGTCGAGCGGGTCGACGCCATCAGCTGGCGTCTCTACCGACCCGGCCAGGGCTGGTTGCCTCCCGGCCAGCGTGTCGACGGAACAGGCGACAGCGTGACCGGGGTTGAGCTGTCCCTGATCCGTGGCGGCGAGCGGCTCGTACGCGTGTTTTCCATCCGGGACTGACCATGCGCCATGACTCCCGGTATGAGCGTGGTGCGGCGATCGTGAGCGTGCTGGTGCTGGTCTCGATTGCGACACTGCTGGTGGCCAGTCTGTTCTGGCGTCAGCATCTGGCTACGCGGTCGGTGCAGAACCGTTTCGCGAGCGCACAGTTGCGCTGGATCGAGACCGCGGTGCTCGACTGGGCAGCGGTGGTGCTTCGCTCAGATCAGAGCTCGAGCGGTCAGGTTGATCATCTCCAGGAGACCTGGGCCGTGCCGGTGGCTGAAACCCGGCTCGATGAAACCGTGACCGCAGGGGCTCGCATTTCCGGCAGCACCCGCTCAGCCCTGATCGCCGGGCAGATCTTTGATGCCCAGGGGCGACTCAATCTGAGCAACCTGGTGCATGACGGCAAGCCCGTGGAGAAACAGGCCGCAGCCTTTCGCCGGTTGCTCGCTTTTCTGGGCCTTCCGCCGGAGCTGGAATCAACCCTGACGCGGCGCCTGCTCGAGTCTTACCCCGCGCCCGCGGCGGCAGCCGATCAGGGTGCCGGCGGGGCCACGGGTTCGGCGGGTGCGCCGGCGGCGGGTTCGGCGGCTGCGCCGGGAGCGTCTGGTTCGCCCCCGACAGCCGCTCCTGCCCAGAGAGCCACAGCGCCAATTCCTCTCCTTGCGCCGCCGCTTAAGATGAGCGAGTTGCTGCGGCTGCCGGGTTTTGATGAGCGCGTGGTGGCCGCTCTCATGCCGTTTGCCGTGCTGCTGCCCAAACACATTCCCTCGGGCGATGCCCGTCACAGCACGGCAAGCACGCGGGTTAACGTGAATACCGCGCCCGCCGAGGTGATCGCGGCATTGGGGGACGACATCACGCTTGATGCTGCGCGCGGCTTTGTTCTGGCGCGTGAGCGTGTGGTTTCTACCGCCATCGAGCAGGCGGGCAGCCGGTTCAATCCCCCGATCTCGCTCAATGCCGAGCTATTTTCCGTCGGATCGAGCTTTTTTCTGGTTGCCGGGATGGTACGCTTCGAACGAGTTGAGGCGTCTACCGAGGCGCTATTTTTCAGGGGGCCGGCGAGAGTCGATCTGGTATGGCGGCAGCAGTTCTGAGGCGGGGAGAGGCGATCGTCTGGCTGCCGCCGCGGGTTGCGGGCGAGCGGTCGCTGGCGGGCGAGAGCAGTCTCCTGGTGGCGGCAGGCCCATCGCGCGATCGGCCTGTGATGGTGCGCGCGAGTCTTGAAACGCTCCCGCCCATGCGATCCGTGCGCCTCATTGTTGATGCGCGAGATGTCACGCTGCTTCGCGCGCGTCTGCCGGCGCTTCCTGCAGCCCGGCTGCAGCGGGCCCTTCCCAATCTGCTTGAAGATCAGATCCTGCAGGATCCACAGACCTGCGCGTGGGCGCTGGGCGGCTCCGAAGGCGGTGCCGAGCGCCTGGTCGCGGCAGTCGACAGGCACTGGCTCGATGTGGTCACGCAGGCCTTCGAGCGTCGCGGGATTCGGGTGACTGCAGTGTGGCCGGCCCAGGCGCTGCAGCTAAAGCAGCCCGATTCGGTGGCAGTGCTGCTGTGCGTCGGGTCGTCGATTGCGGTGCTGCCGGCCATGGGCGATGGGGTGGGGCTTGCCGCAGGCACCGAGCTCCACACCCGGCGTGAGGCGCTGCGGACGGCCCTGGCCTTGCTTGCGGCGGCGGGTGGGGGTGAAGTTCTGGGTCTGACCGAGGATGACGCCTGGCGCGCGGTGCTGCGCGAATCGGCCGCAGAAGCAGGCGTTGCGCTTCAGCTGGGTGAACTGCCAACACCGGGCGCCGCCTCGGTCGATCTGCTGGCTGCCCAGCGGTCGGGCGCGCTGGCGCGCTGGGCCTCTGCATTCGATTGGCGTGCCTGGCGTTGGCCGCTGGCGGGCGCGCTGACCTGTGCGGCGCTGGCGGTCGCGGGTCTCAATCTGCACTGGTACTCGCTTGCGCGTGAGCAGGCCGAGTTGCTGGCCACGCTCGACCGGTCCTTCGCTCAGGTGTTTCCTGCCGGCACCACACGGGTCGATCCCGTGCTCCAGATGCAGCGGCATGTGGCGCAACTGCGTGCCAGGGCCGGACAGGCCAGTCCCGACGATTTTCTGCCGCTGGTGGTGGGCCTGAGCCTTTCGCTGGGCACCCAGGCGCAGGATGCGATCGGATCGCTTGAATATCGGGACGGTCGGTTGCGCGCGCGATTCCGCCCGGGGATCGCCGACACGCGTGCCGCACGCGAGGCGCTTGAACTCGCCGGACGCAGGCAGGGCTTGCGGCTGCGGTTCGACAGCGAGCGCGAGCCGCTCGCGACCATCACCGTGCTTCGCTGAGGGCGCCCGGCGATGGAACATCTGCTTCAGCGGTGGCGGCAGCTTTCCTCCAGGGAACGTCGGCTGCTGGTGGGCGCGCTGGTGGCTGCAGCCTGCGCAGTGGTCTATCTGCTCCTGATCGAGCCCGCGTGGCAGGGGCGCGAAGCGGTGCAGGCGCGACTGCCCGCTCTGCGCACGCAAGTCGCCGAGGCCGATCTGATGGTGGCCGAGGCGCGCCGCCTCAGCTCGGCGGCTGCTGCGTCGCCCCGCCCGTCGCTTCAATCGGTACGGGTTCGGCTCGAGCAATCACTTGATGCAGCCGGACTGCGACCGGGCCTGCAGCAGATTCAGGCCACCGAGTCGCTCATCGACCTGCGCTTGCGCGGTGTGCCCTTCGCGAACTGGGTCGGCTGGCTGGATGCGGCGCTTCGCGAGACCCGCTTGCGGGTGGCCGATCTTTCAGTGACGCGCGACGCTGAGCCCGGGCTGGTGAGCGTACGCATGGTTCTGGAGCTTCCAGGGGGTGACCGGCGATGACAGCCCGAACGGTCTTTGCTGTGGCGGTCACGGCACTGGTGTCGTTACTGGTTGCGTTGGGCGTGGTTTTCACCACCGCGCCAGCAACCTGGCTCGATGCGCTCGCTGCCAGCCTCACAGGCAGCAGGCTGAGACTCGCCGAAGCTACCGGCACGGTGTGGCGGGGGAGCGGCCGTCTGGTCTGGGTTGACACGGGTGAGTCGGCGCAAACGCGGCGCTCGCTCGCAGGCGTAGCCCTGCCTGGGCGGATTCACTGGCAGCTTGCGCCGGCGCCGCTGTTCCTGGGCCTGATCGAGGCAACCCTGAAGGTCGATGGCATGACTCAGCCCGTGGCGCTCCAGGGAAGCTGGCGAGAACTGAGGCTGGGCAATGGGCGGCTCGAGCTTCCGAGAATCGAGCTGGGTGCGCTGGGATCGCCCTGGAATACCGTGCGCCCTGCCGGTGCCGTCATGCTGTCATGGTCCAACATCATGCTGGGGCCGCAGCGGTTTGATGGCGGTGTCACGATCGAACTGCGAAATGTCGCGTCCGCATTGAGCGCGGTTCGGCCGCTGGGCAGCTACCGGATCGAGATGCAGGGGCAGGGCACTCAGGCCACGATCAGCATGCAGACACTTGATGGGGCCCTGACGCTCACTGGTCAGGGGGCGGCCAGTGCGCGCGGGTTTTCGTTCGTGGCACGTGCCCAGCCGGCGCAGGCCGACGATACCCGGTTGCAGGGTCTGCTCGGGTTGGTCGGGATACGCGATGGCGAACAGACGATTATCAGAGTGGGGTCATGAAGAACAGTCTCATGCGCAGGATCATTCGTACCCAGCCCCGGCCCGCAACAGGCGTCGCCGCGCGCGGCCCC
>CAMBZS010000190.1 GCA_945872335.1 Bordetella parapertussis | reverse complement strand
AGGCGCATCAACTGGGAGAACACCAGTTCGCTATCGTCCTTCGTCAGGCGGCTGTCGGAGAAGCCGTTCGGGGCGGTGATCTGGACTGACACGTTGTGGGCTTTTCGATGCAGCGTCTTGGCGACCCGGATCGTTAGCTTCACCTGCTGGACGGCGTACTCGGTGAGGTCGGGAAGGGAATGAGTCTCACGGGCGACAAGGTAAATATCGCGCTCCTCAAATCGGTGTCGCCGGATGAGCAGAGCGTTTTCCACGCGACGCTCGACGGTCTTTCCACGCAGATTCACCTGCCGCAACTCTGGCTTGGCCACGACGAGGTGCCGAATCTCGATGCCGTCGATGCCTTCGATGCGGTCCTTCTTGAAGCGCTTGAGCATTGCCGGCGTGCTGAACCCCATCAAGTCGAACTCGCGCATTGGCATCGATCGAATGTCGCCATCGCCACCGAGCACGACATCGCGGAACAACGCGGCCAGTTCTGGACGGACCTCAATGTCGTCGCAGTACACCGAAAGCTCCCCCGTGATCGCTTTCCAGGAGTAGCGCACATCGGTGACGGCCGCGGACTCAACGTCCTGCACCTCGCCATTCGCAATTCGCTGGTAGTGGACTTCTGCGCCATTGAACTTGGCCGTTAGCGTGAAGAGGACAACTGGGTTACCGGCCTGCGTGGGATCGCGATGTTCGAAGTGCTCGATAAGGATGTCGTCAGGGTCGATCTTGGGGAACAACTCGGTGAGCCGTCGCCGCAGCGCCTGATCTGCATCTACTGCAAGCGTGGGTTGCGCACCCTTGGGACCGATGTAGTGGCTGGAGTGCCGGTCACTCTGTGACTGCCGCAGCATCTCTTGCTGCCGCTCGGCATGATCGAAGCGGTCGTCAGATGCTTCACCTTCGGCCGGAAAATCCTGTCTCATGAAGAGATAGAGCGCACGGCTGAACTTGTCGGTGGGCGATTCCAGAATGTCAGCATCGTGCGGGTTGCTCGCGTCGAAAAGCGTCCCGGCGGCCATCGTGCCGTACTCGTCGCACAACAGGTTCACACGTTCGGCCGACCGCTCGATGCGGGCGTGATCAGCGTGAGCGAGCCCAGCAACTACGGCGAATACCGCGTTTCGCGCTGGGATCGGCAATGAGCCTTTTGCATCCTCAGTCAGTTCGCGCAGTGGCGCCAGTGGCTTTCCGATCACTCCTTCGACAAGGGAGCGCAGCAATGTCGGGCGTTGCACCCGGCGCGTGAGCTGGACGAAGTGTTCAAGGTGGGGAAGGATTTCCGGCCCCTTGTCCTTGCTCCTGGTACGAGACTGCTTGTTGGCTTGCTCGGCGGCAGCCTTCTTGCGAGTTGGGTTCGCATCTTGTTGTTTGACTGCCGTCATTCGAACTACTCCTTGGCCAAAAGTGCGCGATTGCGCGTGTTGTTAATTCATGCGTTCAAAAAATGCCGACACGAAGTCGGCTGCGTGTGTCACGGGATCTGTCAGCTGATGGGGCCGCCCTGCTTGAGCAGGCCATAGCGTTCCATCCTCACCGCGGCAAACCGGGGCGTGACGTTGAAGCGTTTGGCGACCGCACGCTTGAGCGTCTCGAGGTAGAAAAAGCCAAAGTCACCCTCGGTCTGCAGCGTCAGACCAACGCCCTGGAAGTCGGGATCAAGCGAAGGACCGCGAACGATCTTCACGTTGTTATCTGGCGCCAATTCTTCAACCGCGGCATACAGGCGCTGGCGCGGTACCAGCAGCGACCCCATGAATTCATTGGCGCGCAACTCGGCGAAGTACTCATCACCCCGAGCAGCAGGCGCCACGCCATCGGTAGAAGCCATTGACTTCACGAGGTGGTCACCGTCACGCGTGGTGGTGCGATAGACCTTGCGCGCACCGTCGTCGATGGCGTCGAACAGGCCTGGACCACGGCTGGCGTCAACGATCCACCCGGGGCTGTCAAAGACCGCATGGCCGATTTCATGCGCAAGGGTGCTCAGCACGAGTTCCTCGCTGGCACCGTCGCATACTGGTGAGACCGAAACCATCGCGGTGTCCGGCACCCCGGGGTCGTACTCGCAGATGCCCAGGACCGGGTTACCGCGCTCATCGTGAACCGTGTTTTGGGTATCGACCGCCAGATCGAACGCGACGCCATTGATCTTCAAGCGCGAGACGTCGCGCAACAGCGCCAGTGAAAGCGCATCAACGGCCATGCCGACGAGTTGCTGCCGCGCCATCAACGCAATGGCTTCGACTTCCGAGTGTTTGATGAAGCGGGGACGCTTACGGTCGCAATGCCGGTAGTCCAATGTCAATGCCGGCATTCACTTGTTCTCCGTGCCTTGTCTGCGATACATGCGGACCAGGTCGCCGACGTTCTCGCGCATGTCGGGTGGCAGGCGGCTGGCCTCGACGAAAGCGTCGTCCACATCGAGACCGAGGTGCTCGGCAGCCTTGCGGATCAACTCGTCCTTTGGGGGTTTCTCCATCTCCCGCTCAATCCGGGACCAGTACGCGGGGGAGATATCCAGCAGCTTGGCGAAGTCGTTGAGCTGGATTTCCTTCTCTTCGCGCTTCTTGCGGATGTACGCGCCGAATGCCATTTTTTTGACCTGATTGCGTGATTGGTTAATTTGGGTGGAGCATAGCGCGGGATTGGGTGTCGGTCAACTGTTTACTAAACGCGCAATTTGGTTGCCTGATTGCCCGGAATTGCCATCCGCTTCGGAAGTTCGGTCACATCATCTGTGACGGTTGCAATTCCCCGGAGCCGTCATGAAGAACCTCAAACTTGCCTCTCCATCGGAGATGGCCCCAAGCGCCCGCGCTGGCGAAATCACCACCATCCTTGCGGCGGCCATCGTCCGCGCCCTAGTCACCGACGCGCCACGCCAGAGCGAAGTTCGGCTTGGCTTCTTGCCCAGCCAGAGCGTTCATACAACCCCCTATCAACAGGAGAAGTTGTGATGAACGAGAAGCAAGCATCCGTCGCCGCACGGATCGCCGAATTGTCCTGCCTGCCAATGGCGGAGCTCTGGACCGTGTGGGATCGGTACTTCCCCCGCAGGCCTGACTACCCAAACCGCACCCATGTCGAGTCCCGCATCGCCTACAAGCTGCAAGAGGAGGTGTTTGGCGGGCTGGCGCCCGAGATCAAGCAGCGACTTGAAGCCATCGGAGCAAATCATTCCAAGATCAAGCTCCGCGCCGCTCCACGCGAGTTCGAGTTCGCGCCAGGCACCGTCCTGCTGCGTGAATGGGGCGAGCGGGAACATCGGGTAACGGTCACCGCTGAGGGGCTGTTCGAGTACGAGGGACAGTCCTTCAAGAGCCTGACCTCGGTGGCTCGCCAGATCACCGGATCGCATCGCTCTGGGCCGATGTTCTTTGGCTTGGGCAAGGGAGGTGCGCGATGAACGAGATCGCCGCAAATCGCAGCCGCAAACGCTGCGCCATCTACTGCCGGGTGTCTTCCGACGAACGACTCGACCAGGAGTTCAATTCCATCGATGCTCAGAAGGAGGCGGGCCAGGCTTACATCGCAAGCCAGCGGACCGAGGGCTGGATCCCGGTGGCCGACGATTACGACGACCCCGGGTACTCAGGCGGGAACACCGATCGGCCTGGGCTCAAGCGACTGATGGCGGACATCGAGCGCGGCCAGATCGACATCGTCGTGGTCTACAAAATCGACCGCCTGACCCGCAGCCTCGCCGACTTCGCCAAGATGGTCGAGATCTTCGACCAGCATGGAGTGAGCTTCAGCGCGGTTACCCAGCAGATCAACTCCGCGACCTCGATGGGGCGGCTGATGTTGAACGTGCTGCTGTCCTTTGCGCAGTTCGAGCGCGAGGTCACCGGCGAGCGCATCCGCGACAAAATCGCGGCCAGCAAACGCAAAGGGATGTGGATGGGCGGCGTCCCGCCCCTGGGCTACGACGTCGAGAACCGCCTGCTGGTCATCAACGAAACCGAGGCTACGGTGGTGCGGCGCATCTTCGAGGAGATGCTGACCATCGGGTCGCCGACCCAGATCGCCGCCAACCTGACGCTGGATGGCATCACGACCAAGGCGTGGACGACGCAGGACGGCCAGACGCGGGCCGGCACGCGCATCGATAAGAAGTACCTGCACAAGCTGCTGCGCAACCGCATCTACGTCGGGGAGTTGTCGCACAAGGGCAGCTGGTACCCGGGCGTGCATCAAGCCATCATCGACCCCGGTCTGTGGGGGCGGGTTCACGAGGTGCTGGCCAAGGACGGTCACACCCGGTCGGTCGAAACCAAGATCAGGTCGCGCACCGACGCATTGCTGCGCGGCCTGCTATACGCGCCATCGGGCGAGCGGATGTACCCGACCTACTCGCGCAAGAACGGGCGCAAGTACCACTACTACGTGTCCAAGTCGGAAGCGCGGTTCGGCGCGCCGGGCAAGGGCTACGAGCGCTTGCCCGCGCCGGAGATCGAGGGGGCGGTGGTGGCCCAGATCCGAACGGTGCTGACCAGCCCGGAAACGGTGGCGTCGGTGGTTCGGCACATCCAACGCAACGGGGCCCAGATCGACGAGGCCACCACCGTGATGGCGATGGGACGCCTCAACAACGTGTGGGACCAACTGTTCCCGGTCGAGCGCCACCGCATCGCCAATCTGATGATCGAGCGCATCGACCTCGTCCACGCGGGCGAGGTGCAGGGGATCAAGGTCAAGTGGCGGGAGGTAGGTTGGAACGCGCTCATCGAGGAGTTCGCCCCGGACAGCATTGGTGCTGAACTGCTGGAGGTCGAAGCCTGATGGACGAGTCGATGGAAACCTTTGTGCCCCTGACGTTTCGCCGACGGGGCGTCCAACGCGTGGCTGCCGACGACCGGCACATCCACGACGTGACACTGCTCGACGGTGTGGCACGGGCCTACTACTGGCAGCACCTGCTGGACACCGGCGCGATGCAGAGCGGGTCGGCCATCGCCCGCGCCGAGAAGCTGCACCACTCGGTGGTCAACGAACTGCTGCGCCTGACCCTGCTGGCCCCCGACATCATTGAGCAGTTCATGGCGGGCAAGCAGCCACGGCGGTTGACCCTGATGTGGTTTCAGCGAAACCGGCTGATGGTCGACTGGCAGGCGCAGCGCCAGCTAATGGCCAGTTTTGAGGAGGATGTGTGAGCAAGAAGCATCGCGGCCACGCCAAGGGCGACCCAGTGACGTATCAGACGCCGCTGCCTGCTGGCGGCGTGCAGATGGAAACCTTCCTGCCCTGGACGCTGGTGCGCCGGGGTTTGAAGAAGCAGGTCATCACGCCGCTGGACGCGCCGCAGGAGTTCCTGGACGAGGCCCTCCGTGAGCGGCAGGTGCGCGAGATGGCGCAGGACACCCCCTTGATGCGGGCGCTCGGCCTCGCGCACCACTGGCAAAGGCTGATGGACGAAGGACGCTTCGCATCGATCACCGAGATCGCTGAAGCCGAAGGTCTCGATCTGGGCCGCGCCAGCCGGATCGCCCGATTGGCGCAGTTGGCACCCAGCATCATTGAAGCTTGCGCAATTGGCGCGGCTGCGGGCGTGACACTGGAAAGCGTCAGCCGTCGTGTCATTCCCCAACGGTGGGACGAGCAGCGTGAACAACTGCGCCTAGCGTGATCAGCTGCCGCAGCAACCGTCCTTGCCACGCTCCTGTATCGGCGGGCATGGCACTGTGCCGTAGGAGCAGTACACACAGCAGTCACCCGGTTTGGGCTTGAGCACGGCGTGACACTGCTCGCACTCGTAGAACCACTGGCAGGCGTCCGTGGGCATCGTCTCGGCCTTGGCGTGGCCGCACTCGGGACAGGTCAGCGTCGATTCCAGGATCACCACCGTCACTTGGCGGCTCCCACCACCGTCGAGGGATAACCCGCGTCCTTGGTGGCGCGTGTGAGGGCCTCGACATTCGCCTTCGCATCATCGAATGTCACCCTAGCCTCGCGTCGATCCAGGTTCACGTCGATCTTGCTGACGCCGGAGACCTTGGTCAGCGCTTTCTTGACGGTGATCGGGCAGGTGGCGCAGTTCATCCCCGGCACGGACAGCGTGACGCTCTGGGTGGCAGCCCAGAGGGGCGAGGTCATCGCTGCCAACGCGGCCAGGGCGACGAGTTTTTTCATGGCTGTTTCCTTTCAGTAGAACCAGGGCGCGATCAGCGGGAATGCGAGTGCAGCGATAACCAGCGCCACCACGATCCAGAACAAGGCCTTGTAGCTGCGGTTGACCTGCGGCAGCGCGCAGACCTGCCCAGGCTCACAGGCTGCAACGGGGCGCCAGATGCGTCTGTACGCGAAAAACAGTGCCACGAGCGCCGCACCGATGAAGTAGGGTTGATACGGTTCGAGCAGAGTCAGGTTGCTGATCCACGCGCCAGAGACACCCAGCGTGATCAGCACCAATGGACCGAGACAGCAGGTGGACGCGAGGATGGCCGCCAGACCGCCGGTCAACAGCGCACCACGCCCACTGCTGGCTCGAGGTTCGGTAGGGGAATCTGGATTCATGGCGTAAGATTACTTCCGTACTTAAGTACGGAGTCAAGCGCCATGAACGAACTACCCGAAACCCTGACTATTGGCGTCCTGGCCGAGGCCGCCGGGGTCAACGTCGAGACGATCCGCTTCTACCAGCGCAAGGGTTTGATGCAGGAGCCCGACCGCCCGCTGGGCGGCATCCGCCGCTACGGCGAGGCGGATCTGGCGCGCGTGCGTTTCATCAAGTCCGCTCAGCGCCTGGGGTTCAGCCTCGAAGAGATCGCGGACTTGCTGAAGCTCGAGGACGGCTCGCATTGCAACGAGGCCCGCGAGCAGGCCGAGCGCAAGCTCTCGGATGTGCGCGCGCGGCTAGCCGATCTGAAAAGGATTGAGGATGCGCTGCAGGGTCTCGTCGAGCGCTGCTGCGCCGCGAGCGGGGAAGTGCAGTGTCCGCTGATTGCGGCGTTGCAGGCGGCGTGAACATCCAGGCCGGTTGCTCTGCGTTCTCGGTCGCCGTCTCCTGAGCAGACGGAAACCGCAACCGCCTGCTCTCAAGACTGCGAAAACAGTGGACTTGGGCACTTGGACGGTCAAGAGGCCAACAGAGAACGGAGAGAGAAAACCGGCGATGTCGAGGCCGAAAGTCGGCGGCCCGGCAAGGGCGCGCTCAAGAGGCAGGTGTCCGGAACCGCGCCAACAGTGGCGTTTCGGGCAGAAAAAAGCCCAACCGATAAGGGTTGGGCTTTGAGTAAATGGTGGAGCCGGCGGGAATCGAACCCGCGTCCGCAAGACTTCCATGAACAGTTCTACATGCTTAGTCGGTTAATTTGGATCTCGTTGTCGCCTTAGCCAGCCGACAGGCCGGGCGCCAACCAGTCACCTTTGTTTTAACGGTGCGTCCA
>CAMBZS010000189.1 GCA_945872335.1 Bordetella parapertussis | reverse complement strand
GGAAGGTTGCCCGGTGATGAAGCCGCAGCTGCGCCTGGGAATCAAAATAATATATAGTTTTGTTATCTGCGTTTTTGATTCCACCGGAGCATCAGCTTATGAATTTGCAGCAACTGCGCTATGTTCGGGAAACCGTTCGGCGCAAGCTCAACCTGACCGACGCCGCCCGTGCACTGCACACCTCGCAGCCGGGCGTGTCCAAGCAGATTCGAGAGTTCGAGGAGGAACTTGGCGTCGATATCTTCGAGCGCCACGGTCGCCGGTTTGTTGCGCTCACCCCGCCCGGGCAGGAGCTGATCGGGATCATTGACCGGATACTCCTCGAGATCGACAACCTGCGAAGGGTGGGTGAAAACTACGCAGCGGGCGACTCCGGGCGATTGACGATCGCCACCACCCATACTCAGGCACGCTATGCCCTGCCGCCAGTCATCGCGGCATTTCGCGAGCGCTATCCGAAAGTCAGGCTCTCGCTACAGCAGGGTAACCCCTCTGCGGTGGCGCGGTGGGTCTTGAGCGGCGAAGCCGACATCGGCATCGCCACCGAGTCGCTGGACCACTTCGACGAGCTGGTGGCGCTCCCGGCCTACACCTGGACGCACTCGGTCGTGGTGCCGCCCGATCATCCCCTGGCTCGTGAGAAAGCACTGACCCTGGAGGCGATCGCGACCTATCCGGTCGTCACCTACAGTAAGGAGTTCACCGGACGCAGCCACATAGACGGCGCGTTCGCGGACCGCGGGCTGTCGCCCGATATCGTGCTGACCGCCATTGATTCAGACGTGATCAAGACCTATGTGGAACTGGGCTTGGGCGTGGGGATCATCGCCTCGGTCGCTTTTGATCCCGAGCGCGACCGTCAGCTGAAATGCTTCGGCGCCGCCGGGCTGTTCCCGATCAATACCACCCGCGTTGCCGTTCGGCGGGGCGCCTATCTGCGCGATTTCACATTTGCGTTCATTGAGTCATTTGCGCCCGAACTGGTCCGCGAACGGGTGATCGAGGCGATGGCTGATCGACAGACGACAGATGCGGCATCCCAGCACTGAACGTGGTCCCTCAAGCGTTAAGATTCCGACATGATTGACGTCGCCTTCGATTCGCTGGTCAACCAGCGGCTGAACCTGGTGCTGTCCAGCGACCGCCCGCTTGCGGTCCAGCATTCGGCACTCCGGTTGCTGCGCCGCCTGCATGACACACCGGCCGTCCGTGTCGCGGCCGACGCACCGCTTGACCCAACCGAACTCATCGAGCACGTGAACCGGATCGTCGCAGGGCTTTCAATTCGCGAGGCGACCGACACGACCACCGGCGTCGAGCGACTGGCTGTGCTGCCTGTGCGGGTGAACGCCGAGCGTGCGCCCGACTCGATCCAGCTCCTGGTCCGACTGTGTCGGGCGCTGCCGGGCTCAGGGCTTCGGCTGATCCTTATCATCGAGCACCCACCGGCGCTGAATGCCTGCCTTGCAGCCCTTGGCGCAGCCGCTTTTCATTGGGATATTCGCCCCGCCGCAGCGGCAGACGAGGTTCCTACTGCCCCAACAGACGACACCCCAACCCGTACGCAGCGCGAAGAGCCCTTTACCGGCACCCCGGTAGCGCGCGAACCCACACCCCCTCGGAACGCCGAGGCCCCCCGCGCGTCCGATCACGACCTCACCGCTTCCACCCAGTCGACGGCAGGGCCTGTGCCGATTCCCGGCATGTTGGCGAGGATCATCGATTCAGCTGCGAACCGTCCGCTTCGCTTTGCCCTGTGGGTGGTGGGCATTCCAGGGCTTTTGATCGCAGGCGCCCTTGCGATCGGTTCAGCCCTACAACCTGCACGCGCGCCAGCGTCGGGTGGCGCGGCACAACCCGTGGCATCCTCCGCTTCAGCGCAGCGGAGTACCGCCGCGAAGTCGGCCAGTGGTGCCCCAAGACCCGAGGAGGCGCCCGGGGGCAAAGCGCCGCCGACCGCCACACCCGCCTCCACACCCGCCTCCACACCTGTGCCATCGTCGTCCGCGGCCGCTCCATCATCGTCCGTCACGGCCTCGTCGTCCGCGGCCCCGCCAGCAGCGGGCGCTTCGTCCGCCGTCTCCACACCGCCCCGGTCACCTGCGGCCGCACCTGCTGCGCCCCAGGCGGGGCAGGTGAGCTCGCCATCCACCAACCCAGTCGGACAGTCCGCAGCAACCAACCCCCCCCAGACAAGCGCTCCATCCGGAATGCCGAACGCGCCAGCGCCAGCAAAGACGGCGGCTGCTCCAACAGCTGTCGCTCCCTCAGCTCCACCAGCTGCGGCCGCCGCCGCTCCATCAGCCAACACGCCCGCTGGCTCAGCGGCAACTGCCGCAGCAAGCGCCCCGCCTACCCCGCCCGCAACCGCACAGGTGACCGCGCCGGGCGCAACCCCAACCGCTGCCCCCGCGGCGGCAACCGCAGCCGCCTCGGCATTCGAGTGCACACAGACAACTGTCCCGGTACCCCAGGCACAACCCCGGAACCCGTCGAAGGACGGTGGCATGGTGTATCTCACATCAGGCAAACCGGTGATCGTCTGCGTCACCGATGGAACCGGCGCACTCACCCGCGCCGAGATCACGCCCGACCAGAGCCGAAGCTTCTTTGGAAAGGCGCCATGGCAGGTGCAGGCTTCATCGCTTCGTGACCTGCAGGTTTTTTTCCAGGGCGCACGGATTCCGCTGCCGCGCAATGCCACCGACCGTCTTGAACTGATCGAGCAGCGCCTGAACTAACTCGCGGCTCAAGGGAGCAACCAGCCGGCACGCCGACCGAACCTTGTGATCCTGACGAAACTCCTCGGAGGCTCCTGGCGTTCGGCCTGCGCCCCCGCTGAACGCCCGGGTGACTGGCCACCGCGTTTGCCGTGCATCAAGCGCACTGCGAAAATGTTGCTTTCTTTGCCCCTGGACCCGCGATGCAGATCATCCCCGGCAATCATTCCCTTGGCGCGACCGTGCACGGCCTTGACCTCTCGGAGCCGCTGTCTGACAGCGGGCATCAGGCGGTGGTCACGGCGCTCGCGAGGCATGGCGTCCTCCGCTTCCCCAATCAGACACTCACCGCTCGGCAACAGTTTGACTTCAGCGGACGCTTTGGCACGCTTGAGGAAAATGTTGCCGGCATGTTTCAGGAGCCCGGACTCCCGCAGGTGATGGTGTTGTCCAACATCATTCGCGACGGCAAGCCCATCGGCATTGCCGATGCCGGCCAAGGCTGGCATACGGACATGTCCTACAGCGCAACCGTCGCCTATGCCAATGTGCTCTATGCCCTGGAAGTGCCGCAGCGCGACGGCCGGCCTCTTGGCAGCACCCAGTTCGCCGATATGGTGGCTGCGTATGAATCGCTGCCTGAGCACATCAAACGCCGCATCGCGGGCCGCACCGCGACGCATGACTTCTCAAAATTCTGGGACATGATGCGCCGCGAACGAAACAGCGCGCGCCCGGCGCTCACCGATGCGCAACGCCGCACCAAGCCACCTGTCTCCCATCCGCTGGTGCTGGTCCACCCGGTTTCAGGCGCGCGGTCGTTGTACGCGAACCCAGGCTACGCCATGTGGATCGACGGCATGGACCGCACAGAGTCAGATGAACTTCTCGACTTTCTGTTCCGTCATCAGACCGAGAGCCGCTTTGTCTACACCTTCGAATGGACGCGCGGCGATGTGCTGATGTGGGACAACCTGCGGACCATCCATCAGGCGCTTGCCGATTACCGCGCAGACGAGCCCCGGCTGATCAAGCGCTGCCAGGTGATGGCCGACCGGGTGCTTCACGAGGGCCGCACCGACCGGCACGCGCTCGCTGCGCCTTGACCCAGCCGCTGCGGGGGCCAACCGGCCCCCATGCGCTATATCCAGGGCGATTCCACAGCCCGTGCCGACTCAAACTGCCTGACGCTTGCTTCCAGCGCCAGGGTATAGCCGAGTTCATCCTGGCCGGTACGCAACAGAAGCTTTTGAAACGGACAGAGTTCGAATCGCTCTGGCGCCTGACCGGCGACCGTCACCGTCTGCGCTTCAAGGTCTACCCGGACACGGGCTGCCGGCGCGGCCTGCACCACCCCCAAAAGAGACTCCACCTTGTCGGCGGGCAAGACCACGGGAAGCAATCCGTTCTTGAGCGAATTCGAATAAAAAATATCGCCAAAGCTGGGCGCGATCACCACCCGGATTCCACCATCCCACAGCGCATAGACCGCGGCCTCGCGCGACGAACCCGATCCGAAATTCTCGCGCGCGACGAGGATTGTCGCGCCCTGGCGAGCGGGATCATTGAAGACGAATTCGGGCCTGGGTTGCCCGTTCCCATCGAGCCGCAGATCATGGAAAAGATACGCCCCCATGCCGGCCGCACGAGGCTTCCGGAGAAAACGCGCCGGGATGATCTGATCGGTATCGACATTGCGGCGATCGAGCGGAATTGCCACCGACTCAACGACGGTAAAGACGGGTTTACTCATGAGTCACTCCGATTCAGGCAATCGTGCGGGGGTCGGTCAGTCGGCCCGTGAGTGCAGCGGCCGCAGCCGTGACCGGACTCACCAGATGCGTCCTCGCGCCGACCCCCTGGCGACCCACGAAATTCCGGTTCGAGGTCGAGGCGCAGTGCTCACCTGCCGGAACCAGATCACCATTCATGCCGGCACACATCGAGCAACCCGAAAAGCCCCACTGCATGCCCGCATCGACAAAGATACGGTCGAGCCCGAGGGCCTGCGCCTGCCGTCGCACGTCGTCGGAACCGGGCGCCACCAGCGCGCGCACGCCTTGGGCAACACGCCGGCCCTTCACGAGCGCAGCTGCCGCCTGAAGGTCTCCCAGTCGGGCATTGGTGCAGGAACCGATGAACACATGACGGATCGGCACGTCGGCCAAGGCCATGCCGGGTTGCAGCCCCATGTAGTCGAGCGCCGCGCGCATGGACTGCGATGCGGCGGCATTGGCCGCGGCTGACGGGTCGGGCACCCGCTGTGACACGCCGATCACGTGCTCGGGACTGGTGCCCCAGGTGACCATGGGCTCAAGCGCGCCTGCATCAATCGTGACCACCCGATCGAATGGCGCGCCAGGATCGGTAACAAGCCTGCGCCAGTCGGCCACCGCCCGGTCGAACTGGTCACCGCGCGGCGCATGCTCCCGACCTGCGACCCATTCGAACGTGGTGTCGTCCGGCGCAACCAACCCCGAGCGCGCGCCCGCCTCGATCGACATGTTGCAGACCGTCATCCGTCCTTCCATGGACAGTGACCGGATGGCGCTACCTGCATATTCAATGGTGTGACCAGTGGCCCCGGCCGCGCCGATCTTCCCGATGATGGCAAGGATGATGTCTTTGGCGGTGACGCCGCGCCCGAGCGCACCCTCGACCTGAATCAGCATCGAGCGGCTCTTGCGTTGCCAGAGCGTTTGTGTGGCAAGGACCTGGCTGACTTCGGAGGCGCCAATGCCGAAGGCAAGCGCTCCCATCGCCCCGTGGGTGGCCGTGTGGCTGTCACCGCAGACAATCGTCATGCCAGGCAGCGAAAGCCCCTGCTCGGGCCCGATCACGTGCACGATCCCCTGGCGCGGGTGTCCCATTCCGAACGCACGAATGCCGTGCAGCGCGGCGTTGGCCTCGAACCGGCGGATCAGGGAGCGCGCCTCTGAATCCGGCTGATCGTCAATCGCTGGGCCACGGGTGGGAACGTAGTGATCAGCCACGCCAAAGGTTCGCTCCGGGCTTCGAACCGGGAGCCCGCGCTCGGCAAGAATCTCGAAGGCCCGGGCCGAGCCTTCGTGAAACAGATGCCGATCGATGAAGAGCAGCGTCTGGCCGTCATCGGCGCGCTCATGCACTGCATGCGCCGTCCAGAGCTTGTCGTAAAGCGTTGACGCGTGAGCGGAAGCGGTCATGGAACGCAGCCCTCAGGAAACCTTGTAGCGGCGGGAAATTTCATCCCACTCGATCGCGCCTACGCGGTTGAAGCTTTGCTGCGGGGTGAGTTCCAGGCCGGGAGCGGCATGCCGACCCAGCCGTCGGGTTTCCTCCAGCACACGATCGCAGGTGGCCATCACCGCCTTGAACAACATGCCCGGGAGAATCGCAATCCGGTAGCCCATCGCTTCCGCGTCGGCAAACGGCACATCAGGTGTCTTGCCCTTCCAAACGAGATTGAGCAGGCATGGCCCGTGAACCCGCCGCGGAATGTCGGCGACTTCATCAAGGTTCTGCGCGGCCTCCACAAAGGCCATGTCTGCGCCCGCCTCCAGCGCATCGTTCACGCGACCAATCGCCTCATCCAGCCCGAGGCTTGCGCGACTGTCGGTTCGGGCGATGATCAGGAAGTCGGCCGACTCCCGGGCGCCCGCCGCTGCGCGGATCTTGTTCACGAACGCTGCGCGATCGATGACGGTCTTGTTTTCAAGGTGGCCGCACTTCTTGGGAAAGGCCTGGTCCTCGATATGCATACCCGCCACGCCCCGACGTTCGTATTCGCGCACGGTGCGCGTCATGTTGAGTTCGTTGCCAAAGCCGGTATCGGCATCGGCAAACACCGGAACACCGACCGCATCGGCGATCCGGCCTGCGTTGCCTGCCATCTCGGTCATGGTGGTGAGACCATAGTCGGGATAACCGAGCGTGGCGGCGGTGCCCGCGCCGGTCATGTACACCGCGTCGAATCCCGCCTGCTCAATCATGCGGGCGGTGATGCAGTCGTAGGCGCCAGGTGCAATCAGCATTTGCGGACGCGCGAGGAGTTCTCGTAACTGTCGGGCTGGATTTTTCAAGGCCATGTCGAGATCCGCTTGATGAGTTGGAAAGGGACGCCTGGGAGTATGCCATCAGCCACCCGCGCCCGCGCAGCGATCCGGAACCACTGTCAACCCGAGACCGCAGCCGCTCGGCCCATTCCGTCAAACCCACCGTTGGCCTTGTGCGCATGAGGTAACTCCTGTCAAATCCGGCGATCCCGATCCTGGAGCACCGCTGATGCCCACAAGACATTCCTTCGATCTGATCGTCGCTGGTTGCGGAATCGCCGGGCTGTCGGCCGCTGTGTCGGCTGCCGAGCGCGGTGCCCGGGTGGCGGTGCTCGAGCGCGCGCCAATCGAGGATCGCGGCGGGCAGAGCCGCTACACCGAGGCGTACCTCCGCATGAAGAGTCATCGCGAGGTCTCTGACGACTTCGAGACGCACTTTGCCGAGAACGGCTGCGGAAGCCTCGACCCAGACCTGATCGAGCAGAGCGCAGAATCCCGGCCGCGTGGCATGGTGCGCGCCCTGAGCCTCACCGACCCGCACTTCATTGAAGCGCTCGCCCAGCACGCCGGGCCCGCGGTCGCCTGGCTCACCGGCCTCGGTGCCCGGTTCGATTTCCTGCCCACCCAGTTCCTCACCAAATCGCAAC
>CAMBZS010000188.1 GCA_945872335.1 Bordetella parapertussis | reverse complement strand
TCCGCGAACGGCAACGCTCGGCAACCTCAACCGATCAAGCTCAGCGCCTATACTCACGCAACCCAACGCGGCGAATCACCGCTCCCAAACCCACGCCGCCCAACGGCGTGCCCAGACACTTGCGAGAGACGATATGACCGAGAATCACAGCACGAAAGCCCAACCCGATTGCGACGTGGTGGTGGTCGGCTCCGGTTTCGCCGGGATCTACGCCCTGTGGCAGGCACGCCAGCGCGGGCTCAGCGTGCGCGGCTTCGAGCGTGGGTCTGATGTGGGCGGTACCTGGTACTGGAACGCCTATCCAGGGGCGCGCTGCGATGTGGAGAGCTACAACTACGCGTATTTCTTCAACAACGACGTCGTGCGCGAATGGGACTGGTCCGACGCCTGCGCGGGGCAGCACGAGATTCAGCGGTATCTCCGCTTTGTGGCCGAGCGCTGCGAGGTGTTGAAGGACATCACTTTCAACACCAGGGTGATCGCGGCCCGTTACGACGAAGGCACGGGTTGGTGGTCGGTGCAGACCTCTGCGGGTGAGACGATCGTGTGCCGGTATGCGGTGCTCGCCATCGGCGCGCTGTCGGACCCCAAGGCGCCGGACATCAAGGGCGTGTTGGACTTCGCGGGCGAGGCCTACTTCACCTCCAGCTGGCCCAAAGACGGCAGCGTCGATCTGCGCGGCAAGCGGGTGGGTGTGATCGGCACCGGATCCTCAGGCGTGCAGGTCATTCCGGAAATCGCGAAGCTCGCGGCCGAGGTTTACGTTTTCCAGCGCACTGCCAACTACGTCACCCCCACCGCTGCGGGCCCGATGGATCCAAATCTGGTCGCGGCGCTGCGCGAAGATCCGCAAGCCATCCGCCGCGCCTTCCGCGAGACCTTTGGTGGCCACACTCCGCTGCGTATGGGCGAAGAGCGCTACTACGACCTCGCCGCGGCCGAACGTGAGCAGGTATTGCAGGCAGCCTGGGACGGCAAGTACATCGGACTGGCGTTCCGGGATGCCTACTTACCTGAAGCGAACGCTGCGATTTCAGACTTCCTCCGCCAGAAGATGCGGGAGCAGGTGAACGACGCGTGGACCGCAGACCATCTCGTGCCCTGGGATCATCCCTACGGCGGCAAGCGGCCGTGTCAGAGCGATGTGTACCTCAAAACCTTCAATCAGCCCCACGTGCGTCTTATCTCATTGCCGGAGACGCCTATTGAAGAGATCGTGCCCGAAGGGATCAGAACCTCGGCCGAGACTATCCCGCTCGATGTGATTGTGTATGCCACGGGCTTCGACGCCATCTCCGGGCCGGTGTTTGCGATCGACATTTCAGGCGTCGGCGGGCGTTCGATCAAAGACGAGTGGGTGGACGGCCCGCTGAATTATCTCGGCACCATGGTGCACGGCTTCCCCAATCTCTTTCTGCCCTCCAGCGCCATGTCGCCCTCGGTGCTTTCGAATATGGCGACGCTGGCCGAGCAGCAGGTCGACTTCATTTTCGACACCATCGAGTGGCTGGACCAGCACGGTCGCCCGCTGCTCCATCCACTACCTGCTTCGCAGGAACAATGGCGCGAGGAGACCCTGCGCTACGCCCAGCGCAGGCCCGGCGCGCTCACCACCAAAAGCTGGTATTCCGGCGCGAATATTCCCGGCAAGCCGCGGGTCTTCATGGTGTATACCGGCGGCTTCAAGCGTTACAACGAGACCTGTTATCGGGAGCTTGAGAATGGCTTTCCGGGCTACGAATTGCTGGCGCCACCGCGTGCACGGGGGGAGGTCAAGGTCGTGGGCGGCTGAACACGGCGCGCGGAAGGCGGCGGTTTTGCTGCGGCTGCTGGTTCCCGATAAGACGATGCCTGTCCCAGATAAGACAGTCGTGCTGAAAAGACAGTGCCAGTGCCTATGAGACAGTGCCTGTCCCAGAAATCCCGATAAGACAGTGCCTGTCCCAGAAATCTTTGGTCCTAGAAATCTTTCTCCAGAAATCTTTCTCTCTCCCTAGGCCCGCGTCGTATAGTCGCCAGCGCTATCCATTTAACCCGGGGAGTTCGAGATGAATGCAGAACAGGTGGTCAACGCCTTCATGGCGGCCTTCGATCGCAAGGATCTGGACGGCGCGCTCGCGCTGGTGACCGACGATTGCTACTACGACAACGTGCCGCTGGGCGACATGCGCGGGCGCGAGAAAATGCGCGAGTTCCTGGCCCCCATCGTTGCCGGCAATGAGCCGGTACAGTTTGAAGTGCTGCGCCAGGCCGCCGGCGACAAGGTGGTGATGAACGAACGCATCGACCGTTTCGTCATGAACGGCAAGCCGGTAGCGCTGCCGGTAAGCGGCGTATTCGAAGTGGTCGACGGCAAAATCAGTTTCTGGCGCGACTACTTCGACAAGGGCATGTTCATGAAGGCGCTGAAGGGCGAATAACCTTGGCCAACTCGAGAGCATCAACATGAACTACACGGCACTGCTGGTAGAAAAAGACGGCCCGGTCGATTGGCTGATCTTCAATCGACCCGATGCACTGAATTCGCTTTCACGCCGAATGGTCGAGGAACTGCATCATTACTTCGACAGTCTGCAAGCCAACTACGAGGTGCGCGTGGTGGTGATGCGCGGCGCAGGCCGCATGTTCTGCGCCGGCCTCGACATGAAAGATCCCGAGCGCAATCCCATGCGCAACGCCGACGAAGGCATGAAAAGCCAGCGCAGTTTCTCTGGTCTGGTGATGAAGATGCGTCGCGCGCCACAGCCCATCATCGGGTTGCTGCACGGCCACGCCGCCGGCGGCGGCTTTTCGATCGCGCTCGGTTGCGATGTGCGCATTGCCGCCGAGGGCACCAAGATGAACTGCGCGTTCATCAAGATTGGCTTGTCCGGCTGCGAGATGGGATCGAGCTATCACCTGCCGCGGCTAATCGGCACCTCGAACGCCGCCGAACTGCTCTATACCGGACGATTCATCGACGCCGCACGCGCCCTGCGCTTGGGACTGGTGAGCGATGTGGTGCCGGAGGCTGAGTTGGTGGCCACCGGGCGCGCCCTTGCCGATGACATGGTCGCCACCGCGCCGCTTGGCCTGCGGCTTTCCAAGGAAGCCTTCTGGGCCAGCGTCGATGCGCAGAGTCTGGACGCGGCGATCGCGATGGAAGACCGCAACCAGATTCTCACCGTCGCTAACGGCGATCTGGATGAGGGCATTGCGGCGTTTCTGGAGAAGCGCAAGCCGCAGTGGGGTAAGGCTGGCGAGGGCTGAGGTGGGGGCGCAGGGACAATCAGAGAGCGACCGGCGATGAGCATCGGCATTTGGATCAACGTGGTGTTCTTTCTGGGGATGGGTGTCTGCGCTCTGGTGCGCCCGCAATTCGTGGTCTCGTTCGTCAAACTCGTGCCCGAGACCGCAGACGCCCGCAACGAAGTGCGGGCGGTGTACGGCGGGTTTGGCATTGCGATCGCCGTGTTGCTCGCCGTCGCGGCGCAGGATGTCGGGCTTCGTTCGGGCGTGTTGCTGGCAGTCGCGGTTGCTCTGCTCGGGATGGCCGCTGGCCGGGTGGTCAGCTTCGGTCTTGAGCGCGCCGGGCGCTGGCCGTGGGTGTTTCTGGTGATGGAGACTGCGCTGGCGGGTTTGCTGCTGTGGGAGCGTTAGCGCAGCGCGACTCTGGATGGTGGCTGTCCCAGATTGCCGCCTCGATCGATGCCTGTCCTGGATCGCCTCGATCGATGCCTGTCCCAGATTGACGATCCATGCCTGTCCCAGATTGACGACTCACAGAAACTCACACAGGCGTTAACAGCGGAACGGTGGGGAAGGAGGTGCGGTAGCGGCGTGAATCGCGAGTGAGAATGCCGCAACTCATGACCGCGGCATGAGCGCCAATAAAGAAATCGGCGAGCACGTTGCCCTTGGCACCACCTTGGCGTCGATAGTGGATGAACGCGCGACCTGCCAGAAACAGCGCCGGACGGGGTAACTCCTCGCAGCTGAGGCCCATCCCTTCAATGGCCTTTTCCTGCGCGTTTACCGAATCAAACAACAACGACAACTCCGAGTAGATCACCGGGTTGATGCAGAGCCTGCGCACCTGTGACTGCGCTCGTAGCTGGCGCATCGACCAGTCTGCCCAGACCGGGTCATCGGTGAGCACATCGACCAGCACGTTGGTGTCCACAAGGAGCATCTAAGCGCGCTCAGTCGGTCCCGCGTAGCAGCGCCATCAAGTCATCGGTGCGCCACTTCACTTCTGCTTTGCCGCGCGCCGATTCAAAGCGGTCGCGTTGGTGGGCAGGGCGGTCCCCGGCTTTGCGCACGACCACCTGGCCGGCATCGTTCACATCAAAATCCACGCTGTCGCCGGGCAACAGATGCAGCGCATCGCGCACTTTCTTTGGAATGGTGACCTGACCTTTGACTGTCATGGTGGTGGCCATGAGTGGCTCCTGAAAGTAATACATGAAATCTAAGTGTATTACTTAAAGACCAACCAACCATCCTGCCGGGACTCGTTCGGCCCGCCACTGAGCGCACATGCTGGCGTTGCCCTGACATACAGCCGGCGGGCCGCCGCGTGCCCCTTCACCCAGTGCCACCCCCGGGCTTTTGCGCATTCGCGCAACCGGTGCGGTGACCCGATGAACAGTCTGAACCGGACGTGTAGATGACCCACGGTAGCAAGCCATTCGTTGGCGCCTATCCCCAGCATGTCGAGAAGCTTGGGTACTTGCTCTCCAATGCGACTGCGCCTGAGCGGATGGGCCAGTCGTCCCGTGGTGTCGATCAGGTCAATGTAGTCCTGCAGGTTATAGGGCAATGCGTCGGACATTTGGGAGTGAATGGTTTGCGCGAATGGCAGTAGTTCCGGCATTCGGGTGGCAGCCGTCGGCGCATCGCGCTTAGCGAGTTGAAGGAGACGCTGCTGTATAGACGTGAAGTCAGAATCCGCCAGTGACTGCGCTAGCCCGGCGCGCACGGGGTTCAGATCGACATAGGCCATGGCTGTGAAGAGCGCGGCCTCGTCGAGCAGCGCTTGTGATTTGAAGCGCCCTTCCCAGAAATGACCGGTGCATTGGTCCTCTGCGTTGGCCTGCCGCGCGATGAACTCGTTGAGGCTGCGCATGAACCAACTCAAATCGGTCAGGCGACGGCGCCAGATTGCGCAATGCTCAGCCAGGAGCGCCTCCTCGGTGGCTGACAGCGGGAAGTCATTCAGATACTTGTCGAGACAGGGTGGCCCGCGATAAATGCTAGCCCAGTGGCTCGCGACCTCCCGTTGGGTCCAAGCGGCAGCCCGTTCGAGATTCAGGCGCAGCACAAGGTGGTAGTGGTTGCTCATCACCGCATAGGCGCAGAGGTCGATGGCAAACACCTCGGTGAGCAACTTGAGTCGTTGGAGAATGAGCGCTTTGCGATGATCGAAGTTGCGTCCGGTGCGTTCGTCGTCACCACAAAGAAACGCACGCCGAACGCATCGGCCCATGCAGTGGTAGTAGCGTGTCTCCGCCGGTGAAACGAGCGTTGAACGTGGACGGGTCATCCGTGACCTCCTTGAGTCATGTGTTGAGCGGCTTCCTTGCCGACTGCGGCGAACGCTAATTGGGGCGGAGCGTTGTGGTCAACGGGGGGATGCCGCCTGAGACGATGCCTGTACCAGATCGTTCCAGTCCGTCAGGCGTATAGCCCGCTGAACTCGGCCGCTCCATCGCTCGCAGGTAGCGGAGATGACGGAGATGATGCCTGTCCCAGAATTGCGTCATCAGTGGAAACGGGGCGGCGATGTGCTGCACGAAATCGAATTCGCCGCCGAAGGTCTCCACCTTGTCGAGCAGGCCCGCGATGCGTGCCTTGAGGCGGTCTTCCATCTCGCGAACGCGACCCAGCTTGAGCCCGGGCCGCACCGCCGCGCGGTAGGCACGACAGCTAATCCAGGACAGGCATCGAATCCCGACAGCTAATCCAGGACAGGCATCGAATCCCGGCATCGAATCCCGATCCAGGACAGGCATCGAATCCCGGGCATCGAATCCCGGGCATCGAATCCCGATGGGCATCGAATCCCGATGCGCGGGTGCCCACCGACAGCTAATCCAGGACAGGCATCGAATCCCGGGCATCGAATCCCGCCGTTGAGGCGGTCCTCCATCTCGCGAACGCGACCCGGCTTGAGCCCGGGCCGCACCGCCGCGCGGTAGGCCCGACAGCTAATCCAGGACAGGCATCGAATCCCGGGCAGGCATCGAATCCCGATGGGCATCGAATCCCGATGCGCGGGTGCCCACGGGCTAGCCGCCTCTGATGAGGCGGGAGCCTGGCTCTACCCGCCCATCAGATGTCTTCCAGCCCCAGTCCTCACCCCCGACCCAGCAAGGCCAGGTACTCCTCAATATTCCCCTGATTGACGTACTGGCTGAACGGATCGCGCGTCGCGTCGGATTGCCACTCGTACTCGGTCATCACCGCCACCTGCTCGGCGTGGGCGCGACCATAGAGTTTCGCTATGACGCCGAGCGCCATGTCGGTGCCGGCCGAGACGCCTGAGGAGGTCACGAACTTGTCGTCTTCCACCCAGCGCGCCTGCTCCACCCACTCCACCTTGTCGCTCTGAGACGTCGCGAGATTGAAGAACAGCTTGTTCGACGTGGCACGTCGGCCATCGAGCAGGCCGGCGCGGGCGAGGATGGCCGAACCGGAACACACCGACATAACGACCTCGGCCTGCGCGGCCCTGGTCTGCAGGAAGACGCACATCGCGGCGTTCCCCAGTTGTTCCATGGTGCCAATCCCGCCGGGCAGCAGAATCAGATCGAGCATCGGCGCGGAGGCGAAATCGAAATCGGCGACGGTGCAGGGGCCTTGCACCGAGCGGACCGGCCCGACCTGCTCGGCAATCGTCACTATCTTCAGTCCATGTCCGGTCGAACCGAACATCTCCAGCGGCCCGTAGAAATCGAGCAATTCGAAATCGGGGTAAAGGATGGCACCGAGGACTCTCGGTTTGGGTACAGCGGTCATGTTTGGGCTCCTGAAGGGGTGATCCGGGACACCGACTTTCAGCAGTTGCGGCTGTGGACGCAAGGGCTGGGCTCCGCCCCTGACCTCGATGCGGAGGTTAATGCGAGCTCCTGCACCCGCCCCAGACCCTCTTGCCAAACGCTCGGCCATCCGCGTCTGCCAACCCGGACCGGTTACAAGCCAATGCTCGATGACGTCAGGGAACAGTCGCAGACTGATTAGCTGACACGGATGTTTTGGACTTCCGCCGACCACCTTGCTTCACGACTGCGCGCTCCAGCATTTGGTCTGTCAATTCAGGCAGGTCTTTGTACTCATGCGGCTGAATCTCATGTGCATCCACCTGAGCGAGCTTTAAGCCCGAAGTTTGGGGTGAGGCGGTTCTTCTCACGGTCATTGGCCTTTCGCGTGCTGAAGATATGTCTGATTAAG
>CAMBZS010000187.1 GCA_945872335.1 Bordetella parapertussis | reverse complement strand
TAGCCGGTGTTGTCTTTGCGCAAGCCCCGCAAGCCATCCCAGAGCTCGCCCGCGGCCGTGACCACTTCGAGACCCAGGCAGAGTTCGCGCGCGTTCCCGAAGCGCAGCACCTGCACCCCTCCAGCGTTGGTGGAGAGGTTGCCGCCAATGGTGCAGGAGCCCTCGGCCGCAAGACTGAGCGGGAACAGTCGCCCCGACTCGGCGGCGTGCCGCTGAATGTCTGCGAGCACGCAACCCGCTTCGACCGTGATGGAATTATTGGCGGTATCGACCGCGCGTACCCGGTTGAGCCGCGCGAGCGATAGCACCAGCGCACGTCCGGAGTCATCGGGCGTTGCCCCACCTGACAACCCGGTATTGCCGCCCTGTGGCACCACGGGCACGCGCCGGGCGGCGCACCAGCGAACCACGGATGCGACATCGGCCGCAGTGTCGGGCTGCACCACAGCGAGCGCCCGGCCCACGTAGCGTTTTCGCCAGTCGGTGAGAAAAGGCGCCATGTCGGCTGCCGCATCGAGCAGCCGGCCGGAAAAGGCGCCACGGAGTTCGGCGAGAAGCGCGTGCGGGTCCATGGCGGGCGAACTCAGCGCATGCCCGGAAAGGCGCCCTTGAGGCTTCGCATCATCTTGGCCATCCCGCCTTTTTGCATGCGTTTCATCATGGTCTGCATTTGCTCGAACTGGTTCAGGAGCCGGTTCACCTCCTGTACCTGCACGCCTGCGCCGGTTGCGATCCGGCGCTTGCGCGAGGCCTTGATCAGTTCGGGGCGGCTGCGCTCGGCCGGGGTCATGGAATGGACGATGCCCTGCATGCGGCGCATCTGGCGCTCGGCCTGTGCCATGTCGGCGCCAGCGGCAGCCTGCTGCATCTGCGCCGGCAGCTTGTCCATGAGCGAACCCAGCCCCCCCATGCGATTCATCTGCCCGATCTGGGCCGCAAAATCATTCAGGTCGAACCGGTCGCCCGATTTGAGTTTGGCGGCAAGCTTCTGGGCGGCCTGCTGATCGACCACCCGGCCCGCTTCCTCCACCAGGGAGACGATGTCGCCCATGCCGAGGATGCGGCCCGCCATGCGCTCGGGATGAAAAGCCTCGAGGCCATCGATTTTTTCACCGATCCCGGCAAACTTGATGGGCGCGCCCGTGACCGCCTTGACCGAGAGCGCGGCACCGCCGCGCGAGTCGCCGTCTAGCTTGGTGAGCACCACGCCGGTGAGGGGCACGGTCTGGCCAAAAGCGCGCGCGGTGTTCACCGCATCCTGCCCCTGCATGGCGTCGACCACCAGGAGCGTTTCCACCGGCCTTGCGGTCGCGGCGAGCGCAGCGATCTCGCGCATCATGGCCTCGTCGATCGCCAGCCGGCCCGCGGTATCGATGAGGAGCACATCATGGTAGTGCGTGCGCGCCCACTGCAGCGCAGCTTCGGCGATCACTTGCGGGACCTGATCGGCAGAGGAAGGGAAAAAATCGGCCCCCGCCTGCTCGGTGACCACCCGCAGCTGCTCGATGGCAGCGGGCCGGTAGACGTCACAAGAGACAGTGAGCACTTTTTTCTTCTGCCCGCGAAGCCACAGCGCGAGTTTCCCCACTGTGGTGGTTTTGCCTGCGCCCTGCAGACCCGCCATCAGGATCACCGCCGGCGGCTGCACCGCGAGGTTGAGGCCCGCGCCCTGCCCCCCCATCAGGTCGGTGAGCTCGCGGTGCACCACCCCGACCAGCGCCTGCCCGGGCGTGAGGCTGCCCACCACTTCCTGGCCTAGCGCCTTCTCGCGAATCTTTGCGATGAAGTCGCGTACCACCGGCAGCGCTACGTCGGCTTCGAGCAGCGCAATGCGGATCTCGCGCAGCATGTCCTGCGTGTTGGCTTCGGTGAGCCGCGCCTGGCCGCGGATGGTCTTGACGACCCGCGACAATCGTTGGGAGAGGGTATCGAGCATGGGCTGAGTTAAACTGGATTGGTGAAGATTCTACTGGTTCTGGTTTTCATTGCGCCGGCCCTGCTTTACCTCGCCGCGTGGCGCGTGCCGGGGCGGTTTGCCACGCCTTTGCTGATTGCTGCCCTCGCGCTGCACGCTGGGTCCCTCTTCATGGCCACCCGCTCGCCCGAAGGCTGGCGGTTCGGCTTTGCCAGCATTCTCTCGGCAACCATCTGGGTGGGCATGGCAGTCGTCTGGCTCGAATCACTCAGCGCCGGCCTGAAGGCCCTTCGCGGGCTCCTGCTGCCGGTTGCAGCCCTCGCCGTCATGCTGCCGCTTGCCTTTCCCGGAGCCGAGCTCGGCGAACGCGCGGTGCGTCCGCTCTTTGTCCCCCATCTGCTCGCAGGCACGCTCGCCTACGGCGTACTCGCGCTGGCCGCACTCCATGCGGTACTGATGGCAGTGGCTGAAAGGGCGCTACACGCAGGGTCGGGGGCGCCGCAGGGGTGGACCGCGCGCATCCTCGAGGATCTTCCGCCACTCCTCGCGCTCGAGCGAATCCTGTTTCGGCTGATTTCAGCCGGATTCACCTTCCTCACGCTCACCGCGGCCACCGGCGTCTTTTTCTCGGAGCAGGTATTCGGCAAGCCCCTCACCCTTGACCATAAAACCGTGTTCACGCTGATCTCCTGGGGCGTGTTCGGCGTCCTGCTGCTGGGCCGCCGCTTGCGCGGCTGGCGCGGCAAGACCGCGCTACGCCTCACGCTGGGCGGATTCGGGCTGCTGCTCCTTGCCTATGTGGGCAGCCGCTTCGTTCTCGAGGTGATCCTGCGGCGGGGATGATGGGAAAGTTCACTGTATGGATCGTGCTCGCGGGCGTGGCCTGGCTGGGATGGACCCTCTGGCGAATCGGCCGTCGCCGTGCGGAGTCTGCCGCATCACCTCCGCCCGCCGAGTCCAATTCGGCGGGTACCCGGGCGCCAGGCACCGACCCCGCCTCGGGTGAGTCACCGCCCGAACCGATGCTGCGCTGCTCGCATTGCGGGCTCTATCTGCCGTCGCGCGATGCGGTCGCAGGGGAGCGGGGCTCCAGTTATTGCAGTACCGCCCATCGCGATCTCACCGAGCAAGCGCCCCGCGGTCCGTCCGCATCACGATGACCGCATGCCGCGTCAGGTCTCTCCAATGGTCGGAGTCGCCCGACGGTTGGCTGCACGGGGTGAAGCAACTCGAATCGCCCAACTTCAACGCACGTCCACCGGGGATCGCCGTCGACACGCTGGTGATGCACTTCATCAGCCTGCCGCCCGGTGTGTTCTCGGGCAACGCCATCGAGCGCCTGTTTCTCAACCAGTTGACCACCAGCGATGATCCCAGGCTTGCCGGTCTCGCGGATCTGCGGGTGTCTGCGCACCTGCTGATCCGGCGCCGCGGCGAGGTGGTGCAGTTCGTTGGCACCGACCTGCGCGCCTGGCACGCTGGCCCCTCCAGCATGCTCGACCGGGAACGCTGCAACGATTTTTCGATCGGCATCGAACTCGAGGGCGACGGCGTGCACCGATTTACCGAAGCACAATATCGGCGCCTCGCGCAAGTCATTGGGCTGTTGCGTGCGCGCCACCCATTGCGGTGGATGGCCGGCCACGAAGATGTGGCCCCCGGCCGCAAGCAAGACCCCGGACCCTTCTTCGATTGGACACGCGTGCTTTCGAGTCCTGAAACAACAGGGCTCGTCAGGCCATTTTGACTGGAAAAGCGCGTCAGACGGCGCGCTGAAGTTAAAGGCGCAAGCTTTTCAGTCTTTGCGAGCCTGTCATGCCCTGAAAACACCGACAGGCCGTGGTTGGCAAAGTCGGTTCATGCATCGATGCGATTCTTGATCAGGCGCTGACCCCGGCATTGATCGAATCGGTTGCAAGACTTGATCGGGTGGGTCCCGACCACTAGAATTAGGCCCATCGATCGGCAGACCCCCCACATTTAGTGCTTCCCGCGTCATCACCGACAGTCCGGCTGTCCGCGTGTCAGATGCGCACGAAGCTTTGCGAGGCGTGATGCAGCGGTCGTTCGGAACGGGTCCGGACAGCAAAGAACAGGTCAGGCTGGCGTGACGCGCAATCAGGCGCTCATCGCCATCACAACAAGGAGAATCGCATGCAGAGAGTCGCTGAGCGCACCAGGCAGGAGTCGTTGATGCCCCAGGGGGCCGCGGCCACCGTCGAAACCGCACCGGGCGCTCCGTCGACCGCTTTCCTGGCCGACTTCAAGGTCATCCGCCGCAATGGCTCGGTGGTGGCGTTTGAGCCAGGCAAGATTTCGGTTGCCATGACCAAAGCATTCCTCGCCGTACATGGCGGGCAGAGCGCGGCGTCAGCGAGGGTTCGTGAGCTGGTTGAGCGTCTGACCGGCGCAGTGGTTTCGGCGCTCGCGCGCGGCAAGCAGGGCGGCGGTACCTTTCATATTGAAGACATTCAGGACCACGTTGAACTCGCGCTCATGCGCTTTGGCGAACACGAGGTGGCGCGCGCCTACGTGCTCTACCGCGAACGCCGTTCGCAGGAGCGTGCGGCCGTGCGCCAGGAGCGCGACAACGCCAACCAGCCAGCCCTGCATGTCGTCGAGGGCGGTCAGCGCCGCCCTCTCGATGTTTCCGCGCTGCATTCGCTGATCGCATCGGCCTGTGTGGGGCTGGGCGAGTTCGTGAGCGCAAACACCGTTCTTTCGGAAACCGTGCGCAACCTCTACGACGGCGTCCCGCTCGAAGAGGTCTACAAATCAGCGATCCTGTCGGCTCGTGCACTGATCGAAAAGGACCCTGCCTACAGCCAGGTCACTGCCCGGCTGCTGCTGCACACCATGCGTCGAGAGGCGCTCGGCGAAGAAGTGGCGCATTCGGCAATGGCCGCGCGCTACGCCGACTATTTCCCGGGCTTCATCCGTCGTGGTGTCGAGGCAGGGCTGATCGACGAAAAACTGCTGCAGTTTGATCTGCGCCGACTCGGCGCAGCGCTCCAGTCTGACCGCGACCTGCAGTTCACTTACCTCGGACTGCAGACCCTTTACGACCGCTACTTCCTCCATATTGACGAAGAGCGGTTCGAGCTGCCGCAGGCATTTTTCATGCGTGTCGCCATGGGTCTGTCGCTCAATGAAGTCAACCGCGAAGAGCGAGCCATCGAGTTCTATGAACTCCTCTCCACGTTCGATTTCATGAGCTCCACGCCCACGTTGTTCAACTCGGGCACCCAGCGTTCACAGCTTTCGTCCTGCTACCTCACCACCGTGTCCGACGATCTTGACGGCATCTATGAGGCCATCAAGGAAAACGCGCTGCTTGCCAAGTACGCAGGCGGTCTTGGTAATGACTGGACACCGGTTCGCGCGCTCGGCAGCCATATTCGCGGCACCAATGGCAAGAGCCAGGGGGTGGTGCCCTTCCTCAAGGTGGTCAATGACACCGCGGTGGCGGTCAACCAGGGTGGCAAGCGCAAGGGCGCGGTCTGCGCCTACCTGGAAACCTGGCACCTGGATATCGAGGAGTTTCTCGAGCTGCGCAAGAACACCGGCGATGATCGTCGCCGCACGCACGACATGAACACGGCCAACTGGATTCCTGACCTGTTCATGAAGCGGGTCATGGAAAACGCCGAATGGACCCTGTTTTCACCCGCCGACTGCCGTGACCTCCACGACAAGGTTGGGCGCGAATTCGAACAGGCCTACCTGCGGCATGAGGCGCGCGCCGCCAATGGCGAACTCAAGCTGTTCCGCAAGGTGCCGGCAATGCAGCTCTGGCGCAAGATGCTGTCGATGCTGTTTGAAACCGGCCATCCCTGGATCACCTTCAAGGATCCCTGCAATCTGCGCAGCCCCCAGCAACACGTGGGTGTCGTGCACAGCTCAAACCTCTGCACGGAGATCACGCTCAACACGAGCGATAGCGAAATCGCCGTGTGCAACCTGGGGTCGGTCAATCTGGTGGCCCACATGCGCGAACGCGATGGCCGCTGGGAGCTCGATCTGGACAAGCTCAAGGCGACCATTCACACCGCCATGCGCATGCTAGACAACGTGATCGACATCAACTACTACGCGGTCGGCAAGGCAAGAAACGCCAACCTTCGCCACCGCCCGGTGGGTCTGGGCATCATGGGCTTCCAGGACTGCCTGCACCTGCTGCGTGTGCCCTACGCGAGCGAGCAGGCGATTGAATTTGCAGACGCCTCCATGGAGGCCGTTTGCTATTTCGCGTACTGGGCGTCCACCGAACTGGCCGAGGAGCGCGGGCGATATTCGAGCTTCAAGGGTTCGTTGTGGGATCGCGGCATTCTGCCGCAGGACACGATCCGGTTGCTGCGCGACGAGCGCGGCGGTCATGTCGAGGTCGACGAAACCGAGCATCTCGATTGGACGAGCCTGCGTGCCCGCATCCGCGAGCACGGCATGCGCAACTCCAATTGCGTCGCTATCGCACCCACCGCCACCATCTCAAACATCATCGGGGTGTCCGCCTGCATCGAACCCACCTTCCAGAATCTCTATGTGAAGTCGAACCTGTCGGGCGAGTTCACCGTCGTCAATGACTATCTGGTTCGCGACCTGAAGCGGCTTGGACTGTGGGACGAAGTGATGGTGGCCGACCTCAAGTTCTTCGATGGCTCGCTCGCCCGAATTGATCGGATCCCTGCCGAGCTGCGGGAAATCTACGCCACCGCATTCGAGGTGGAGCCCAGTTGGCTGGTGGAGTGCGCAGCGCGGCGCCAGAAGTGGATCGATCAGGCGCAATCGCTCAACATCTACATGGCGGGTGCCTCGGGCAAGCGACTGCACGACACCTACACGCTTGCCTGGTTGCGCGGACTCAAAACCACCTACTACCTGCGCACGCTCGGTGCTACGCATGCGGAGAAATCGACCACCGACAAGATCGGGCAGCTGAACTCGGTGTCGGCCGATGGCGCAGGGGCAGCGGGCTTCAACTACGCGGGTGCCAGCGGTGCGACAGCGGCCGCAGCCGGTGCTGCAGGGGGCGCTGCCAGCAGTGAGCCCATTGCACCGAAGTTCTGCGCGATCGATGATCCAGAGTGCGAAGCCTGCCAGTGATCGTGCAAAGCTTGTCCTGACGTTGCAAGGCTATTCATTGCACCGTAAGATTCAGGGCGTGAAGATTTCTTCTCGCTCCCTCAGTTTGTTATCAAAGAAAGTTAAAGCGAGATCTTAAATGCTGTCCTGGGATGACGCGCCCGCAGTGGCAACACCAACACGCCGGGCACCGCCTGCACCGCCGATCAATCTGGAGCTGGGTTCCGCGCCGGCATCCATGCCGATCGCGGGTGCGGCTGCGGCCCCCGCCATCAATCTGCCCAAGCCAGCTTCAACGGTAATGGGTTCAAGTTCGCGCCGCGTGCGCGTTGAAGACAAGCGCATCATCAACGGCAGCGCTGACGTCAACCAGCTGGTGCCGTTCAAGTACAAGTGGGCCTGGGAAAAATATCTCGCCACCTGCGCCAACCATTGG
>CAMBZS010000186.1 GCA_945872335.1 Bordetella parapertussis | reverse complement strand
ACGCTGATCGAACTCGACGGCACCGAAAACAAGGAGCGGCTGGGCGCGAACGCCATGCTGGCAGTGTCAATGGCGGTGGCGCGTGCGGCGGCCGAGCAATCGGGTCTCCCGCTCTACCGCTATTTTGGTGGCTCGGGTGCCATGTCGCTGCCCGTGCCCATGATGAACGTGATCAACGGCGGCGCGCACGCTAACAACAATCTCGACCTGCAGGAGTTCATGATCCTGCCGGTGGGCGCGCCCACGTTTCGAGAGGCGCTTCGCTACGGCGCCGAGGTGTTTCATGCACTGAAGAAGCTCCTTCACGACCGGGGGCTGTCCACTGCGGTGGGCGACGAAGGTGGTTTTGCGCCCAGCGTCGAGAACCACGAAGCGGCAATCAAACTTATTCTCGAGGCCATTGCGAAGGCAGGCTATGAGCCGGGCACCCAGATCGCCCTGGGCCTTGACTGCGCCAGTTCCGAATTTTTCCGCGACGGTCGCTACCACCTCTCGGGCGAGGGCCTGGTCCTGTCGGCGGGTGAATTCACCGACCTGCTGGCCACCTGGTGTGATCGCTATCCCATCATCTCGATCGAAGACGGCATGGCCGAAAACGATTGGGACGGCTGGAAACTCCTCACCCAGCGGTTGGGTGGCCAGGTTCAACTGGTGGGAGACGATCTGTTCGTCACCAACACGCGCATCCTGCAGCGCGGTATCGACGAAGGCGTGGCCAATTCCATTCTGATCAAGATCAACCAGATCGGAACGCTCACCGAAACCTTCGCAGCCATCGAACTTGCCAAGCGCAACAACTACACCGCAGTCGTGTCGCACCGCTCGGGGGAAACCGAGGACACCACCATCGCTGACATCGCGGTGGCCACCAATGCGCTGCAGATCAAGACCGGGTCCATGAGTCGCACCGACCGGATGGCAAAGTACAACCAGTTGCTCCGGATCGAGGAAGATCTGGGCGAGACCGCCCACTATCCCGGACAGACAGCCTTCTACAATCTTCACCGCAAACGCCGCTAGCTGGTGTAAGGTTCCGGGCGTGCGTCCACTTGCTTTCCTTTTGCTGTCTCTTCTTGTGCTGATCCAGTACCCACTCTGGCTTGGCAAGGGAGGATGGTTTCGAGTCTGGGAAATCGAGACCGAACTGCAGGCTCAGCGAGTCGTGAACGATCAACGGCGCATGCGCAACGCAGCCCTGGAAGCGCAGGTGCGCGACCTCCGAACCGGCAGTGATGCGGTCGAGGAAATCGCCCGGGCCGAGCTCGGCATGCTGAAGAAGGGCGAGATTTTCGTGCAGATCAGCGAACCCTCGCGTGGCGAAAGTGCTTCCCCGGCGTTTGAAGCCGAGGTGCGGACTGCATCGTTTTCCCGGCGGCCCTGAGGTTCGACGGCGCCAAGGTTCGACGGCGCCAAGGAGCGGCCTGTCTCACCGCCCGGGCCTCAATGGCGGCTGGTTGGATGATCGCCCGTGACCGTGTCACGGAACAGCGCAGCGCAATCCACCGGATCAAACTGATAGGCCTGATTGCAGAAGTCGCAACGCACCTCGACCGGGTCGCGCTCGGACAGAATATCCTCGACCTCCGCCGCACCCAGCATCTTCAGCATGCCTGCCACCTTGGCGCGCGAGCAACCGCAGCCGAAGTGAACCGGCCGGGCGTCAAAGCCTCGCAGCGGCTCGTCCCAGAAGAGCCGGTTCAGCAGATCGGCTGGCGGAAGTTCGAGCAGTTCGGAGCGCTCCAGCGTGTCGGCAAGCGTCTCCATCCGATTCCACGCATCGGGGTCGGTGACCGGAACATCACGGCCGCCCTCGGTGGGCAGCTGCTGCAACAACAGGCCGCTCGCGCGGTCAGGGCCGGCAGCAAGCCAAAGCCGGGTGGGCAGTTGCTCCGAGCGCTGCATGTAGTGTTCAAGCACCTCGGCCACGCTGTCGCCTTCGAACGGCACGATGCCCTGCCAGGGCTGACGGTTTTCGTTGCGGATCCGGGGATCGAGCGTCACCGCGAAGCGGCCACGCCCCTGGCGGTTGACCAGCTCGCCCAGCGGGGCATCGGCTGGGATCGAAGCACCTTCGCGCTCTTTCACCGTCGCCCGCAATCGGCCGTCGGAGCGGCATTCGACCACCATGAGTGCGATGGGGCCGTCGCCGTGAATCTGCATGATGAGCGAGCCATCAAACTTGAGCGTGGCTGATAGCAACACCGCCGCTGCCGACAATTCGCCAAGCGTGTTGAGGGCGACGCGCGGCAGATCGTGTCGGTTTGCGATTTGGCGCCAGCAATCGTCAAGCGAAACAATCTCGCCCCGCACCGCGGTGCCGTCGAGCAGAAAGCGCCGGACGAGGTCGTGGTTCAAGGGGCTGCTTCAGCTGACCCGGGTGAGGCTCGCTCGGAACAGGCGGGCTCGCTCCATGTAGACCCGTGCTCCATAGCGCAGCCGTTCGAGGTCTTCATCGGTGAGCGTGCGAACGATCTTGCCGGGTGATCCCAGGACCATGCTGCGATCCGGGATCTCCTTGCCCTCGGTGACCAGGGCGCCCGCGCCGATCAGGCAGTCGCGCCCGATTTTCGCGCCATTCAGCACCACAGCCTGAATGCCGATGAGTGAACCGCTGCCGATGGTACAGCCGTGCAACATGACCTGATGACCGACGGTGACGTTGTCGGCGATGTCGAGCTGCAGCCCGGTGTCGGTATGGAGGACCGAATTGTCCTGTACGTTGGAGCCATGACCGATCCGGATCAGATCGTTGTCGCCACGAATGGTGACGTTGAACCAGACACTTGCCAGGGCTGCGATCTCGACCCGGCCGATCACATCGGCGGAGTCGGCCACCCAGGCATCGGGATGAATCTGCGGCGCGTGCTCGCCCAACCGGTAGATTGCCATCAAGGGACTCCTTGGAAAGGGCGCATTCTAAGCGATGCCCGCAGCGATGCTTCCCCTTCGGATGCCGACAAGCGCGGAGCCGGATCAAGGTGCCTATAATCAAACCCCAGATGAATACTGAAGTGCCATCGCAGCTCCCCGCAGCTTACCAACCGGTGGTGGCCTCGCAGTCGCAGTTCTTCACACTGCGGGGGCTTCGTCACCATGTCCGCCACTGGCATACCGGTGGACCCACCCGGCAGCATCTGGTGCTGCTCCATGGCTGGATGGATTCATCGGTTTCGTTCCAGTTTCTGGTGGATCAGATGGGGCCGGGCTGGTCGATCCATGCGCCCGACTGGCGCGGGTTCGGGCTGTCGGAGCGCCCTGCAGCCGACTGCTACTGGTTTCCCGACTATCTCGCCGACCTGGATCAGCTGCTCGAGCAGCTTGCGCCCGATGGCCGGCCGGTCGACGTGGTGGCGCACAGCATGGGCGGCAATGTGGCGATGATTTATGCGGGCGTACGATCCGCTCGCATCCGCCGGCTCATCAATCTGGAAGGCTTGGGCATGCGGGCCGCGCGTCCGCGTGAGGCGCCCGGGCGCTACGCCGCCTGGCTGGATCAGGTTCGGGACGGCCGCAGACTGCGTGCCTATCCCACGCGCGAGGCCCTGGCGCAGCGGCTCTGCAGCGACAATCCCCGGCTCACGCTCGACAAGGCCTTGTTCATCGCTGAAAGCTGGTCGCAACCGCTTGCCGAAGGCGGGTTCCAGGTACTTGGCGATCCAGCACACAAACTTCCCAACCCGGTGCTCTATCGTCTGAGCGAGGTTCTGGCATGCTGGCGGCAGGTCGCGGCCCCTGTGCTCTGGGTGATGTCGGAATTCCCTTCGCGCGGGGCGAGCTTTGCCTTGAAGCCCGCCTATGAGCGCAGACTACACGCCATCCGATCGCTTGAGCGGGCAACGGTCACAGGTGCTGGCCACATGATGCACCACGACCAGCCGGCTGCCGTAGCGGCCCTTATCCGGACATTTCTTCTCAAATGAGTTTTCGCCCCGACCCCTGGCGCTGCAACGCCGATCTGCACTGCCACTCCAATATGTCCGACGGCGTGCTCGAGCCCGCGGCACTGGTCGAACGAGCAGCCGACAACGGGGTAGAGCTGTTTTCGCTCACCGACCATGACGAAATCTGCGGCCAGCAGCAGGCGGCTGATGCGGCGCGGGCGCGTGGCCTCGAGTATGTGGGGGGCGTTGAGGTGTCGGTGTCCTGGGGCGGCGAAACCGTGCATGTGGTGGGCCTGCGGATCGACTGGACCGATGCCGCATTGTGTGCGGGGCTCGCTCGAACGCGGTCGGGCCGCGATTCTCGCGCGCGCGAGATCGCCCGCCAGCTGGAAATCGCCGGCGTACCCGACGCCTGGGAAGGCGCGCTTCGTCACGTGGGCAACCCTGCGCTCATCTCGCGCACGCATTTCGCGCGATATATCGTTGAGCGCGGCATCTGCAGCGACGTGGGCGAGGTGTTCCGAAAGTATCTGGTCGAGGGCAAGCCCGGTTATGTCGAGCACCGCTGGGCGCGGTTGTCCGAGGCTGTGGAGTGGATTCGCGGGGCGGGCGGTGTCGCGGTGCTTGCGCACCCCGGTCGCTATCGTTTCAACGACACGGCGCTGTGGGCGCTGGTGTCGGAGTTCAAAGCCGCTGGCGGTGAAGCGATCGAGGTGGTCTGCGGCAGCCACACGCGGGACCAGTTCCGGCGCTTTGCCAGTGTGGCACTGGAGGCGGGCCTCGCGGCCTCCCGCGGCGCCGACTTTCACTCGCCGGGCGAACGCCATACCGAGTTGGGCCGCCTGCCTCTGCTTCCGGATTCTGTCACGCCCGTTTGGCGCAACTGGCCCGAGTTCCTGAACCTGCAGGCCGCCTGACCCAGGTCGGGTGCGGGGCCAGCGCCTGCGGTTAGGATCGCAGGCTGCACAAGTGTTCTGCAATCCATGACGCGAATTCTTTCGATTCATCCCGACAATCCGCAACCGCGGCTCCTGCGGCAGGCGGCGGACTGTCTGCGTGAGGGGGGAATCGTGGCCACGCCCACCGATGCCTGTCATGCCCTGGTCTGGCAGATCGGCGACCGCGAGGCGCTCGAGCGTGTCAGGCGGATCCGTGCGCTCGATGCCCACCATCTCATGACGCTGCTCTGTCTCGATCTGGCGCAGCTGTCCGTCTACGCCGCGATTGATACCCGGCAATTCCGCTTCCTGAAGGAATGGACGCCTGGCCCTTACACCTTCGTGCTGCCAGCCACCCGGGAAGTGCCGAAGCGACTGCTCCATCCCTCTCGGCGAACCCTGGGTATCAGGGTGCCGCAGGCGCCGCTCCTGAGGGCATTGCTTGAAACGGTGGGCGAGCCGCTCCTGGGCACCACGCTCCAGCTCCCGGGCGATGACACGCCGCTGTCAGAGCCCGAAGATATCGAAGCGCAGTTGTCCGGGCGGGTGGATCTGGTGCTGGCGGGCGGACGCTCGGGGCTTGAGCCGACCACTGTGATCGACCTGACCGGGGATCAGCCTCTGGTGGTACGGATCGGCTGCGGACCGGTGGAAGCGATGCTCGGCAAGGGGCGCTGACGGGCCTGGTGCTCGCCGCTGATAAAATCCGGGCATGAATCTCAGCCTGCCGCAACTCATTGCGGTGTATGCAATCCCGGTCATTCTCGCCATCACGCTGCACGAGGCCGCTCACGCCTGGCTCGCGGCGCGGTTGGGCGATCCCACCGCGCGTCTGCAGGGCAGGGTGTCCGCCAATCCGCTTCGTCATATTGACCCCATTGGCACCCTGCTAGTGCCCGCGCTCATCCTGCTGGTGGGCAAGGCGCTTGGGGCGGGCGGCCTCCTGTTCGGCTGGGCCAAGCCGGTTCCGGTTGACGCCTCGGCATTCCGGTCGCCCCGCCGCGACCTGGGTCTGGTCGCGGCGGCAGGGCCGGGCGCCAACCTGCTGATGGCGCTGGGCTGGGCGATCCTGCTCAAACTGCTGGTGCTGGGGGCGGTGAATGTCGAGTTCCTGATGCTGATGGCGCAGGCCGGCATTCTCTGCAATCTGGGGCTCGCGGTACTCAATCTGTTGCCCGTGCCCCCGCTTGATGGCGGCCGCATCGTGGCAAGCCTACTCCCGCTCCGGGCGGCCATCGTCTGGTATCGGCTTGAGCGCTTTGGCCTCCTGATCGTGCTGGCGCTGCTTGCCACCGGCCTGCTGGGTGCGATCATCACGCCCGCCATCGGGTTTGGCGTCGACCTGATTTCCTGGTTATTCAACTTTTCGGGCTGATCATGTTTCCAGAACGTGTCGTCTCCGGCATGCGCCCCACCGGGGCGCTGCATCTCGGGCATTACCACGGCGCGCTCAAGAATTGGGTGCGACTGCAATCCGAGTATCCCTGCCTGTTTTTTGTGGCTGACTGGCATGCCCTCACCACCCACTACGACTCACCCGAAGTCATTGGAAACAATATTTGGGAGATGGTGATCGACTGGCTCGCGGCCGGTATCGACCCGCAGCAGTCCACGCTGTTCATCCAATCCCGCGTGCCCGAGCACGCCGAACTTCATCTGCTGCTGTCGATGAGCACCCCGCTTGGCTGGCTGGAACGCGTGCCTACCTATAAGGATCAACAGGAAAAGCTCTCGGATCGCGATCTGGCCACCTACGGTTTTCTGGGCTATCCGCTGCTTCAGGCCGCCGACATCCTGATGTATCGCGCCGCATTCGTTCCGGTTGGCGAAGACCAGGTGCCGCACATCGAGCTGACGCGCGAGATTGCTCGCCGTTTCAACCATCTTTTCGGCCGCGAACCAGGTTTTGAGGACAAGGCGCGCGAAGCGGTCAAAAGACTGGGCAGCAAGCGCGCGCGGATGTATCAGCAGCTGCGCACCCGCTTTCAGGAACAGGGCGATGATGAAGCCCTTCAGCAGGCCCACGAGCTGCTCGACCAATCGCCCAACCTCAGCCTGGGTGACCGTGAGCGGCTCTTTGGCTGGTTGGAGGGAAGCCGGAAGATCATTCTTGCCGAGCCGCAGGCGTTGCTCACCGAGGCCTCGCGGATGCCTGGCATCGATGGCCAGAAAATGTCGAAGAGCTACGGTAATTCGATCGGCATGCGCGAAGACCCCGAGTCGGTCACGCGCAAGATCCGTACGATGCCCACCGATCCGGCGCGCGTGCGGCGAACCGACCCGGGCGATCCCGGGCGTTGCCCGGTGTGGCAGTTGCATGTTGTCTACTCCAACGACGAAACCCGTGACTGGGTGCGAGCGGGGTGCACGACGGCGGGGATCGGTTGTCTGGAATGCAAACAGCCGGTGGTCGACGCCGTGCTGAAGGAGCAGCAGGGCTTTCTGGAGCGCGCGCAACCCTATGTCGATGACCCGAGCCTGCTGCGCAACATCATTGCTGATGGCTGCGATCGTGCCCGCAAACTCGCGCAGGAAACCATGCGTGATGTCCGCGAGGTGATGGGTCTCAGTCATGACTGATGGGCGGGCGGCCCATCCGGCCGCGGGGCTCAAGCCAGCGCATGGAGCGTCTGCGCCCTCTGCATGGGTG
>CAMBZS010000185.1 GCA_945872335.1 Bordetella parapertussis | reverse complement strand
GAATCATTCAGGGTGACCTTTTTCAGACCGATTTTTCCTCGGCGACAGTGCTCACCCTCTATCTGCTCGATGAACTCAATCAGCAGTTGCGGCCTCGTGTACTCAGCATGAAACCCGGGACCCGGGTGGTCTCAAACAGCTTCGCGATGGGCGACTGGGAGCCTGATCATGTGGTTCGGGTGGGCACGCAGGTGGGCTACTACTGGCTGGTGCCGGCCAACGTGGCGGGGGAATGGATCGTCGAGGGGCTGGCCGAAACCAGCGGCCCGGCGAAGCTCTCGTTCGTTCAGCGCTATCAGCGCCTTGCAGGCACGATCACCATCGATGGGCGGACCCTGCCGCTCCTGTCGCCCGCCATTGAAGGCGACCGCTTGTCGCTTCGCTACGTCGATGCGTCCAATCTGCTGAAAGCGGTTCGTCTGACTGTGCAGGCCGATCGCCTCGAGGGCGAGATGGTGCCACCCTACGGCATGGTTGAGTCAATCGTTGAGCGAATCGCAGTACGGGGGCAGCGGACAGGCAGCAAGCCCTGAGAGGCCTCAGCCGGTATAGCGCGCCGGCCGCTTTTCGAGAAACGCCGCCATGCCTTCGCGCGCATCGGCCGATGCATAGTTGGCGTTGACCTGCTCGCGTTCAATGGCCAGGCCCGTGTCGGTGAGGGCGTCGCCGGAGGCGTCGATACAAGCGCGGATCGCGGCCACGGCTGTAGGCGACCAACGGGTGATTTCCTGGCCAAACGCGATGGCCTGATTGGCGATGGGCGAGTCGGTTGCAGCGACGCGATGAATCAGCCCCATTGCATGCGCCTCCGATGCATCCACAGCCCGCCCGGTGAGCATCATGTCCAACGCGCGGGCGCGCCCGATCACGGCGGGAAGCAGTTGCGTGCCAGCGTAGGCTGGGACCAGTGCGAGCTTGACCTCGGGCAGCGACATCTTCACATGCGGGGCTGCGATGCGCAGCGTGCAGGCAAGCGCGAGCTCCAGCCCGCCGCCATAGGCTAGGCCATTCATGCCCGCCACGCTGATCAGCTTCGAACGATGGAGTCGCACCAGGAGTGCGCGGGCAACGTCACTTTTTGCCATCCGCTCTTCCAGCGTGAGGCCCTGCAGTTCGCCGAGGTCGGTGCCAGCGCAGAATGCTCGGTCGCCTGCGCCAGTGATCACCAGAAGCCGGGCCCGACGTTGCTCCAGATCGCTCATGCAATCGCCCAGGCCCTGAACGACCGCGCGCGTGAGCGCGTTCATTTTGGCGGGGCGCTCGATCCGGAACAGCGCCCCCTCGGGGAGCGTCTCGATGGTGAAGTCAGCCATGGTGGGGTTCCAAGCAGTCGTGGGCGATATCAGGGCGCAATTCTAAGCCTGCGATGAGCGCTCAGCTGGCAGGGGCCTTCAGTTGCAGCGCTCCTCCGTCTGCGGCATCGTGCGGGGAAACGAGCCCACATCATGTCATCCGAACCGAAACGAATCCCCATCCATCTGCTGACCGGCTTTCTGGGCAGCGGCAAGACCACGCTTCTCAATGCGCTCCTCAAAGCCCCGGCGTTTGCCAACACCGCGGTCATCGTCAATGAATTCGGCGAGATTGGGCTAGACCACTTCCTGATTGAGCAGAGCCAGGACAACGTGGTGCTGCTCGATGCAGGGTGTCTGTGCTGCACAATTTCCGAATCGCTTCATGAAACGCTGGCCGAACTTCACGCAAAGCGGGTGCGAGGCGAGGTGCCGCCCTTCGAGCGCGTGGTGGTTGAGACCACCGGGCTCGCCGATCCGGGGCCCATTCTGAATACGCTGCTTGGCCATCGGCTCGTGACGGCACATTATCGACTTGAGGCGGCCATCGTCACGGTTGACGCACAGCATGTGTTGGCGCTGATTGACGGGCAGCCTGAGGTTGCCCGGCAGATCGCGATCGCTGATCGGCTGGTGCTCACCAAGACCGATATGGCAGGTGACACGGGATCGATCCGGGCGCGATTGACTGCGCTCAACGCCTGGGCGCCAGTGGTGGTGTCGGTGGCGGGGCAGGCCGCGCTGGAAGCGTTTGCACCGCTTGATCGGTATCGGTTGGCGCGAGCCCCGATCCATGAGCAGCATGATAAGCATGACCATGAGCACCAGCACCATCACCCGCATGATCGCAATCGTCACGACGCCCGGATCCGTGCCGTCTGTCTCACGTTCGATTCCGCCGCCTCCTGGTCGGGCATCGCCGCCTGGTGGCAGTTGCTCTCTGACATGCTGGGCGAGCGGCTGCTCCGATGCAAGGGGTTGTTGCGTATCGCTGATACGGGGGAAAGCGTTTTCATTCAGGGCGTACAGCGGGTATTTCATCGACCCGAGCGGCTTGTCACCTGGCCAGATGCTGACCCACGATCACGGTTGGTCTGCATTGCCCGCGACACGACTGCGCACGAGATCGAATCAACCCTCGTCGCGCTGCAGTGCCCCGCCGGAACCGATCCTCGCGCGGCGGCTGCAGAAATACGCGCCGTGATCACGGGTAACACCGACACGACGGGGCAGCCGTCCGGTACCATCTGACGCAAATCCCCCTTTTGCCGCTAGGTCCCTAGATGTCCGACAGTAACGATTGGTCGTTCCCCGAAGAGCTGCGTCCGCGCGTCCAAGATCTCGAATTCGATCTGGTCGCCGCACTTGATGCGGTGGTGGAACTTCGCGCCGAAGTGCCCGACGAGGCCTTTACCGCGTCCACGCTGGGCACCGAGCGCGGGGGCAATGCGGTGGTAATCGGCGGTGATGGCCTGGTTCTCACTATCGGCTATCTCATCACCGAAGCTCACACCATCTGGCTCACAACGCGGGCCGGGCGGGTGGCGCAGGCCTACCCGGTTGCCTACGACCAGGCCACCGGATTTGGTCTGGTGAAAGCGCTGTCGCCTCTCGAGGTGCCGCCCATGCAGCGGGGCAGTGCCGCCGATGTGGGGCGAGGTGATCGGGTGTACATGCTCAGTCATGGCGGACGCCGGCGCGCGCTGCGTACCCGCATCGCCGACAAACGCGAGTTCGCGGGCTACTGGGAATACCTCCTCGATGAGGCGCTCTTTACCTCGCCCGCGCATCCGGAATGGAGCGGTGCGGCGCTGGTCGATGGCAGCGGTCGCCTGATCGGCATTGGTTCGCTCCTCACCCAGGAAAGCGCCGAGGGAGAAACCACGCAGGGCAACATGTCGGTGCCGATCGACCTTCTCGAGCCCATCCTCAACAACCTCATCGAAACCGGGCAGTCAGGGCTTGTGGCACGGCCTTGGCTGGGCATGTATGTGGGCGAGGCCGAGGGGCAACTCACGGTGGCGGGCGTGACCCAGGGGGGCCCTGCGCAGCGTGCTGGCGTGCGCACCGATGACATGGTGCTTGATGTGGCGGGCGAGCGGGTGTCGACCCTCGGCGACTTCCTCAAGGCGGTCTGGCGAATTGGGCCGGCGGGTGTGCCGGTGCCGATCACGCTTGCGCGCGGCGCCGAACTGCTTCGGCTTTCAATTCGCTCCATCGATCGCAACGACATGCTCAGCCGTCCGCAACTTCATTGAACCGTTCAAGAGGTCCGCGTGAGTTCTGAATCTGCCCGTCAACAAGAGCTTGATCAATTCCTCGCCGCGCGCAAGGCGTTGCTCGAGCACCGCACATCCTGGCAGGCTGCGGTCAGCGCGTTTCGCTGGCCTCAGCTTGAACATTTCAACTGGGCTCGTGACTATTTCGATGGCATTGCACGCGGCAACCCGGCGCCTGCGCTGCACATTGTTGAAGAATCCGGCGAGGAAGCCCGTCTCACCTATGATGAACTTCGACGCCGCTCCAACCAGGTGGCCTCGTTTCTGGCCGCGCAGGGCGCGCGCCGGGGCGATCGAATCCTGCTCATGCTGGGCAATGAGGTTGCGCTTTGGGAAACCATGCTGGCAGCCGCCAAGCTGGGGGCGGTGCTCATCCCGGCTACCACGCTGCTCTCAGGCGATGATCTGGCCGACCGCCTGCGACGGGGGCGGGTGCGCTGGGTGATCACCAATGCGGCGGGCGTGGGCAAGTTCGCTGCGCTGGCGCCAGACTCGCTCGCGGGGGTAGGACTCATTTCGGTGCGTGGAGCGCCAGCTTCGGGTTGGACCGACTTTGCGCTGAGTGAGAACGCTGCCACCGAGTTCAACCCTCCCGAGCTCACGCTCGCAAGTGACCCGCTGCTCGAATACTTCACTTCCGGCACCACGGCCCGGCCCAAGCTGGTTCAGCACACCCAGGCAAGTTACCCGGTTGGGCATCTGTCCACGCTCTACTGGCTGGGGCTGAAGCCTGGTGATGTGCACTGGACCATCAGTTCCCCCGGCTGGGCCAAGCACGCCTGGAGCTGTTTCTTTGCGCCCTTCAACGCCCAAGCCTGCGTGTTCATCTACAACTACACGCGCTTCAACGGCCCGGCTGTGCTCGACGTGCTGGTGCGTCACCAGGTCAACACACTCTGTGCGCCGCCTACCGTCTGGCGGATGCTGATCCTGGAGGAGCTGGGTCGCTGGCCGGTCAAGCTCAGGGAACTCATCTCGGCGGGTGAGCCGCTTAACCCTGAAGTCATCGAGCAGGTGAGGCGCGCCTGGAACATCACCATTCGCGACGGCTACGGACAAACCGAAACCACCGCGCAAATTGGTAACCCACCGGGTGCCGTGCTCAAACCCGGTTCCATGGGGCGGCCGCTTCCCGGCTACAGCATTGTTTTGCTCGACCCCGACGGGCAGCCCGCCGATGAAGGTGAAATCTGCATTGACTTATCGGCCCGCCCACTTGCGCTCATGAATGGGTATGCCGACGACGCCGACAAAACCGCCGAAGTCATGCGCGACGGCTTCTATCACACGGGCGATGTCGGCATTCGGGACGCCGAGGGCTACATCACCTATGTTGGGCGAGCCGATGATGTGTTCAAGGCGTCGGGGTATCGCATCAGCCCGTTTGAACTCGAGAGTGTGCTGATCGAGCACCCTGCAGTGGCCGAGGCGGCGGTCGTGCCGTCGCCCGATCCGGTGCGGGGGTATGTCCCCAAGGCATATCTGATGCTGTCTCCGGGGCATGCCGCCGGTGCCGAGACAGCGGGCAGCATTTTCCGGTTCCTTCGCGAGCGGCTCTCGGCCTACAAGCTGGTACGTCGCATTGAATTCGCCGAGTTGCCCAAAACCATTTCGGGGAAAATCCGCCGTGTGGAATTGCGGGGACAGGAAAAAGGCCGGCCGGAAGCGGGGCGGCGCAATCCCCTCGAGTTCCTTGAAGACGACGCTCGATAGGCGCAAACCGCTTCCCCATTTCCCCGCATGACCCTGGTAATCGCTTCCCTGGCGTGCGAAGCGGCGGTACACTTTCTGGATCGTTGGGGAGTAGCCGCGTCGGCTGGAGCCTTCCATGGGGCGCCGGTCGGTTCGCCAGTCCGTCATTACGAGGTAATCAACCTCCGGGCTGTCGGGCGTAGAACCACAAGCACAAGCCTGGCAAGACCTTCGATCAAGCGAGTCCGTTTCGGCTAACGTTCGGTCGGGCGGGCTGTTCGATTGATGGTTCTTGAAGGGTCCTGCCATGGAACTGTTTTCCATGGGATGGTGGTCTGCACTGGCAGCCATCATTCTTATCGATCTCGTCCTCGCTGGCGATAACGCCATTGTCATCGCGCTCGCAGCGCGACGCCTTCCCCATGATCTGCAACGCCGGGCCATTATCTGGGGCACGGTGGGCGCGATCGTTGTGCGTTCGGTCATGACGGTGGGCGTGGTGTGGCTTTTAAAGGTCCCCGGCCTCATGCTGGTGGGTGGCCTGGGGCTCCTCTGGATCGCCTACAAGTTGCTGGCCGACGGCGATTCCGACGATGCCCATCAGGAAGGCGGCGCCACCACGTTCTGGGGCGCCATGAAGACCATTGTCATTGCCGATGCGTTGATGGGCGTTGACAACGTGCTGGGTGTGGCGGGCGCCGCGCAGGGCGCCTTCGACCTGGTGGTGCTGGGCCTTCTCATCAGCGTGCCGATCGTGGTGTTTGGAAGCGCGGTGGTACTTCGCCTGGTTGAGCGCTGGCCAATCATCATTCAGTTTGGCGCGGGTGTGCTGGCATTTACTGCAGCCAAGATGATCGTCAACGAGCCCTGGCTTGATCCGGTTTTCGATGGATCGGCTGGCCTGCAGGTCTTTGCGCGCTGGTGCACCTATGTCTGCGCGGTGGCCGGCGTGTTGTTGCTCGGCTGGTGGACTGGCCGTCGTCGTGAGGGCAACAGCCCGCGAACGGATTCCATTTGATTTCTGCTGTCGGCAGCCGAGCAAGGCGGTCGACACGTTCCATCGTTCCTATCGATCAATTACAACAATGGAAAACTGACCATGGATACATTCGTCATCTTCATCAACGATGCCGACTTTGCCAAGCGTCAGTTGCTCGCTTTCATCGACGGCCACGCACCCGAGCGCTGGGTGCTAGTGGGGTGCCCGCCGCGGCTGCCGCGCCACAGCGGACGCTTTCTGTCGCAGCCCGCGCTCAAACGCTGGCGGGCAGATTGGACCCGGGAAGCAACGCAGGACATCATTGGCTTACTGAGCGCGCGCGGGCATGAAGTGAGCGCGCGAGTGGCGCATACCCCGTTGGTTGAGTTTACGCGACAGCTTCGTGGCGAACTCGGGCAAGGGGTTCGGTTGCTGGATGTGCGTCGCCCGCGTACCGGCGCCACGCTCGAGCCCATCACGCAGGAGCAGCCTGGTGGCGGTCGGGGTGATGCATGGGGTGCCACCAGCGTAACGATTGCACTGGGTGCGCTGATCACGATCGCCTCGGAGTAGGTCGAAAGCGGAAAACGGTCGGCTGTAGTGGCGAGCCGACCGATGGCGGCTGTCCAGCGCGAAATCTGCTGGTTTCGCCGCCGGTTCCGGACTATCATCCGGTTCTCTCTGGCAGCACATCTCTTTCACACGGAACACGGGGCCGACCTGGTTTCGACGTGGGTAGCGAAGCGGCACAGGGCATGCCGAGGCGCCAAGTCCTCGTAAATCCTTTGGCAAACCAATAAACGCCAACGACGAGCGTTTCGCTCTCGCGGCTTAAGCCCCGCGAGCGCCGCAACAGTCAGCCGATGGGCTGGGCCTAACCGGGCAACCGGAAGGGCTGCGGTGTAACTTCAATCGGATAGCGCCCGGGCCGGGTCACTTGGTTCGGGGGCGAAACCCAAGGTGACTGGATGTGGGTCGGCCTGTCGACCGGCTAAGCCTGCATCGAGACCCAAGTAGATCGACTACGCATGTAGAACTGTTCGTAGAGGACTTGCGGACGCGGGTTCGATTCCCGCCGGCTCCACCAATACCAAAACCCCAACTCGTCTGAGTTGGGGTTTTTTTTCGTCCGTTGGCGCGTATTGCCCCGTGTTGTTGCAGGTTCCTGCGGAAAGCTGTGGACCTCGCCCACCGCACGTACTAGCCTGTTCTGCACCCAGTTCTCTCTCT
>CAMBZS010000184.1 GCA_945872335.1 Bordetella parapertussis | reverse complement strand
CCCTCGCTTGAAGCTCGCGTGGCCGAGTTCGCGTCGCGGATGAACCGTGGCTCGCTCGACCAGCTGGTGGGGGGGCAGTTCAACATCGCGGTAGGGCGCGAGCTTGCATCGCAGTGGCTGATCGCACTGGGTGACCGCATCACCCTCATCGCGCCCCAGGGAACCGCCACGCCCGCTGGCGTGATGCCGCGTCTTCGGCAGTTCACCGTTGTGGCGATCTTTGATTCAGGACACTACGAGTACGACAGCAGCCTCGTGTTGATGCACCACGACGACGCGGCCCGGTTGTTTCGTGTTGAGGGAGTAAGTGGCGTGCGGCTGATGACCCGCGACATGATGGGCGCGCCTGAGGTGGCGCGCGATCTGGCGCGCGCGCTGCCGGCCGACCTGCTGGTTCGCGATTGGTCGTCGGAGAACCGCAACTGGTTTGCGGCGGTGCAGATCGAAAAGCGGATGATGTTCGTGATCCTCACGCTCATCATCGCGGTGGCAGCCTTCAATCTTGTGTCAATGCTGGTGATGACGGTGACCGACAAGCAGGCAGACATCGCGATTCTGCGAACGCTTGGCGCCACACCCGGGGCGATCATGCGGATATTCATGATTCAGGGCTCCACTGTCGGTCTGCTGGGCACGTTTCTCGGACTGTCCCTGGGCACGCTCCTCGCGCTCAACGTGGGTCCGGTGGTGGCGGCCCTCGAGCGCTGGTTTGCCCTGCAGGTGCTGCCCAAGGGGGTCTACTTCATCGACTACCTGCCCAGCGACCTGCACGCCGGCGATGTGCTCACCATCGGTCTCACCTCATGCGCCATGGCGTTGATCGCCACCATTTATCCCAGCCTTCGTGCCGCAGCGGTCAAGCCCGCTGAGGCGCTGCGCTACGAATAGGCACGCGCTCACCATGACGCGCCCGGTACTCGACTGCGCTGCGGTGAGCCGTGTCTACTCAAGCGGTAGCGCCACCCTCAGAGTTCTGAGCGCTGTGAACCTCTCGGTTCAAGCGGGTGAACAGATCGCGATCGTCGGGGCATCGGGGAGTGGCAAGAGCACGTTGCTTCATCTGCTCGGAGGCCTTGACACACCCGACGAAGGCGTCGTTCGCTGGGGCGGCGTGGCCATCGCACCGCTTTCGGCATCGGCGCTGGGCGCGCTGCGCAATCGAATGCTCGGCTTTGTCTACCAGTTTCATCACCTGCTGCCAGAGTTCAGCGCACTCGAAAATGTGGCGATGCCGCTCAGAGTAAGGCGTCTGCCCGCCCGCGAGGCCGATGAGGCTGCCCGGGCGATGCTTGCACGAGTGGGGCTCGCCGAGCGGCTGGCGCATCGACCCGGGCAGCTCTCCGGGGGCGAGCGGCAGAGGGTGGCGCTCGCCCGGGCCCTGGTCACCGCGCCCTCGTGTGTGCTGGCCGATGAACCAACGGGTAATCTTGATCGCAGCACCGCACGCCGGATGTTCGATCTCATCGGTGAATTGCGGCGTGAGCTTGGGACCGCGTTCGTGATCGTCACGCATGACGAAGAGCTGGCTGCGCGGGCCGACCGGGTGCTCGCCCTGAGCGATGGGCGGCTGGTGGCAAGAGGCTGAGCCGCCGCGCATGCTCATCGATACGCATTGTCATCTCGATGCTGCCGAATTTGGCGAGGACCGCGAGTCGGTGATCCGCCAGGCGCACGCGGCGGGTGTCGGCGTGATGGTACTGCCCGCGGTTCAAGTGGCCGCCTTCGAGCCCTTGCGTGCGCTCTGCCGCGCGCATGTCGGACTGGTGTATGCGCTCGGCATTCACCCGATGCTGGTCGATCAAGCCCAAGATGAGGATCTCGAGCATTTGCGCAAAGCCCTGCGCACGTATCGTGATGATCCCGCGCTGGTGGCGGTGGGTGAAATCGGTCTCGATCACTTTGTTCCTGGGCTCGACAGGGGTCGACAATCGCGATTTTTCGCGGCGCAGCTGAAGCTGGCCCGGGAGTTCGATCTGCCGGTTGTTCTGCATGTCCGACAAGCTCAGGACCAGGTGTTGAAGCACCTCAGGCAGGCTGGCGTGACGCGCGGCATCGCGCATGCGTTCAATGGCAGTTCACAGCAGGCAGCTGCGTTTCTGCGCCAGGGTTGTGTGCTCGGGTTTGGCGGGGCGATGACCTTTGAGCGCGCCCTACGTATCCGCCGGCTGGCGCGCGAACTTCCGCCTGAGGCGCTGGTGCTTGAGACCGATGCGCCCGATATTTCGCCAGCCTGGCTGCATCCAGGGCGAAACGCCCCCGCTGAGATGGCGCGCATCGCGGGGACCCTCGCTGGCCTGCGCGGCTGCAGTGGCGAGGAAGTGGCGCGTCTGACCACAGCCAATGCCATCCGTGCATTGCCGCGCCTCGCGCACTGGTGCAATGTGGGCGCGCATCCCGGCGCTGCGGCCGCCAGCCTTCCGACCTAGCGCCGCAGGGTGAGCGCCTGACGCGCTAGCGCATCGTCCCGCGGCAGGATCGCGGGATGCAAATTTTTGCGCGACTGCGCGGATTTTCCCCTCCACCCACAGCCTCGGCCTTCGTTGTCGGCTGTCTCACGCTTCAGCAGTGGAGCGTGCTGCCCTCAGCGCAGGTCATCCTCGGCGGGGCGTTGGGCTGCTGCGTCGGGGCGGTACTCTGGCGTCGCGCTGCATGGGGTGGTTGGCTCATTACCGCAGTCATCGGGTTTTGCTGGGCGGCTTGGTTGGCCACGGATGCGCTTCAGTCGCGTATCCCCCCATCCCTTGAGGGCCGTGATCTGTTGCTCGAGGGCTATGTCGACGAACTGCCCTTGCGCTCTTCACAGGGGCTGAGGTTTGGTTTCCATGTCATGGGTTGTGCCCAACCCGAACCCGATTGCCCCATCGGTCGCCGCATCCGGCTCGGTTGGTCAAGCAGTTTTTCGCGTGGCGCTGCGCCCGCTGACGAGGCAATTCCGCCAGTCGCCCTCGCGCCCGGTGAACGCTGGCTGCTCCATGTCCGATTGAAGCGGCCGGCGGCAACCGTCAATCCCGGTCTGTTTGATGCCGAACTGCGCATGCTCCAGGAGGGGGTGGCCGCCCTTGGATATGTGAGAAAGCCTCGGGCAGGTGAGCCCTCGAATCAGCGCCTGGAAGGCTGGCACATGAACCTCCGAACACTGTTCGAGGCTGCGCGGGCGGCGGGGCTCGCTGCGCTCGACAGCGCATTGGCCGCACAGCGCGTTGATGCCAGCGGGGTGCTGCTCGCCCTCGCATACGGAGATCAGGCAGCCATCTCCGCCAGCGACTGGGACGTCTTCAACCGCACTGGCGTCGCGCATCTCATGAGCATCTCGGGTCTCCACATCACCATGCTGGCTGCGATCGCCGGTGGACTGGCGCGTCGGATACTTCATCGTCGCTGGGTCGCGCGCTCGGGTCTCCTGTTGCGCGTGCCCGCGCAGCGTCTGCAGTGGTGCTTTGCCATTGCGGTAGCCTTTCTTTACTCAGGGCTTGCCGGATGGGGAATTCCTGCTCAGCGCACCTGCTGGATGCTGGCCGTAGCGGGTTGGGCGCTGGCGAGCGGCCGCAGCCGCTCGCTGCCACGCATCCTGAGTCTGGCAGCGGCGGTGGTGTGCGTGTTCGACCCCTGGGCACCGCTTGCGGCCGGCTTCTGGCTGTCATTTGCCGCGGTCGCCGCCATCGTGCTCCATGCCAGCGTGGTCCATGCGAGCCCGCCTCGCGCGGCAAGCGCCCGCCTGACGACCATCCGCCGCGCGGTGCGCGAGGCGGTTCAGAGCCAGTGGGCGGCAACCCTTTCGCTCCTGCCGCTCGGTGCGTTGTTCTTTTCGACCCTTTCCCTGATCGGTCCGCTCGCCAACGCCTGGGCGGTCCCTCTGGTGTCGGGGCTGGTGACGCCGGCCGTGCTGCTGCTGAGCGCGCTCGCTGTGACGATGCCCGGGGTGGCCGAGGGGCTCGCGCCGGTCATCGCCGTCCCCACCGGCTGGATGCTGGATGCGCTGAGGGTCATGGCATCCTGGCCTGGCGGCGCCGTGGTGTTGGCGCGTCCCGACCCGTTGTCATTGGTACTCGCTGCGGTCTCGGTGGCGGTGTTGCTTGCGCCAAGGCCGGTGCCAGCCCGAGCGCTCTGGGCACTGGGCTTGCTGCCGCTTTTCGCAAGGGGGCCCGAACCGGTTCCGGCCAGCGGCTTCAGGCTCAGTGCGCTCGATATCGGTCAGGGCATGGCAGTGCTCGTGGAGGCAGGCGGCAAGCGGCTGCTGTACGACACCGGCCCCGGTTGGGAGGCGGGGGCGGATTCCGGGGCGCGGGTGGTTGTGCCGTGGCTGCGAAGTCGCGGGATCTCCTCACTCGACGTGCTGGTGATCTCGCACGCCGACATCGATCACTCGGGAGGCGTTGCGAGCGTGCTTCGGCTTACTGGCGCCGAGCGTGTGTTCAGCTCGGTTCCGCAGGGTCATCGCCTGATTGCCGGCGTGTCACAGCACGAGCCGTGCCGCCGGGGCGATGCCTGGCAGTGGGGGAAGGTTCGATTCGAGTTCCTGCATCCGGGCCCGGAGTTTCCACCAGGAGCGGCGCGTTCGCCCACCAACGCGCTCAGCTGTGTGCTGAAAATCGAGTCGCCTGCCGGATCAGCCCTGCTTGCGGGAGATATCGAGGCGCGCCAGGAAATTGACCTGGTCGAGCGGCTGGGTACGCGCCTGAAAAGCGATCTGCTATTGGCCCCGCATCATGGAAGCAACACCTCCTCTTCGCCCCGATTCCTTGCTGCCGTTAGCCCCAACTTGGCGATCTTTCAAGTGGGCTATCGGAATCGATTTCGCCACCCTACGCCGCGCGTGCTGGGCCGATACCAGGATGCGGGCGTTGAGATTCTCAGAACCGACCACCACGGCGCACTCACCGTGCAGGCCAGTCAGGCAGGCGATCCGTGGCGGATCGAGCGCGCCCGCGATACACCCGCACGATACTGGCGGGTGCGGACGGGCGAGAGCAACTGAGACTTACTGCGCCGTCCATCCGCCATCAATCGACCACGCGGCGCCCCGCACCTGATCGGCGGCAGGCGAACACAGGAACACCGCAAGCTCGCCGAGTTGCTCGGGCGTGACGAACTCGAGGCTGGGCTGCTTCTCGCCGAGCAGCGCCAGTCGGGCCGCTTCGGGTGAAACGCCTGTTTGAGCCGCGCGGGCGTCAATCTGCTTCTGCACCAGGGCCGTCAAGACCCAGCCCGGACAGATGGCATTGCAGGTAATGCCGGTGCGCGCGGTTTCAAGCGCCACGACCTTGGTGAGCCCCACGATGCCATGCTTGGCGGCCACATAGGCGGCTTTTTCAGCCGAGGCGACCAGGCCATGTGCCGACGCGATATTGATGATGCGCCCCCAGTTGCGGGCCCGCATGCCGGGAATGGCGCAGCGCGTGGTGTGAAATGCCGACGAGAGATTGAGCGCAATGACCGCATCCCAGCGTTCAACCGGAAACGATTCGATCGGCGACACATGCTGGATGCCCGCATTGTTCACAAGAATGTCAACGCCGCCGTGCGCCGAGCTGAGGCGCGCCATCATGGCGTCGATCTCGGCAGACCGCGTGAGGTCGGCCGATTCGTAATGCACCTTCACGCCATGCTCGGCGGTCAGATCGGCCTGCAGTCTTGCAATCTCGGAGGGGGCGCCAAATCCGTTCAGTACGAGGTCGGCGCCTTGCCGGGCTAGCGCCCGGGCAATCCCCAGTCCGATCCCACTCGTTGAACCGGTTACCAGCGCGAGCTTTCCCTTCAGCATTGCCTTGTCCTCCAGACGGTAAGATTCGCGGTGGATTGTACGGCGGTGGCATGCACCGTCCAAACCCTACCGGTGTTCCTTCATCCATGAATTCACCCATTGCACGCACCGTCACCTGCGCGAGCCCCTCGGGCCTGCATCGGATCGGATACTGGGAGTGGCCGTGCCAGAGTGGTCAGTCCCAGCCACCTACGGTGCTCTGCGTTCACGGGCTCACCCGCAATGGCCGGGACTTCGACGCGCTTGCGGAGCGACTCTCGCATCAGTACCGGGTTATTTGTCCGGACATGGCGGGCCGCGGACGCTCTGACCGGCTCGCCAATTCGGCGCTTTACGCCATTCCCCAATATCTCGCCGACTGCGTGACCCTCGTGGCGCGGCTGGATGTCGAGCGCCTGGCATGGGTGGGCACCTCCATGGGCGGGCTGATTGGCATGAGCCTCGCGTCGCTTCAGGCCAACCCCATCGCTGCGCTGGTGCTCAATGACGTGGGTCCGATACTGAGCGCAGAGGGTTTGCGCCGGATTGGCGACTACGTGGGCAAGGCCCCGAGCTTTGACAGCTACGAAGCCTGCCTCTCCTACACACGCACGATCGCTGCGGGCTTCGGCCCGCACGATGATGCAGGGTGGGACATGCTGGCGCGCCACTACTGGGTGCGTGACGGTGCGCGCTGGCGAGTGCATTACGATCCCCGCATCGCCGAACCGTTTGCCACCGCTGGTGGCTCGGGGCCGCTGTCGCTCTGGCCGCTCTACGACGCGGTCGCTTGCCCTACGCTCCTCATGCGCGGCGCCAGGTCCGACCTGCTTGACGTTGCCACGGCACACGATATGACCCAGCGTGGCCCTAGAGCCCGACTGGTCGAATTTGCAGGTGTTGGCCATGCGCCCAGCCTGATTCCCGACCCGCAGATCGATGCGGTTGAACAATTTCTCAAGGAGTGCTTTCAATGAGTGACATCAAACGGATCAATGTTGGCAAGCGGATGAGCGACGTGGCGGTTCACAACGGTGTGGTGTATCTGGCTGGTCAGGTGGCCGATGACACGAGCCAGGATGTGAAGGGACAGACCGCGCAGGTTCTGGCCACGATCGATCGGTTGCTCGCCGATGCCGGAAGCGACAAGACCCGGATGTTGCAGGTACAGATCTTTCTCAGTGACATCGCGAACTTCCCAGCCATGAATGAGGTATGGGACGCCTGGGTTCCGCAGGGCCACACCCCGCCTCGCGCAACCATCGAATCGCGACTCGCGACGCCAGCCTACCTGGTCGAGATCAAGGTCATCGCTGCGGTTCGCTGAGCGGGCGGGAGCCCGCACCGGGCGGGGGCTAGCGCCAGCCCACCCGGTCAATCAGCCGCGCGGCCGCGGCCTGCGAGCGGCCGAGCGCGGCGACCGGCAGTGGGTCGGCCTTGAAGGTTCCAAGGGCGGTAAGCGCCGGATTGTCAACGCGAACGTCTGGAACGGCGGGCCACTCGTTGTTGCCGTCAGCCAGATAGCGCTGCGCCTCATCGCTCGCGAGATATTCGAGGAAGCGAAGCGCCGCCTCGGGATTTTTTGCGTGCCGCAACACCCCGCCTCCGGTCACGTTGAGATGCACACCGTGGCCCGCCTGATCAGGCCAGATGACCTGCACTTTCGCCATGGTCTCGCGGTCGGCAGGCTTGTCGGATCGCATGAGGCGAACAAGGTAATATGTGTTGGTCAGGGCGACCGCACATTCGCCGCTGGCCACCGCTTTGATCTGGTCGGTGTCGCCGCCCCGCGGGGCCCGGGCAAAGTTGGCGACCACGCCGCGCGCCCACTGGGTTGCCGACTCCTCCCCTTGATGCTCGATGACGGCGGCGATGAGCGAAAGCATGTA
>CAMBZS010000183.1 GCA_945872335.1 Bordetella parapertussis | reverse complement strand
CATGACCCCTGCGCCCTCGCCCAAGACAAAACCGTCTCGGTCGCGGTCCCAAGGCCGACTGGCTGTCAGAGGATCGTCGTTGCGAGTCGATAGCGCGCGCGCAGCGCAGAAACCGCCCAGGCCAAGAGGCGAGATGGTGGATCCGGCGCCGCCCGCCACAATGACGTCTGCGTCATCGTGGGCAATCATCCGGGCCGCGTCGCCAATGCAATGCAGGCCGGTTGTGCAGGCACTGACCACCGCATAGTTGGGGCCGCGAAGCCCAAACATGATCGACAGTTGCCCCGAGATCATGTTGATGATCGAACCCGGCACAAAAAACGGCGAGACCCGCCGAACGCCCCGACTGGTGAGTTCAGCATGGGTATCCTCGATCAAGGGCAGTCCGCCGATGCCGGACCCGATCACCACACCGATACGGTCAGCATTAGCCTCGCTTACCTCAATACCGCTGTCACGAAAGGCCTGCGTACCTGCGGCGATACCGTAATGAATGAAGGTATCGAAGTGCCGCGCTTCCTTGGGCGACATGTAGGCGGCGACATCGAAGCCTTTCACCTCGCCCGCGATGCGCGTGGGAAAGCTCGACGCATCGAAGCGCGTAACGGGCCCGATACCTGAACGCCCGGCGACAATGCTGTCCCAGGCGCTGGCGATATCGTTACCAACCGGGCTGATGATTCCGAGTCCAGTGACGACGACGCGACGGGTCACGGGCTACCTCCGATACGGGTGATCGCAACCCCGACGCAGCCAACTGCCTCGGGACTGATGACAGCGGTTGCTGATGCCGCCGACGACAACGCTCAGGCCTTGCTGGAGGCCTTGGTGACGTAGTCGATAGCCTGCTGGACCGTGGTGATCTTTTCGGCCTCTTCGTCGGGAATCTCGGTTTCGAACTCTTCCTCGAGCGCCATCACGAGTTCAACCGTGTCAAGCGAATCGGCACCCAGATCGTCAACGAATGACGATTCGTTCTTGATGTCGGCCTCGTTCACGCCGAGTTGCTCGGCAACGATCTTGCGGACGCGCTGTTCAATGTTTTCCATTTAGATACTCCTCGAAAAAGAGGCCGGCTCCGGACAGGCTGGATGCGCGGCGCGATTGTATAGCAGATGACCCGCCCTACTCCATGTACATGCCGCCGTTCACGTGAAGCGTGACGCCGGTGATGTATCCCGCCTCGCGAGAGGCCAGAAAACGCACTGCACTGGCCACGTCGTTCGGATCGCCGAACCGCCCCAGTGGAATCTGTTGCTGAAGCACTGCCACCTGATCTGGCGAAAGCGCTCGCGTCATATCGGTATCGATGAATCCGGGCGCCACGCAGTTGACTGTGATGGACCGGCTGCCAAGTTCGCGCGCCAGTGCGCGACTCATTCCGGCTACCCCGGCCTTGGCGGCGGCGTAGTTGGCCTGCCCTGCATTGCCGCTTGAACCCACCACCGACGTGATATTGATGATACGGCCGAAGCGCGCCTTCATCATGGGGCGCATGACCAGGCGGCTCATGCGAAAGACCGACCCGAGATTGGTCTCGAGTACGGCCTGCCAGTCTTCGTCCTTCATGCGCATGGCCAGGCCATCTCGGGTGATCCCGGCGTTATTGACCAGGATGGCGATGGCGCCGTGGACGCCCTGAATGCGATCCTGCAGGGCTTCAGCCGCCTGCGCATCGTTCACATCGAGCACAGCGCCTTCGCCCGACAGGCCCGCCTGCGAAAACGCATCGGTAATGGCCGCAGCGCCCGCCTCGGATGTGGCGGTTCCCACTACCTTGGCGCCCGACCTCGCAAGATCGAGCGCAATCGCTCGCCCAATGCCACGCGAGGCGCCGGTGACCAGTGCAAGCCCTTCAACCTTCATGCGATATCCCTGAGCGCTGTCTCGAGTGAGGGGGGATCGAACACCGCGCTGACCTTGAGTGATTTGTCGATCCGAGAAACCAGCCCGGACAAAACCTTGCCGGGGCCGAACTCGATGACGTGGGTAGCGCCACGAGCCTTGAGCCCCAGCACGACGTCGACCCAGCGCACCGGCCCCCAGGCCTGACGCACCAGTGCATCGCAGATACGTGCCGGATCCGATTCGACCGCGGCATCGATATTGTTGACCAGCGCAAAGCGAGGGGCCAGCAGGCCCACTGTGCCGAGTGCCACCGACAGCCGATCGCCCGCGGGCCTCAGCAGGGAGGAATGGAACGGCGCCGAAACCGCAAGCGGCAGCGCACGCTTGGCACCCAGCGCCTTGGCCCGTTCACAGGCGCGGTCAACCGCGGACTTGTGGCCCGCGATTACTACCTGCGCGGGGGCGTTGTAATTGGCCGCCTCGACCACCTCAGCGTCAGTGCTCGCCTCCAGGCACGCCTGACGGACTTGATCGTCGGTCAGGCCCAGAATGGCAGCCATGCTGCCGGTGCCCACCGGCACCGCCTCCTGCATGGCCTGCGCCCGCAAGCGCACCAACCGTACCGCGTCGTCCACCTTGAAACTGCCCGCTGCCGTGAGGGCGGTGTATTCGCCCAGGCTGTGGCCGGCGACAGCCGCAGGCTCGGGACCCCCCGCTTCGCGCCAGGCGAGGTAGCAGGCAAGTCCGGCCACCAGCATGGCCGGCTGGGTATTGACAGTTAGCGAAAGCGATTCAGCGGGGCCGTTGGCGATGAGCCCCGAGAGCGATTCGCCAAGCGCACGATCTGCCTCTGCGAGCAGGCCAGACACCGCTGCGGATTGCGAAAACCCGTTCAGCATGCCAACGGTTTGTGCACCCTGCCCCGGAAATACGAAGGCAAGTGACATCAATGAGCTCCTGTCATTCGAACCAGCACCGCGCCCCATGCAAAACCGCCGCCTACGCCCTCGAGCAGCACATGCTGACCGCTTCGGATGCGACCGTCGCGCACCGCGAGATCGAGCGCAAGCGGCACCGACGCCGCCGATGTGTTGGCATGCTGATCGACCGTCACCACCACCTTGGCGGGATCCAGCCCCATTCGGCGGGCGGTAGCCTGGAGGATTCGGACGTTGGCCTGGTGAGGGATCAGCCAGTCGAGCTGATCGAGCGGCAACTGAGCCGCGGCGAGCACCTCGCGTCCCACTGCATCAAGCACCGACACCGCAAGCTTGAACACCGCCTGACCATCCATGGTGAGGAGCGGTGAACCGATCACGGCGCCGCCGCACACATTGCCGGGTGTGCGCAGAATGCCCTCGTGGCGCCCATCGGCATGCAGACGGCTGGCGAGCACCCCCGGCTCGCTGCAGGCCTCCAGCAGCACGGCCCCCGCGCCATCACCGAACAGCACGCAGGTTCCGCGGTCGTTCCAGTCGAGGATGCGGGAAAAGACCTCGGCACCGATCACGAGCGCCCGGGTGGCCATGCCGGTCCGGATCATGGAATCAGCGGTGGCAAGCGCGTAAACGAAACCGCTGCAGACTGCCTGAACATCAAACGCGGCCCCGCCTGGGTGGCCCAGCGCCTTTTGCACCAGACAGGCCGTGCTTGGAAAAACGAAATCGGGTGTGGACGTGGCGACAATAATCAGGTCGACATCGGCCGGCTCGCGCCCGGCCGCCTCCAGCGCCGCGCGAGCTGCGCGGGTGGCGAGGTCGCTACTGGCGGTATCCGGATCGGCCAGATAACGTTGCCGGATTCCCGTTCGCTCAACGATCCAGTCGTCAGATGTTTCAACGCCGCGCGCTGCCAGACGGCGCACGAGTTCGGCGTTACTCACGCAATCGGCGGGCAAAGCGCTTCCGGTTCCCGAGATTCTGGAATAACGCGACATATCAGTGCACACCCGCCGCAGCAGCAATGTTTGCCTGCAACCCATCGGCTCGCGGAATGGCTGCCGCGATCCGCGCGGGGAGGCCATTTCTGCAGGCGTCGGCGCAGCGCTGCAGTGCCACCTCGAACCCGGAAGCGTCGGCGGATCCGTGACTCTTCACGACCACACCGCGTAACCCCACCAAACAGGCACCGTTGTAGCGACCGGGATCGACGCGATGCTTGAAGCGCCGCAAGACGGGCATGGCGGCAAGCGCCGCCAGCCGGGACAGGAGACTGCGGCCGAACTCCTCCCGGATCATCTGTCCCAACATTCTGGCAAGCCCTTCCGAGGTCTTGAGCGCAACATTGCCCACAAATCCATCACAGACGACCACATCAACACGGCCCTCATAGATGTCATTGCCTTCTACGTTGCCGACAAAATTGAGCGGGCTATCCCGGAGCAATTCGGCAGCCTGCCGAACCGCGTCGTTCCCCTTGATGACTTCCTCGCCGATGTTGAGGAGGCCCACAGACGGACGCTCGCGTTGATCAAGCGCCGTGACCAGCGCAGCCCCCATCAACCCGAACTGCAGGTAATGGACCGGCTCGCAATCGACGTTGGCGCCCAGATCAAGCATGGTGGTGGCTCCACCCCGCATGTTGGGAAGCTGGGATGCAATGGCTGGCCGGTCGATACCGTCGATCATCTTGAGGACGAACCGGGAGGTCGCCATGAGCGCGCCGGTATTGCCGGCGCTCACGCAGCCGTCAGCCCGCCCTTCCTTGACCAGGTCGAGAGCCACCCGCATGGAGGAATCCCGCTTGCCGCGCATGGCCTGGGCGGGCGCTTCGTCCATCCCAACCACTTCCGATGCGTGGTGCACCCTGAATCGCTCCGCGATCGATGGATTGACCAACTGACCGGCCAGCGTCAGGCGGATATCCTCCTCGCGCCCAACCAGAGTGCAATGGGCATCGGGCACGCGCCGTAAAAAGGCTAACGCCGCAGGAATCGTGACCGAAAGACCGTGGTCGCCGCCCATGCAGTCGATCGCGATGCGTACGGTCATGAGCAGAACCCGCGCTTAAGCGCGGAGATCACTCGTCGGTCTTGGTCTTGATGATCTTCTTGCCGCGGTAAAAGCCGGTTGGGCTGATGTGATGCCGCATGTGTGCCTCACCGGTGGTGGGTTCTACCGCAAGCGGGGGCGCCGACAAAAAGTCGTGCGCCCGATGCATGCCGCGCTTGGAAGGCGACTTCTTGTTTTGCTGAACGGCCATCTTTAGCTCCGCACAAGTAAACCCGTGATGCTATCACGACGAAGGCTTGCGCTTGAGTGACTGGAGCGCAGCAAAGGGGGAAGGAGGCGCCGACTCATCAGCGGAGGTTGCCTTCTTACCCGGTCTTGTTGACCGCTCTGATAATTCGGGACGCTCGCACTGCGTGTGGCTGGAGGCCGGCGGGAGAGCAAGAATCACCTCGTCTTCCAACAATTCCATCACCAGGAACTGGCGGCTGGCCACCAGAACATCAAGGTCCTCTTCCGTGTCGTCGAGCTGCGCAGCCTGAGCCTCGTTTGCGGCCAGCAGGAAGCCACGGTCAATCGCGAGCGGCCAGTGAACCACGCCCAGACAACGCCCACATGGAAGTCCGACCGTGGCGTTCGCGCGCAGTCGAAGATGCAGTTGCTCGACGCCGGCAGCATCGCGCTGACGCCAGCCGTCTATCTGCCAGGCAACCTCTCCGTCCTGGCTTGCGAGCAAAGAGGACAGGCGGCCGAGCGAACCCACAGGGGCGCAGCCTTCAAGGCTGAGTCCCGCGCGAGTCAGTTCGAAGGCGTCAATTTCCGTCGGCATTCGCTTCTTTCTATCATATAGGGATGAAACTTATCCTAGCCTCCACATCACGCTACCGCCGCGAACTGCTCGAACGACTGCACGTGAGCTTCGACGCGATCCCCCCGGGGATCGACGAAACCGCGCATCCCAACGAACGGCCGGGGCCGCTTTCGCTACGCTTGTCCATCGAGAAAGCGGCTGCGGTCTCCGAAGCCCATCCTGACGCCGTGGTCATTGGGTCGGATCAGACTGCGACGATCGACGGGCTTCAGTCGATTGGTAAACCCGGTACCCACGAGCGAGCAGTGGCACAGCTTCGCGCCGCATCCGGCCAGGCGCTGGTCTTTCACACCTCCATGGCAGTCATGCGCACCCGCGACCGCTTTCAACGCACCATCACCGTGGACACCCGAATTCGCTTTCGAGTGCTCACTGAACAGGAGATCGAAGCCTATCTGCAGGCCGAGAAGCCCTACGATTGCGCGGGCGCGGCGAAGTGTGAAGGATTAGGGATCAGCCTGCTTGATTCGATCGAGTCGTCGGACCCCACTGCGATCATCGGGCTGCCCCTCATTGCTCTGGCAGGTCAGTTGAGGGAGGCGGGTGTACTGATCCCCGGAACCCTGGCCGATCATCGGTGAGTGGTTCGCCTTCTCCGGGGCGTCTTTGGCTGATTCCAACGCCGCTTGGCGACGCGTCCGATCCGCGGCGCTGCCTGCCACCCGACACGGTGGCAATCGCCTCTCGGCTCCACTATTTCATCGCCGAAAACGCCCGTACCGCGCGGGCGTTTCTGAAGCAGCTCGACCTTGATCGTCCGATTCAGCAGATCGAGATTCGCGAACTGAGCGAACACACGCCGGCCGCAGAGCTGCCAGGTCTTCTTGCTCCAATACTGGCAGGGCAGGAGGCGGGGCTCGTCTCGGAGGCGGGCTGCCCTGCGGTAGCCGATCCGGGTGCGGCTCTGGTGGCCCTCGCCCACCAGCATCAGGTTCCGGTCCATCCGCTGATCGGCCCGAGCGCAATCCTGCTGGCGCTCATGGCAAGCGGCATGGGCGGGCAGGCATTTGCATTCGTGGGTTACCTGCCGCAGCAACCGGACGCAAGACTGCAGGCAGTTCGCGCGCTGGAGCAACGCTCCGCTCGTTCCGGCGAAACCATTTTGATGATCGAAACCCCCTACAGAAACCAGGCGATCTTTGAAACACTGCTGGCCGGGCTATCGGGCGATTGCCGGCTGATGGTTGCATCCTCGCTGTCGCTTCCCGACCAGCTGATTCGGACCGAGCGCGTGGCAACCTGGCGCGGCTCGCCCGTGCAGCTCGCCCGTGTGCCGACAGTATTTGGGTTGATTGCCCCCGGCCAGGCAAGCGCAACAAAAGAGCGGGAGCGCCCCCGCCTACGAGCGTCCGGCCACAGGCGCTAGCGCAGGGTCACGGCCGCCGCTGCCGCCTTCAGTGCGGCAGTAACAGACTGCACTGCCTGCGCTCCGAACCGGCGGGCAAGCCGATCAGCAAGATTTTCGTGACGCGAAAAGTCAACGATCTCTTCGACCTGAAACACGTCTCGCGCGACCGAGCTGAGCGACCCCAACCCATCAGCCAGCCCCAGCTCGACGCTGCGTGCCCCGGTCCAGACCAGTCCTGAGAAAATTTGCGGGTCGTCTTTCAGCCGATCGCCGCGACCCGCGCGAACCGCGTCGATGAACTGCCGGTGAATTTCGTCCAGCATTGACTGCGCGTGCGCGCGATGGGCCTCCGACTGTGGCGAAAACATGTCGAGAAACGCCTTGTTCTCACCGGCAGTAATGAGCCGGCGCTCGACGCCAAACTTTTTCATGACCTCCGACACCCCGAAACCATCCATCAAGACGCCAATCGACCCCACCAGGCTCGCCTGGTCGACATAGATTCGATCAGCTGCCGCTGCAATGTAATACCCCCCCGAGGCACACACTTCCTCCACCACGGCGTGAAGCGGTGTGTCGGGGTATTTGGCACGCAGTCGTCGGATTTCCTGATAGATGATCCCGGACTGCACCGGACTGCCGCCGGGGCTGCTGATTCGAACCACCACCCCC
>CAMBZS010000182.1 GCA_945872335.1 Bordetella parapertussis | reverse complement strand
AGCGCACACCCTGCAGGGTTCGCCCGCACGGCCGTAGACGCCGCAGTCGAGCTGAAAATAGCCACCGCTGCCGTCTGACCCAACGAAATCGCGCAGACTGCTGCCACCCCGTTCGATTGCCTCGGCGAGCGTTGCGCGGATCGCCTGCGCCAGAAGATCGCAGCGGGCACGCGACAGCCGGGCCGCGGCGACCGTCGGTCGGATACCGGCGCGAAACAGGCTTTCCGACGCATAGATGTTACCTACGCCCACCACGCAGTGCCCGGCAAGCAGCCATTGCTTGACCGACACGCGCCGACCGCGCGATGCGCGGTAGAGCCAGGCGCCATCGAAACGCGCATCGAACGGCTCGATACCCAGGTTTGCGAGAAGGCTGTGGGCCACGACCGGACCGTCGGATGCGTCATGCCACAGCATGGCGCCAAAGCGTCGGGGGTCGTTGTAGCGCAGCACTCCGCGGTCAGTCACGATATCGACGTGATCGTGCGCGATGAGGGGAGGGGCCTGCGAAAACCAGCGCAGCGTTCCGGACATGCCCAGGTGCACGATCAGGGTGCCGTTGCCGACATCGAGCAGCAGGTACTTCCCTCGCCGCTCAACCGCCAGCACGGTGCGACCCGCGAGCCTTGCTTCAAGATCAACCGGCACCGGCCAGCGCAGCCGCGCTTCGCGGACCTGCGCGGCGCGCACTGTCGCTCCGCACACCTGCGGTCCAAGACCACGGCGCACAACTTCCACTTCAGGCAATTCAGGCATTGACAGGGTCGGTTGGGGTCCTTGCTTGCGAGCCAGTGTAATTGAACCTACCATCCGGGCATGATGGCTGTGCCCGAAACGGGTATTGCGGCCCCCTATCCTTCAATCGCCTGTCCCCTCACACCCATGAATTCACCCGGCCGACGGCTCGGCTCGCTGATGGTTCGCTTCCTGCCCGCGGCCCTTCTCGCAGGGGCGGCAGGGCTTGCGGTCGCGCAGGCGCCTGCCGATCAGGCACCGGCCAGCGCCGCCGCCGCGCGCGCGCTTCCCGAGATCGATCTCTCGCCGCAGATCCTGTTCCAGGTGCTGGCAGCCGAGATCGCCGCCCAGCGTGGCGAGGTCGGAAGCTCTGCCGCCACTTACCTGGCACTTGCGCGGCGCACCCGCGACCCCCGACTCGCGCAGCGCGCAACCGAACTCGCGCTCGCTGCGCGCGCACCCGACCGGGCGCTCACCGCGGCGCGCCTGTGGCTGGAGATCGAACCGGCATCGAGGCTCGCCGCGCAAACAGTCGATGCGTTGCAGCTCAGCACCGGCGCGCTCTCCACAGCCGAGCCCGCCCTGCGTACCCGGCTCGAACGCGCCCGCCGCGATGGCACCTTGTCGCAGACCTATGAAAGCCTGCAGGCGGCGCTCCTCCGGGCGCCCGACAAGAAGCAGGCGCTTGCGCTTCTCGAACGCCTGGCCGCCCCCGATCAGGCGGTTGCGGCGGCTCGGCTTGCGCTCGCAGCGATCGCCTCTGCGGCCGAGGCCCATGAACGCGCTGCAGCCGAAGCCGCCGAGGCGTATCGGCTCTCGCCTGATGATGAAAACACAGCGGTCATGGCCGCGCGCTACAGCGCGCGCGCGCCGGGCGGACTGAACAGCGCGATCGCGCTCCTCGAGCGGTTTCTTGCGCGCGAGCCGCGCTCGCTGGAGGCGCGGTTCACGCTCGCGCGTCTCCTCTCCCAGGCGGGCCGCGCCGATGATGCGCGCGCCCAGTTCGAAGCTGCGCTCGCGCTCGACCCCACCAATCCGGTGATCCTGTTTTCACTCGCCCAGGTGGCGGCGCAGGCGGGCCAAAGCAGCCTTGCCCAGAGCTACCTTCAGCGCTATCTCGACCTGCCAGCGGAGATCGCCCGCGACAACGCCATTGCCATGCTGTTCCTCGGTCAGATCGCCGAGGAGGAAAAGCGCTTCGAAGACGCAATCGGCTGGTATGCCAAGATCGATTCCGGCGAGCAGGTCGACACCGCGCGCGTCCGTCGGGCACTCATCCTCGGGCGGCTCAAACGAATCGACGAAGCGCTATCCGTGCTTCGCGAAGACATCCCTGACGACCCGCGTGCCCGCGCCCGCCTTATCGCGGTCGAGGCGCAGGTGCTCCGCGAGGCCGGTCGATACGCAGATGCCTTCAAAGTGCTCGACGACGCGCTCAAGCGCCAACCCGACGACACCGACCTGCTCTATGACCACGCAATGGCCGCTGAAAAGGTCAACCGGCTCGACCTGCTCGAGGCAAGCCTTCGGAAGCTGATCGAGGTGAAACCCGATCATGCCCATGCCTACAACGCCCTTGGCTACACACTCGCCGATCGCAACCTGCGGCTGGACGAAGCGCAGCGCCTGATCGAAAAAGCGCTTGAGCTTGCGCCCGACGATGCACACATCCTGGACAGCATGGGCTGGGTGCTGTTCCGGCGCGGCGATCTCGAGGGCGCGATTCGCTATCTGCGCAAGGCGTTCGCGCTCCGCGCAGACGTCGAAATCGGCGTGCATCTGGGCGAGGTCCTGTGGCAGGCAGGCATGCAGGACGAGGCAAGGCAGCTGTGGCGCGACGCGCGTGAACGCGAACCTGCCAATGAAGTGCTCCGCGAGACACTCGTTCGACTCAACATCACCCTATGAACACGGCCCGGGGGGCCTTCGATGCGGCGGCGGCGGCGGCTGCGCTCGCCACTGCAGCCCCCCCTCGTCGCGGCGCAGTGGCGGCGCTTGTTGCCATGCTTGCGCTCGGTGGCTGCGCCGCGCTGGCGCCCGATGCGACGCCGCCCGATCCCACGCCCGGCCCCACGCCCAGCGAATGGACCGGCAGGTTCTCCGCGCTCTACACTCAGCCAGGTACGCCGGGTGAGACGCAGAACGCAAGCGGCCGTTTCCGGCTCTCCCAACGCGACGGTAAAACGCTTCTCGAACTGTCCACCCCCATCGGTCAGACGATCGCGCAGGCGCAGGTCGACCATCAGGGCGCACGGCTCACCGATCATCAGGGACGCCACTACCAGGCGACGTCGGTCGAATCCCTCACCGAACAGCTGTTCGGCTGGCGCGTACCGGTGTTGCGGCTGCCCGCCTGGCTGCAGGGCCAGTTCGGACCCGCCGGTCAGGCAGGCCCCGGACAAAGCTGGGCGGGTCACGAGGCCGGCTGGGAACTGCGGGTCGAAAACTGGCTCGACGGTCGCTCGGTTCGTACGCTTCAGCTGTCATGGCCTGCGGCGGGTGTTGCCGCCGATCGCCGACTGCGGCTGCGGCTGATCGTGGACGCCGCCTCATGATCACCGAAATTCGCCATCTGCCAGCGCCGGCGAAGCTGAACCTGTTCCTCCATGTGACCGGCCGCCGGGCCGATGGCTATCACCTGCTTGAGACCGTCTTCGAGATGGTTGACCTGGACGACCGGATCCATCTGCGCGCACGGAACGATGGCGTGATCAGGCGGCTGGGGACGCTTCCCGGCATCAATCCCGACACCGACCTCACAGCGCGCGCCGCGCATCTGCTCGCGCGACAGACCCGGTGTTCGCTGGGCGTTGAAATTGAACTTGAAAAGCGGATCCCCATCGGCGGCGGCCTGGGCGGCGGGAGTTCCGACGCGGCCACCGTGCTCATGGGGCTCAATCGGTTGTGGGCGCTCGGGCTCACCCCAGAGCAGCTTGCCCCGATCGGCGCGCAGCTGGGCGCCGACGTGCCGTTCTTCATTTTCGGTGAAACCGCCTACGCCACGGGCGTGGGCGACGAGCTCACCGCCTGCCCGCAACCCGCACGGGCCTATGTCCTGATCGCTCCGGGTGTAGGGGTGGCAACACCCCAGGTTTTCGGGGATCCTGGTTTGACACGCGATACGAAACCGCTCAAAATCGACGGTCTTTTGCGAGGCCAGTCGGTCTTTTTCGGAAGGAACGATCTCGAGCCCGTTGCCGCGCGGCTGGAAGCAAAGGTTGCAGCGTCCCTTTTGCTTCTTCGTGATGCAGCCCGTTCGGTCGGGATTGATCCGGGGCTTACCCGAATGAGTGGGTCGGGCTCCACGGTTTTTCTGCCGGTTCCGGAAGATCATTTGGCTGCCGCCGTCCGTTTTCTGGATACCGGCAACAGGCTCTGCAAAGGCGCTTCCGTCCATGTGGTCAGGTCGGTTGTGCGGCATCCGCTTCGCAGTTGGGCGTTTGCCTGAAAGGCTTCGATTCAGCCGGTTGCGCTGCAACCGGGCGGGTCTCGGCAGAATCACCACATTGGGGAGTCGCCAAGTTGGTTAAGGCACCGGATTTTGATTCCGGCATGCGTAGGTTCGAATCCTACCTCCTCAGCCAAACCTTCCGTGCCGGCGGCCACTAGAAAGCCAATCGGCACTTCGTCTGCGCATTAATCAGGTGGTTCGATGCTCTCAGGATACCGTCGTCATGCGGAGTCGCTGTCGCCCGAAGGCCTGATGGTGTTCACCGGCAATGCCAACCCTAGGCTTGCCGCTGACATCGCCCACCATCTGCACCTCAAACTCGGCAAGGCCACGGTTGGCCGCTTCTCCGACGGCGAGGCCATGGTCGAAATCCTCGAGAACGTGCGTGGCAAAGACGTATTCGTGGTTCAGTCCACCTGCGCACCCACCAACGACAACCTCATGGAAGTGATGATCATGGTCGATGCGCTCAAGCGCGCATCGGCCGGCCGCATCACGGCTGCGCTGCCCTATTTCGGCTACGCGCGTCAGGATCGGCGCGTGCGCTCGTCGCGGGTAGCGATCAGTGCCAAGGTGGTCGCCAACATGCTGCAGATCGCAGGGGTTGATCGCGTCCTCACCATGGACCTGCATGCCGATCAGATCCAGGGGTTTTTCGATATTCCGGTGGACAACATTTACGCAGCGCCCGTCATGCTCGCCGACCTGCACAAGTCGCCCTACGATGATCTGCTGGTGGTTTCGCCCGATGTGGGCGGCGTGGTCAGGGCGCGCGCCATTGCCAAGCGCATCGACTCCGATCTGGCCATCATCGACAAGCGCCGGCCCAAAGCCAATGTATCCGAGGTCATGAATATCATTGGCGATGTGTCGAACCGCACCTGCGTCATCATGGATGACATCGTCGACACCGCCAACACGCTGGTCAAGGCAGCGGCGGCACTGAAGGAGCACGGCGCAAAGCGGGTGCTCGCCTATTGCACGCACCCGGTGCTGTCGGGTGCGGCTGTCGATCGGGTCAAAGATCCGGCACTCGATGAACTGGTCGTGATCGACACCATCCCGCTGTCTGCCGAGGCGCGCGCCTGCGGCAAGATCCGCGTGCTCTCATGCGCGCAGTTGTTTGCCGAAACCATTTTGCGCATCAACCGCGCCGATTCGGTGTCGTCGCTGTTTGTGGATTGACCCCCGTCTTCCGAGTTTTTGAAGTCCAGGTTTTTCAAGGTGCCCGCGACATCTGTTGCGGGTGTGTCAGCAACGCCCGGTGTCCTGGTCGCGGGTTCCGGGCTCAGCGAGTCGCAAGGCTCGCATTTGAAAGGAGTGCACGATGAAAGTCGTCGCCACCACACGCAAAGAGCAGGGATCGAGTGCGAGCCGCCGCCTGCGTCGCAGTCATCAGGTTCCCGGCATTCTTTATGGCGGAAGCAACGAGCCCACGTCGATTGCCATTGAACACAACCCGCTTTATCACGCGCTTCGCGTCGAGACCTTCCACTCGTCCATTCTCGAAATGGAACTCGACGGCCAGCCGGAACAGGTGCTGCTGCGAGACATCCAGTGGCATCCCTATCGCCAGCAGGTCATGCATATCGACTTCCAGCGCGTGTCGGCTGATCGCCCGATTCACATGCGCGTGCCGCTCCACTTCCGTAACCAGGAAGCCTCGCCCGCCGTCAAGCAATCCGGCGGCATCGTAGGCCACGTGCTCACCGAAATCGATATCACCTGCCTGCCCAAGGATCTGCCGGGCTTCATTGACGTCGACCTCAGCACGATCGAGGCTGGCAAGCCGCTCCACGTCCGTGACATCCAGTTCCCGGCAGGCGTCTCGCCGGTGCTGCGCGCGAAGGAAAACCCCGTGGTGGCCACGGTCACCATCCCGGGCGCGGAGGAGGCACCCGCCGCTGGAACGGCGGCTGCGCCTGCGGCGCCCGCCAAGGGGGCGCCCGCTGCCAAGGCTGCACCGGCCGCCAAGCCCGCCGCCAAGAAGTAATCCGGGTCTTGCGTCGCCTCGGGGAGCCCTGATGCACCCCGAGGCGTCCCTCCCATGAGCGGTATCCGCCTGATCGCAGGGCTTGGCAATGTCGGCGCCGAATACGACGACACGCGCCACAATGCCGGCTTCTGGTTCCTTGACGCGCTCGCGCGCGCGCACAGCGCAGCATTCGCCCGTCAAAGCAAATTTTTTGGTGACCTCGCCCGCATCAGCGCGGGCGGCGAACCCGTTCATCTAGTCAAACCCACTACTTTCATGAATCGGTCCGGGCAGGCGGTTGCTGCGTTGGCCGGTTTCTATCGAATCCCACCGGAAGCCGTGCTGGTGATTCATGACGAACTCGACCTGCTGCCTGGCATCGTCAAGCTCAAGCAGGGGGGCGGTCACGCAGGTCACAACGGTCTGAAGGACATCACTGCCCGACTCGGTTCGGCCGCCTTTTGGCGCATGCGGATCGGAATCGGCCATCCGCGCACGCTGGAGCTCGAGCAGGCGGTGATTGATTTCGTGCTGCATCGGCCGTCGCGCGACGATCGTGCTCGGATCGATCAGGCCATTGACGCAGGGCTTGGCTGTGTTCCCGATCTGCTCGCGGGCCGACTCGAGCAGGCCATGAAACGCTTGCATACCCAGCCCAAGGGCTGAACCGCTCTCGCGCCGCTGTCTGATGCCTGCCGGCCTCAGGAGCGTTCGTTGGCCACACCCACTGGCACATGCCCCGCAGGCCCGAAGCGCGCGGCCTGCTGCACATGTCCGGTCTGGTCGTCAAAGAAGAAATCGGGCTCGAATTCCTTCAGGAACGGCCCTTTGCCCAGCCCCCCCAGGAACATCGCTTCGTCAACACCCACCCCCCAGGCCATCAGCGTGCGGATCGCGCGCTCATGGGCGGGAGCACTGCGGGCGGTGACCAGCGCGGTTCGGATCCGCATGGGCGCGCCCGAGCCGCCGCGCAGCCGATGGAGCGCCTCAAGCAGCGGCTTGAACGGACCGGGTGGCAACGGGTTGGCCGCGCGATCGGCCTCGTGGCGCTGGAAGGCATCGAGCCCGCTGGCCTGAAAGACCCGCTCCGATTCATCGGAAAACAGCACGGCATCGCCGTCAAAGGCAATCCGAATCTCGTCAGGATGCGACTCGGACGCCTTGACCGACTCCGGAAACACCCGCGCTGCCGGAAAACCCGCCTCGAGCGCTGCCCGTACATCGTCCGAGTTGGCCGAAAGAAACAGGTTGGCCGCGAGCGGCACCAGGTAAGGCCAGGGGGTGCGGCCACTCGTGAACACCCCGCGTTCGAGCCGCAAGCCCTCGTGGCGCGCAGAGCGGAACACGCGAAGTCCGCTCACGGGGTCATTGCGCGACAGGACGACCACCTCGATCCGACGCCGCTCGGGCGGGGAGTCGAGCGGATCGAAGGCGAGCAGTTTCTTGACCAGCGCATGGGCGACACCCGGCGCGGCCGGCTGCTCGAGGCGGTCGCGCTGCAGCGCCATGTAGGCCTGCGCGTCGCCGCCCTCGAAAACACGGTTCTCCTCTTCGAAATCGAACACCGCGCGCGAGGAGAT
>CAMBZS010000181.1 GCA_945872335.1 Bordetella parapertussis | reverse complement strand
ATCACCCGGCCGCCCATCGCACCCTGCGTGATCGTGCGCAGTTCGGCCACTTCGCCCAGGTAGACCACATGCGGCAGGTCGCGCAGATGCTTGGTGACCCATAAGCCGACATCGGTGCCGCCAGCCAGCACCAGCGATTGCGGCTCCGCCGCCAGCACATCGGCCAGCTCGTCTAGCGTTCGCGGGGCGGTAAACCCCGCCCCCGCACGGATGCTAAGGGTGTCCTCACGGGCGATTGACGCCAGCCGCGCGCGCCGCTCGGGCGACTGCGCATCGGCGCGGTTCCAGACCGTGGTCGGTTCCGGAAGCTGGTTCATCGCGAGCCCCGCTTCGATGATCGGCCGATAGCCGGTGCATCGGCAGAGATTGCCGGACAGCGCATCGAGCACCGCTTCGCGGTCGGCGTCGGGTCGGGCAAGCCAGAGCCCGAAGAGCGACATCACAAAACCAGGCGTGCAGAAGCCGCACTGCGAGGCATGGCAGTCGAGCATCGCCTGTTGCACCGGATGGAGGGCTTCCTGGGGCGCGCTCAAGCTTTCGGCCGTGACCACTTCGCGCCCATCAACCGTTGGCAGCATGCGGATGCAGGCATTGACAGCGCGGTAATCGATTCGATCGCCCGTTGCCTCGCCCAACACCACGGTGCAGGCACCGCAATCGCCTTCGGCACAGCCTTCTTTCACGCCATGGCAACCCAGCCGGTCGCGCAAGCATTGAAGCAGCGATTCGGTGGGGGGCGGATCAGGGATCTCGACGGTCTTTCCGTCGAGAATGAAACGAACAATGGCGGTGGAAGGTGTCATGCGGTCTGATGTGAGACGGTTCGACTATAACCAGACCGCGCGGCCCTTGCCAGTGAACCCCGATCCGGCGCGGGGAAGACCGCTTGTGTAAAGTGGCAGCTTGCCCCTTCTGGAGACTTCCATGGACATCAATCGCCCGGACATCCTCGCCGAAGTCGAGGCCGTGTTCGCCCGCTACGAAGACGCCCTGGTCAACAACCGCGTCGAGGTGCTCGATGAACTATTCTGGAATTCGCCGCTCACAGTACGCTACGGCGCAGCCGAAAACCTGATCGGTATCGAGCAGATCCGGGCGTTCCGGAATGCCCGGCCGGCGGTCGGGCTTGCACGAACCATTGCCAACACCGTCATCACCACCTACGGTGCCGACTTTGCCACGGCCATGACCGAATTCCAGCGCGACGACCCCAACAAGGTGGGTCGGCAAAGCCAGACCTGGGTGCGCACGCCCGCTGGCTGGCGAGTGGTGGCTGCGCACGTCAGCGTCATCGCAAAGCCGCAGGCCTGAGCCCGGCCCGCGAGGGCGACGGGGCATCGCATCATGCTGATCAACTGCGTCGTCTACCAGCAGGGTCACAAACTCGCTGACATCGATCCGGGCGACATTGCCGAGTGGCTGGCGCGGCCCGGCTGTCTTGTGTGGGTCGCCCTGCGCGACCCGGAGCATGACGAACTCGAGAGCATGCAGGAGGCATTTGGTCTGCATGAGCTTGCGGTCGAGGACGCGCGGAAGGGACACCAGCGACCCAAGCTCGAAGCCTATGGCGAGAACCTTTTTCTGGTGATGCATCTCCTGGAGAGCGGCCCAAATCACGAAACGCTGGAGGGTGAGGTTTCAGTATTTGTCGGGCCCAATTTTGTGCTGTCGGTGCGCAATCGCAGCAATCGCGATTTTCTGGGTGTGCGCGCCCGAAGCGAGCGCGAGCCGCATCTGTTGCGTCACGGTCCCGGTTATGTGCTTTATGCGCTGCTCGATGCCGTGGTCGATCGCTATTTCCCGGTTTTGGATGCCATCGAGACCGAGCTCGAAGAGGTCGAGCACCAGATTTTCGAGCGCGGCTCGGCGCGGCAGAGCATCCAGCAGCTCTACCACCTGAAGCAGCGGGCCGCGCAGCTTCGCCACGCGGTCGCACCGCTCCTCGAGGAAACCGCACGACTCCACGGCGGACGCGCGCCGCCCGTATGCCTGCCGGTGAGCGACTATTTCCGTGACGTGCACGACCATCTCTCCCGTATTCTCACCGCCACCGAGGCCATCCGCGAGACCATCGGCACCGCGCTTCAGGTCACGCTTGCGATCGTCACCATCGAGGAGACCGATACCACCAAGAAGCTGGCGGCGTGGGCCGCGATCTTCGCGGTCCCCACCGCGATGGCAGGAATCTGGGGCATGAACTTTGATGCAATGCCCGAGTTGCACTGGCGCTGGGGCTATCCAATGGCCCTTGCCGTCATCGCCTTGAGCACCAGTGTCCTGTACTGGCGCTTCAAACGGTCCGGATGGCTTTAAGGGGCTCCGCGGGGATCAGGGAGCCTCGCGAAAACAGTGGCGGACTGGTGCGCGGGCGCGCCAAGCGAGTAGACTTGACGGAAAGTGCATCAAAAAGCGCCATCCATAGGCGCGACCGGAGGATAAAACCGTCACTCTGGAGCCTCCTCAATGAAACCTGAACACAACCCGATCTTCTCGCTGGTGGGTCGCGTCCTGATCGCGGCACTGTTCATCCCGGCCGGCGTCACCAAGCTGTTCGGATACCCCGGCCTGGTCAACTACATCGCTGCGGCGGGGCTCCCCCAGCCTCAGCTCGCGGCGGTCATCGCCATCGGGATCGAAATTCCGCTGGGCATCGCCCTGCTGCTCGGTTGGAAGACCCGCAAGGTGGCTGGCGTTCTTGCCGCCTTCACGTTCATCGCCACCATGTTCTTTCACCAGTTCTGGGCGGTTCCCGAGGCGCAGAAAATGGTCCAACACCTCATGTTCTGGAAGAACATGGCGATTGTTGGCGGGCTGATGATGATGGCTTCGCTCGGGGGCGGCGCCTGGAGCTTTGACAACTGGCAGGCGGCTCGCCGCGCCGGATTGTCGCCCGCGGCCGCCTGAGTCCGCTACGGGGGCCCGGCCGGGGCCCGCCTGCACTGCCCAAACAATGCGCGCCCGTGCGGCAGATACCGGCGGGCGCCTATCGTTGCCGCTCAGGCGCCCGAGGCGCGCCAGGCATCCAGGATCTGGCTGCCGGTGGCGGGCCAGACGCCCTTGTGCCGCATGATGTGCTCGAGCGCCTGCTCGAGCGCCCCGATCCGGTAGGGCTGACCAATTACCCACGGATGCAGCGACACCGCCATCACCCGTCCGCCCTGCGCGGTGGTCTCGCGGTAAAGCGCATCGAACTGATCGATCAGCGCATCGCGGAAATCGTCTTCGGTGTGATGGTTGTTGATAAGGATGGTGTAGTCGTCGATGTCGCAGGGGTGCGGCATGGCCACCAGCCCGCGGCCAGCCGCGCTCATGCGGTAGGGCATGTCGTCGTTCACCCAGTCGCAGCAGTAGTCGAGCCCGGCCTGCGCAAGCAACTCGAGCGTGGCTGCTGACTGCGATTTGGCCGGGGAAAGCCAACCGAGCACGGGCTGACCCGAGGCCTGTCGCAACACCTCCAGGGTGCGGGTGACGAGTTGCTGCTCGTCCTCGCGCGACAGCCCTGCGTGATGCAGGTGATCCATGTCGAGGCCGTTGGCGATCACCTCCCAGCCCCAATCGCCGCAGTGGCCAATCAGGGAGGGATAGCGCGCGGCAACCGCCGCATTCACGGCCGCCGTGGCCGGAATGCCATGCTGCGCCAGCGCCTGCGCCACCCGATACACGCCCACCCGATTGCCGTAGTCGCGCAGCGTGTAGTGACGCAGGTCGGGGTAAGCCGTAACCATGGCACCCGGCGGCTTGAAGGGCACGCCCTTCATGTTGAGCGGAAACCATTCGAGCGCTACCGTGATCCAGAGCGCGATTCTGGCCCCGCCCGGCCATGCCACGGGCTGACGCTGCGGCAGTGGCGACCAGGAATACAGGTCGTGATCCATGCCATAGCGGCGCATGGGGTATTGCAGATAGGAATCGGGCATGCTCATCACAGTGCTCCAATCGGCTGACCGGCCGCAGCGAAGGCGTCGTGGCAGTGCTCGTTGAAGAACTGGGCGATCTCGCGTCCGGTGGCAAGCCACACCTTGTCGTGCCGCGTGATGTAATCAAGCGCCTCTTCGAAGGCCGCCATGCGATAGGGCTGGCCCACCAGATAGGGGTGGAGCGGAATGCACATGACCGTGCCCGACTGCTCACCCTCGCGATAGAGCCGGTCGAACTGACGCTTCAGGATGTCGCCATAGCGGCGCGGCGACACCAGATTCACGTTGTAGACGATGACGTCGTTCATCTCGAGCGAATACGGGATGCTGGTGAGGCGCCCCTTCTTCACCTTGACCGGACCGGGCTGGTCGTCGTGAAACAGGTCGCACACATAGGTGAGGCCCATGTCTGCGATCAGATCCATGGTGTTGTCGGTGTAGGTGAGCGCAGGGGCCAGCCAGCCGTCCAGCTTCTGCCCGGTGTACTTCCGGATGGTGTCGATGGAATCCTGGATGACCGCGCGTTCCTGTGCCTCGTCGAGGCCAAACAGGTAGCGTGTGTTGTAAGTGCCGTGCGAGTAGAACTCCCAGCCCCGGTCGGCACAGGCCTGGATGATTTCCGGGTGGTGCTCGCACATGGCCACATTCAACGACACGCTGCCACGCATGCCGCAGCGGTTCATGGCATCGAACATGCGCCAGAAACCGGCCCGGTTGCCGTAGTCACGGTAGGCGTAATTGAGCACATCGGGCGCAGGCCGCGCCCAGGCGGCGCGCGCGGGGTTTCGCTCGGGGTAGAGCTCATAGAACTCGATATTGGGGGCCACCCAGAACGCCACGCGGGCATCGCCCGGCCAGCGGATTTTGGGCCGGCCGGCGTAGGGCAGATGATCATAGAAACCAGGATCGGCTTTCACGCTGTCACTCCGCTCATGCGCCCACGCGCTTCAATTGCTCGAGTGTCTCGGCAACCGACAGCACATCGGCGTATTTGATTGCCATGTCGTAGAGATTGGCGAAATGCGGCCCCTCATGTTTGTCGGCCACGCACTCCTCGGGAACAATGGTCCGGTAGCTGCGGGAGAGGCTGTCCACCACTGTGGCGCGCACACAGCCCGAGGTGGATCCGCCAGTGACTACCACCGTATCGACGCCGTGAAAATTGAAGACCGACCCCAGATTGGTCTCGAAAAAAGCCGACGCCATGCGCTTGTTCACGATGATGTCGCGCTGATGATCGATCTGAAGACGATCGTCGAACTCGGAACGGCGGCTTCCCACCTTGATGTTCTGAAGCGAATCGGGCGTGTTGCTGCGCGTGCCCCAGACGCCGCAGTCTTCGCCGGAGTCCATGTAGGCGACATAGGTCCAGACCACGGGGAACCCGCGCGCGCGAAACGCCGCTGCGAGTTCGTTCACGTAATGGAGCTGCTTCGGATCGGTTTCATACGCAGTGGCGAACTCGCCCACACAGGTGTAGGCCTTCTGGAGGTCGACGTTGATCAGTGCGGGCTTGCGGCCGAAGCCAAATCGCTTGCGGGTGTTGGTTGCCTTGAGCTCGGTGTAGAGCTGCCGGCTGGATTTGTCGGAGAGTTCCATGGCTCGTGCCTCGAGGGGAAAGGTGGATTCTAGCGATTGGGGGCGGCCGTTCTGGCGATCAGCCGCCCGACACACCCTGGGTATTGACGTAGAGGGAATAGAGCGACTGGCTCGCTGTCATGAAGAGCCGATTGCGCGCTGGGCCGCCAAAACAGACGTTCGCGCAACGCTCGGGCAGACGGATCCGGCCAATCAGCTTGCCTTGGGGCGAGAACACATGCACGCCGTCGAGGTCGTCACGACCCATCCCCCAGCCACACCAGAGGTTGCCGTGAACATCCACCCGAAACCCGTCGGGCGTGCCAGGGCCGGCGTCAATGAAAGTGCGCTTGCCCGACAGCGCGCGACCATCGGCGCTGACATCGAAGGCGAGAATCAGTCGATTGGGGCGGGCGCGCGACTCCACCAGGTAAAGAATGCGCTCGTCGGGCGAAAACGCGAGTCCGTTGGGCCCGCGAATGTCCTCTGCGACGGCCTCGACCTCGCCACTCACCGGATCGATCCGGTAGACATTCTGTGGCAGCTCGGGCTCGGCGCGGTGCCCCTCATAGTTTCCCAGAATGCCGAATGGCGGATCGGTGAACCAGATCGAGCCGTCTGTTTTGACCACCACGTCATTGGGCGAATTGAGGCGCTTACCCTGATAGCGATCGGCGAGCACCGTGATCGAACCGTCGTATTCAGTGCGGATCACGCGACGGCCACCGTGCTCGCAGGTCACGAGCCGGCCCTGCCGATCACGCGTGTTGCCGTTGGCAAAATTAGAGGGGCCGCGAAACACCGACACTGCGCCGGTTGACTCCTCCCACTTCATCACGCGGTTGTTCGGCAGGTCGCTCCAGAGCAGATAACGCCCATCACCGAACCACACCGGCCCCTCGGCCCATCGGAAGCCGGTGGCGAGCCGCTCGACCGCAGCACTGTAAAGCCGAAACGGCTCGAACGAAGGGTCAACGACTTCAATGGCCGGATCCGGGTAGCGCGGGCTGGGCTGCCACATATCGGTAGGCTCCTCATCAGGGGGCGGGCGAGCGGACGATACACCAGCCACTGTACGATGCTCAAACTGCGATTCACACCCCGTTCAGGGAGACCTTGTCATGAAAAAAGTGATGATCACCGGCGCCGCCGGCCTGATCGGGCGCATGTTGCGCGCGCGCTGGAGGAGTCAATGGGCGCTGGTCCTCGTCGATCGCGCCGAGATGGATCCGGCGGGGCCCCATGAAACCGTGGTGCGCTGCAACCTCTCCGACCATGACGCCATGCAGCGCGCCATGCAGGGGGTGGATGCGGTGGTGCATCTGGGCGGAATATCCACCGAGGCCGCCTGGGCAGACATTCGCGATTCCAATATCGAGGGCTGCTATCAGACCTTCGAGGCAGCGCGGCTTGCGGGCGTGCGCCGGATCGTGTTTGCGTCGTCAAACCACGCCATCGGCTTTTATCCGAGGAGCACGCCACTCACCGGTGCCGAGCCGGTTCGGCCCGACACCCGTTATGGCGTATCCAAAGCGTTTGGCGAAGCGCTCGCGAGTTACTACGCCGACAAGTTCGGGCTCAGCGCGGTGTGCCTGCGAATCGGCACCGCCCGTTCGCCCGACGAGCCGGGCGAGTTGCGGCATCTCTCCACCTGGATCAGCCATCGAGATCTCGCGCACCTGATCGAACGCGCCATCGAAGCGGATGTGCATTTCGAAATCGTGTTTGGCGCCTCGAACAACCGGGAGGGCTGGTGGCCTGACAACGCCCAGCGCCGGATCGGCTATCGGCCACAGGACAGCGCGGACCACTGGCGCGGGCAGGTCACTGAACACGCCAACGACCGCGACCCCATCGCGCGCAGCCTGCAGGGCGGCATTTACTGCTCGTGGGAAAACACCCGGGGCACCGCCCCGCGCTGAAGGATCGGGCGCGCGGGCTGCGCGCGCGCCAACCCCAGGCCGGCGTGTCCCGGCCAGTCTTTTGGGCCTCGACCGCAGCGCCCCAAGCGGCTACACTCGATTCGAGCCGTTGGGCGGACCCGCCCCGGACACCAAAAAAAACATCTCAGGAGACCAGCATGCAACGTAGAGCCTTTGTCGGGGCGGCAGGCGCCGCTGCCGTTTCAAGCTTCGGAATCATCGGCCGCGCCCAAGCACAGGCCATCACGCTGAACGGCGCCTCGCAGTTCAACGACGAGCACCCCTACACAATGGCGATGCAGCGCTTCGCCGACCTGATCAAGAAATATTACG
>CAMBZS010000180.1 GCA_945872335.1 Bordetella parapertussis | reverse complement strand
CCTATGACTTTGCACGCCTGATGGAGGGCGCCACCCAGGTGTCCTGCTCTGGATTCGGCCAGGTGATGATCGACAACATGTGATCGAGTGCCCGAGCGGAAGCCGGTCAGGTTCCGCTCAATGGCGCGCGTGAAAGCACGCAGGAGGCCCCTGGGTTCGCGAAACTCAGGGGCTTTTTTTGGTGTGCACCAGGGGGCATCCGACCACTACGGATGCGCAAGACGGGGCCCTGTGGTGGGGCCGTTTCGGTCCGATCGCTGCACCGGGTGCGCGTCAAAACCCTGACCTGCGGGATCCGATGGACGCCGCTCGTCGGCCGGCGTGGGTAGTCGCCAGCCTGAATCACCGACACCACATCCAACTCCCTAAGGAGTTGGATGTGGCCTCAGATCAGGCGCCCTGAATGTTCGACGCCTGCTTGCCTTTCGGCCCTTGCACGACGTCGAACTGAACTTTCTGACCTTCCTTCAGGCTTTTGAACCCGGCCATCTGGATCGCGCTGAAGTGCGCGAACAGATCCTCACCACCGTCGTCCGGGGTGATGAAACCGAAACCCTTAGCGTCGTTGAACCACTTGACAGTACCCGTTGCCATATCGAGGCCTTCAATGAAATGTGTTCCCAGGTCGGCCAGGAACCCAGCAACGAGGTCATGCCCGATGAACTCGGGGCCTTCGCGTCAAGATCCGACCAACTCCCTCGCCCTGCGTCGCCGGTAGGCAACGCCTGCTCCCGGTGCCCGCCTTGCCGCCCGCTTGCCTGCGGCCTGGAGACACCGGTGCTACCAGGGATCCCTGAGTGTCCCTACGGAGCATGCGGATTCTTTTACAGTTGTCCGGTGTCGTCAAGGGTTATTGCCGACCGGACCGTGCCGGCGGGTGTTTGGATCGCGCTACCACCCGCGTGCCCAGGAAGGCCGTTGTTGCAGCACCACGACGACTCGCTAGAATGTGGTGATGGCGACCCGTCATGATCCCTCAACCGTTGTCGAACAACGCGAGTCTCGCGTTGCGCCGCCCCCGATGTATCAGGTGGTGCTGCTCAATGACGACTACACTCCGATGGAGTTTGTCGTGATCGTGCTGCAGAAGTTTTTCAGCATGACCCGCGAAAACGCTACGCAGGTGATGTTTGCCGTGCACCGTGAGGGCCGGGGTGTGTGCGGGGTCTACCCGCGCGACCTGGCGGCCACCAAGGTCGAACAAGTCAGCAGTTTTTCGCGCCAGCACCAGCACCCGCTGCAGTGCGTGATGGAGGAAGCATGATCGCCCAGGAACTCGAAGTCAGTCTGCACATGGCCTTTGTCGAGGCCAGGCAGCAGCGACATGAATTCATCACCGTCGAGCACCTGCTGCTTGCGCTCCTGGACAATCCGTCGGCGGCGGAGGTGCTGCGCGCCTGCGCGGCGAACATCGAGGACCTGCGCCGCAACCTCTCCGGCTTCATCAAGGAGAACACGCCGATCGTGCCCGGTACCGAAGACATCGACACGCAGCCCACGCTCGGCTTCCAGCGCGTCATTCAGCGGGCAATCATGCATGTGCAGTCCACCTCCAACGGCAAGAAGGAGGTCACCGGCGCCAATGTGCTGGTCGCGATTTTTGGCGAGAAGGATTCACACGCGGTCTATTACCTGCACCAGCAGGGCATCACCAGGCTTGATGTGGTGAACTTCATTTCGCATGGCATCACCAAATCGCCTCAGCCCAAGGAAAGCAGCAAGGAAGAGTCGCCCGAGCAGCCGGAAGAGGCGCAGGGCGGGCAGAGTTCGCAGCAGGCGGGGGCACTCGAGCAGTACACCCAAAACCTGAACGCCGCAGCGCGTGAGGGTCGGATCGATCCGCTCATCGGCCGGGAGCACGAGGTTGAGCGTGTGATCCAGGTGCTGTGCCGGCGGCGCAAGAACAATCCGCTCCTGGTGGGCGAAGCAGGCGTCGGCAAGACCGCCATTGCCGAAGGGCTTGCCTGGCGCATCACGCAGGGCGAGGTGCCCGAGATCCTGTCCGATGCCACGGTTTATGCGCTCGACATGGGGGCGCTGCTTGCCGGCACCAAATACCGGGGCGACTTCGAGCAGCGGCTGAAGGCGGTGCTCAAACAGCTCAAACAGACCGCGGGTTCGGTGCTGTTCATTGACGAAATCCACACGCTGATCGGTGCGGGCGCGGCCTCGGGTGGCACGCTCGACGCATCGAATCTGCTCAAGCCCGCGCTGTCCTCGGGGCAGCTGAAGTGCATCGGGGCCACCACCTACACCGAGTACCGCGGCATTTTCGAGAAAGATCACGCGTTATCGCGGCGCTTCCAGAAAATCGACGTAAACGAGCCGTCGATCGAACAAACCGTGCAGATTCTCCGCGGGCTCAAGTCACGCTTCGAAGAACACCACGGGGTGCGCTACTCGTCGTCAGCGCTGTCGGCGGCGGCAGAGCTGTCGGCGAAGTACATCAACGATCGTCACCTGCCGGACAAGGCGATTGATGTGATCGACGAGGCGGGTGCCGCGCAGCGCATCCTGCCCAAATCGCGCCAGAAAAAAGTCATCGGCAAGGGCGAGATCGAAGACATCGTGGCCAAGATTGCGCGCATTCCGCCAGCCTCGGTGTCGTCTGACGATCGCAGCCGCCTTCAAACACTCGATCGCGATCTGAAGGCCACGGTGTTCGGTCAGGACCCCGCCATCGATGCGCTCGGGTCGGCCATCAAAATGGCGCGCTCCGGCCTCGGCAAGCCCGACAAGCCCATTGGCGCGTTTCTGTTTTCGGGCCCGACCGGCGTCGGCAAGACCGAGGTCGCCAAGCAGCTCGCGTTTATTCTGGGCATCGAGCTGATCCGCTTCGACATGTCCGAATACATGGAGCGGCACGCTGTGTCGCGCCTCATCGGCGCGCCCCCGGGCTATGTCGGTTTCGATCAGGGCGGGCTTCTCACCGAGGCCATCGCCAAGAAGCCGCATTCGGTGCTGCTGCTCGATGAAATCGAGAAAGCGCACCCCGACGTCTACAACATCCTGCTGCAGGTGATGGACCACGGCACGCTCACCGATAACAACGGGCGCAAGGCCGACTTCCGCAACGTGATCATCATCATGACCACCAACGCGGGCGCGGCCGACCTGCAGCGCCGCTCCATCGGCTTTTCCGACAGTCGTCAGGCTGGCGATGAGATGGTCGAGATCAAGCGCCTCTTCACGCCCGAGTTCCGCAACCGGCTGGATTCCATCATCAGCTTCCGTGCGCTTGATGAAGACATCATCCTGCGCGTGGTCGACAAATTCCTCATTCAACTCGAGGAGCAGCTGCACGAGAAGAAGGTCGATGCGGTGTTCACCGACCCGTTGCGCAAGCATCTCTCGAAGAAGGGCTTCGATCCGTTGATGGGCGCGCGCCCCATGCAGCGCCTGATCCAGGACACGATCCGCAAAGCGCTCGCCGATGAGCTGCTGTTTGGTCGGCTGGTGGGCGGCGGCCGTGTCACGGTCGACCTCGATGATGCCGGTGAGGTGGTGCTCACCTTCGGTGAGCCGGGCAACGCCACCGCGCCCGCCGCGGGCGGTGCATCGGGCGGGCGATCCGCCGGGGTGTCGGTCGATGAGCGGCGCGACGGCGAGTCTGCCGAGCCTGCGGAAACCGCCGCGGTTTAATCCGCGTCCAGGCCGGGAAGAACGGCCCGCTTCATGCATGCGCCAACGCAGCATCAGGCATCAGCAGATTGATTGCGGTTCGTTGGCCGCGGCAGCCTTTGCGCATAGAATCCAACGATAACGTTGCTCTCAACAAGGAGGAGACTCATGCGTCTGCTGCCCTCGGCCTTGCTGGCCACTCTGTTGTCCCTGTCGGTGCTCTCGCCGGCGAGCGCGCAGTCTACTGACGCCCGCTATCTTGCCGCCAACTGCGCCAATTGCCACGGCACCGACGGCCGCTCGGCGGGCGGGAGCGGCATGCCGGGGCTTGCCGGTCTGTCGGCCGCCTATTTCATCGAGCAGATGAACGCGTTTCGCAACGGGTCACGCCAGGCCACGATCATGCATCAGCTTGCCAAGGGTTATACCGACGCGCAGATCGCAGCCATGGCGCAGTACTTCGCCGCGCAAAAGGCCGACAAATGAACGCCGACGTCCAGGAGACCATGATGTCTGACCAATCCGTCCAGCCGCAGCGTCGCCGTCTGGTGGGCGCGGCCCTCGCCGCAGCAGGTGCTTCCTCGTTTCTGGCAGGCTGCGCGACCGAACAGCAGGCGCCAGCCGTTGTCACCCGCAAACTGGGTCGTGTGCTGGTGGTCGGCGGGGGCTACGGAGGCGCCACGGCCGCCAAGTACCTCAAGAAGTGGGGCGGTGACGCCATCGACGTCATGCTGGTTGAGCGCGAGCGCGCGTTCGTGTCATGCCCGCTTTCGAATCTGGTGCTGGGCGGCCACCGCAAGATTGAAGACCTGACCATGTCTTACGACGGGTTGCGTCGTGCCGGTATCCTCACCATGAATGACGAGGTGCTGTCGATTGATGCAGCCAAGCGCACTGTTGCGTTTCAGAAGCTGGCCACCCAGACCTTCGATCGTATCGTGGTTGCGCCAGGCATCGACTTCAATTTCGGTGCCGTGCAGGGACTGAACGCCGACGCGCAGAAGCGCATTCTCCACGCGTGGAAGGCGGGCCCGCAAACGGTTGAGCTGCGCCGCCAGCTCGAAGCCATGCCCGATGGCGGCGTCTACGTACTGTCCATCCCGAAGGCGCCCTACCGCTGCCCGCCGGGGCCCTACGAGCGCGTCTGTCAGGTGGCAAGCTACCTAAAGGCCGCCAAGCCGCGTTCCAAGATCATCGTGCTCGATGCCAATCCCGACATCCAGTCGAAAAAAGGTCTGTTCCTTGCCCAATGGAACGGTCAGTACAAAGGCATGATCGACTACCGGGCCAACAGCATGGTGACCGAGATCGACGCCAGGACCCTCACCGCCATCACCGAACTCGGCGACAAGGTGCGGGCCGATGTGTTGAACATCGTGCCCCCTCAAGGTGCCGGCGACCTGGTTCGCAAGGCGGGGCTGGTGAATGCCAACAACCTCTGGTGCGCGGTCGACTGGGTGACGCTCGAGTCCACTGCCGCCAAGGGCATTCACGTACTGGGTGACAGCACGCTGTCGGCGCCTGCCATGCCGAAATCCGGCCACATGGCCAATCAGCACGGGAAAGCGGCTGCCGCCGCTATCGTTGAAATCATGAACGGGCGCACGCCGCAGCCCCTCATGATGGCCAACACCTGCTACAGCTTCATGGACGCCAACACCGTGGCGCATGTGGCGTCTGTTCATCGCTACGACGAGGGCAAGAAGACCATGGTCACGGTCGACGGGTCCGGGGGGCTGTCGAGCGCCGCCAATCCGCTCGAGGGTGTCTACGCCAACGCGTGGGCGCGCAATATCTGGAACGACATGCTTACCTGAGCGCCTCGCCGGCCTTGTCCCGTGCGTTCCTCGTCCTGATCGGCGGGATGGCGATCGGGGCACTTGGCCTGGCTTGGGTGTTGCAGCACCGGTTCGATTACCAGCCCTGTCCGTGGTGCGTGCTACAGAGGTTGCTGGCGAGCACGATTGCGCTCGTCGCAATGCTTGGTGCGGTGGCGCCGGGTGTGTGGGCGCCTGCCGTCGCCTCTGCGCTCGCTGCGATGCTGTCGCTTTCGGGTGTTGCGGTGGCGCTCTATCAGCATCAGGTCGCAGCGCAAAGCGCCTCGTGTAACCTCACGCTCGCTGATCGCATCATCTCGACACTTGGCCTGGCTGATCTCTGGCCTGCCATGTTCGAGGCAACGGCACGTTGCGATGAGGCTGATCGCCCCTGGTTGGGCCTGCCGTTTTCGCTGTGGGGCGCTGCGCTTTTTGTGGTGCTGGGCGTGGGTGCGCTGGTGGCGTTGCGACAAAGCCTTCGGTGGCGTGCCCGAGCGCGCGCCCTCTCTTTTTGAATCGGATCGATCGATGAACGCTCTTGAAAGGCTCCGGCAGTGCACCACGGTGGTTGCCGATACCGGTGATTTCCATGCCATGCGCGCCTATTCGCCGCGTGATGCCACCACCAACCCCACGCTGATCGTGAAGGCGGTTGCACGGCCGGAGTACCAGGGGCTGCTCGCCGAAACCGTTGCCGCGAATCGCGGCGAGGCGCTTGCGCAGGTCACCGATCGGTTGCTGGTGCGCTTTGGCTGCGAAATTCTCGCCATCGTGCCGGGGCGCGTCTCGACCGAAGTGGATGCGAGGCTGTCGTTTGACACGGCAGGAACGGTGGACCGAGCCCGCCGCATCATCGAACGCTATGCCGAGGCCGGCATCGGGCGCGAGCGCGTGATGATCAAGATCGCCGCCACCTGGGAAGGTATTCGCGCCGCAGAGCGACTGGAGGCCGAAGGGATTCACTGCAACCTCACGCTGCTGTTTTCGTTTGCCCAGGCCGTGGCATGCGCTGACGCAGGCGTGACCCTGATTTCGCCGTTCGTCGGTCGCATCATGGACTGGTATCGCAAGCGCGACGGTCACGATTTTGCGCCCGAGCAGGATCCGGGCGTGCTGTCGGTACGCCGAATCTTCGACTACTACAAGAAGTTTGGTTATGCGACCGAAGTGATGGGGGCGAGCTTTCGCAATACCGGCCAGATTCTCGCGCTGGCGGGATGCGACTTGCTCACCATCAGCCCCGAGCTTCTTGAGCAACTGCGGCAAAGCGACGTGCAGGTAGACCGCAAGCTCGATGCCGATCGCGCCCGCACGCTTGCGATTGACCGCGTGCGCTTTGATGAAAAGCACTTCCGGTTCGCGGTCAACGAAGACGCAATGGCCACCGAAAAGCTGGCTGAAGGCATCCGGCTGTTCGCAGCCGATTCGGTGAAGCTTGATCAGCTGATCGAGGCGCAGCGGGCCGCCTGATCAGTGGTGTGCGCCCGCGCTGCGATGCGTGGGCTCAGGCGCTGCACGGGGCAGTCCCTGAACAGGTTTGAACAGCCAGCCCTGCTCCGCCCGGATCAGCGCGCTACCTAGCTCCGACCCGTGCTTCCGAAGCCGCCTTCACCGCGGCTGCTCGCGTCGAAGCCTTCAACCAGCCGGAACTGGGCCTGCACCACGGGCACGATGATCATCTGCGCGATCCGGTCCAGCGGGTTGATGGTGAACGCGTCGCGGCCACGATTCCAGCACGAGACCATCAACGGGCCCTGGTAGTCCGAGTCGATCAGACCGACCAGGTTGCCAAGCACGATGCCGTTTTTCGCGCCCAGCCCTGATCGAGGCAGGATCATCGCTGCAAAACCCGGATTGGCCAGATGCATGGCCCATCCGGTGGGGATGAGCTGTGCATCGCCTGGCTGCAGGGTGAGCGGTGCCTCCAGGCAGGCGCGAAGGTCCAGTCCGGCGCTGCCTGCGGTGGCGTAGGCGGGCAGGAAGGCGCGAACCCGCTCGTCAAGGATTTTGAGATCAACCTGCATCGAATCTTCCTGTGAAAAAGTCGGGCGAAGTCAGCTAAGCCGCTCGGCGATGTGTCGCACCAATTCATGGGCGAGCAGCGCTTTGGGCGCGCGCGCGAGTCGCGTCTGGCCGCTCTGCTCGAGGATGAGCAGCTCGTTGTCGTCAAGCCCGAAGGTTTCATGACCGATGTTGGCAACCAGCATCGGAATGCCTTTGCGAGCAAGTTTGTCGCGGCCGTGTGCTTCCAGTGATTCGCTCTCGGCGGCGAAGCCCACGCAATAGGGCGGGCGTGCGCGCTGCGCCACGCTGGCGAGGATGTCGGGGTTCTGGGCGAAAGCGAGCTCGGGAACC
>CAMBZS010000179.1 GCA_945872335.1 Bordetella parapertussis | reverse complement strand
GGTAGAGCGCAACCTTGCCAAGGTTGAGGTCGCGAGTTCGAGACTCGTCTCCCGCTCCAGATTGCCAGAGCGTTGAATGCTCGTGAAAAGGGAAGCGCGGCTTCCCTTTTTTATTCAGCGTGCAAGCGCATTCCTCTGGCGGTTTCGGTTGCACACCTGGCGGGGTGGCAGAGTGGTTATGCAGCGGCCTGCAAAGCCGTGTACGCCGGTTCGATTCCGACCCCCGCCTCCACTTCATGCCGCGCGTTTCCCGAACGCGCGTTGCCTGCCCCGGTGGTGAAACCGGTAGACACAGCGGACTTAAAATCCGCCGCTATCCCGAAAGGGGGCGTGCCGGTTCGAGTCCGGCCCGGGGCACCAGTCTGAAAGCACGCGTCGCACGCTGGTCTTTTCTCGCCCCTCCGACATTCCCTTACACACACTACGGCACGACGCTGGTGCGTGAAGACAGTTTCGACACTGCTCCAGCGTCCCATAGGCACGGCGTTGCGGGTGCTGCGTGAAGCCGGGCATCAAGTAAACGCAGATTTCCTTGCCCACCCTGCACGTGCGACAAACACACCTCACCGAAACACGCCCCACATCGCTGACGCTGAACCAAGCGACGATCCACCATTATCGGGATGGCGACGTGGCGTTGTATCGCTGACCCCGCAGTCGGGTGTGGCGCGGAACTGCGTGCCGACGCCGCTGAATGCGCCGCAGGTGCTTGCCGAGACGCACTTCCGGGATCTGTCGCTCGAGCTCAACACGCCGGTTGGGCAGCGGGGGATTGGCGGCTGACCGGAGTCCAGGGCCCTGGAAAAAAGCTTCACGTGCGCGATCGCGCGTTACACCGGATTACAGCTGAGCGGCCTAAAGTTTTCCGCCTGTGCAGTTTGAACTGGCAAATAATCGTGCGGTGGGGTTGAGGACGTTGATTGGCGGGGGGGAGTACAGCCCGGCTCTCGTGGCATGAACTCCCCCAGAGGACTTCGACCGCAACGCTTCATTATTGATCAGGTTTTCGCGTCGTTACACCTGATGCTACGGGTTCAGTTCATCAAGATTCAGCTCAGTTGAGGCAACCGTGACTGTCATAAACAGCAACCCCAAGGCGCTCTATGCAACCAACGCTCTGGCGGTCATCGGCCGGCAGATGAACGACTCCATGCTGCAACTGTCCACTGGTCGGCGAATCAACAGTGCCAAGGACGACGCCGCTGGCCTGGCAATCACCTCGCGGATGTCCGCCGATCTGGGAAGCATCGGCATGGCGATCAGGAACACCAACGATGGCGTTTCGATGATGCAAACCGCTGACGGCGCCCTGGGCGGCATCTCGAACATGCTCCAGCGCATGCGCGAGCTTGCCGTCCAGTCATCAAACAGCACCCTCACGACAAGCAACCGCTCCGCTCTCCAGAAGGAAATGACCCAGTTGGTGAGCGAAATCGACAACATCGCAAGCACCACGAGCTTCAACAGCATCAAACTGCTGAATGGCTCCAGCAAAGGCCTGGGCTTGCAGACCGGGATCAACCCCCGGGAGCAGGTTTCCATCACCCTGAGCTCGGCCAGCAGCAAATCGCTCGGACTGCAGGGCTACATGATCGAGGGTCAGCAGACAAGCGGTCGTGTCGCCGCAGGCACAGCCATCAACGCCGACCAGATCAAGATCAACGGCAGGAACGCGTTTGCAGCCAACCTCAGCGCACCGGGTTCGCATGTCGCCTCCGCGCTTGCGTCGGCAATCAACACCAATGTCGGTGAACACAGGGTAAGCGCCACGGCCTTCAACGCCTACAAGGGCGCGGCGCCGTCAGCATCGGTATTTTCGCAGGGAGATGTGGTCATCAATTCCAACACCGTGGGTGCGGCCGCCAGCGTTGAGGAACTGGTTGCGAACATCAACCGTGACGTATCAGGAGTCAATGCCACGCTGGGAAGCGACGGCACCATTGAACTGTCTAACAACACCGGAAACGATATCGTGATCACCGCAGGTACCAGGGCCGGATTCACAGCCGATACCTGGCGGGGATATCTGTCTCTCAAGTCGCTAGATTCCACCGGCATCCGGGTAGCGGCTAAGACAGAGGCGAATGGCTACGCGTCCTCCATTTCTGGTGGTGCGCCGGCGGGCACGATTTCAATGGTGAAGGCGCTCGGACTGAACGAATCTGGCAACGGCACCAGCTTCAGCGGGGGCATGGTTGATGGCAACGCGATTACCAGCACAACCGACCTTCGTATCAACGGTGTGATGGTGGGGAAATCCGACAACAGCTCCGCCATGTCCAAGGCGGCCGCGATCAACGCAGTGTCAGCTCAGTCGGGTGTCTCGGCCACCGCTGAAACCAGGGCCAAGGTCTCGACCAACCTTTCGAATATCGGAAGCGCCAGCACGGTCATCATCAACGGCAAGACGCTGAATTTTTCGTCTCTTAACTCCATCTCTGCCGTGGTGTCAACGATCAATGCGGGGGGCGTCAACAGCGTGGCCGCCTCCACCGATACCGACGGCAATCTTTTCCTCACCTCAGCGGGTGGCGCCGACATCACGGTTGAAGATTCAAGCGGCTTCATCACCAACATCGAATCGACGTACGAACCCGGTGCCGCTCCAATCGGCGCGGTGGTCACGGCTGGCACTGGCGAAACCATCAAGGGACGGATCACGCTCAGTTCCGCCACGGGGGCCGACATTCGTGTCGAGTCGCTCGCCTCCACCGCAACCGATCGCACCAACGCCCTGAATCTTATCGGCATGACCGCGCAGGGTGGCAGCAGCACGCTGGTGGGCGGTGCACTCCAAATCACCACTGCAAGCGCTGCGTCGAGCGCCATCTCGGTCATCGACCAGGCGATCGACAAGCTGTCGCTCAGCCGCGCGGATGTGGGCGCATTCCAGAACCGCCTGACCTCCGCGGCAGACAACCTGAGCTCATGGCAGACCAATCTCAGTACATCGCGCAGTCGCATACTGGACGCTGACTACGCGAGGGTCACGACCGAGCTTGCCCGTCAGCAGATCATTCAGCAGGCAGCACAGGCCATGCTGGTTCAGGCCAACATGGAGCCGCGAACGGCTCTGGCCTTGCTGAAATAGGGCGGTTAGCGGGGTATCAGGCTGGGCCTGCCGCGACCTCGCGCCCAGACCGCGCCAACAACACCGTAGCCAGGGCACACATTGTCGCGAGCCGGCACCGGGAACTGACGACATTGACGTCACCGCGACGGGGCGATTTAATCAGGTCTCCAATTCGCGAGGGACGCACATCATGCCAATTCGCTTCATCCTGAAACGCTGTCGCAGTCGCTGTCTGGTTGCCGCAGGGTTGCTCGCGACGCTCGCCGTACCATCAGTGACAGCTGCGCAGCCTGGCGACTACCCAACCAAGCCAATTCGTTTTGTCGTGGCCTTTCCCGCTGGCAGCGCCACCGACCAGACTGCCCGGGTTGTTGCGCAGCACGTCTCGCAGGCCACCGGGCAGAGCGTGGTGGTCGACAACCGCGGCGGCGCAAACGGATTCATTGCCTCCGAGACGGTAGCCAAGGCTGCGCCGGACGGTTACACCGTTCTGGTCACCACCGGCACCACCCACTCGGCCAATCCAAACCTGTTCAGGAAGCTTCCCTACGATCCGGTGCGCGACTTCACACCGGTATCGTCACTCATCATCGCTTCATTTGTGATGGTTGTCGGGCCTGCCTCACCCGCCAATTCCCTGGCCGACTTTGTGAAGCTGGTATCGGCCAGTCCCGGCAAGTTCAGCTTTGCAAGCGGCAATGCGCCCAGCCGCATCGGCGGCGAAATGTTCAAACAGATGTCGCGCGCCGATCTCATCCATGTGCCCTACAAAGGGGCCCCGCAGGCGCTCACTGACCTGATGGGCGGGCAGGTGAGTGTCATGTGGACAGACATCATCACTGGCATGCCTTTGGTGAAAGGCGGCAAGGTAAAGGCGCTCGCCGTCACCAGCCAGGCGCGGCTGCCGATCGCCCCCGCGATCCCCACCATGAAGGAGCAGGGCTTCCCCGACTATGAGCTGATCAATTGGCAGGGCATGTATCTGCCCGCCAACGTGCCCCCCGCGATTACCTCCCGCCTGACCGCGCTGGTGCACGCAGCGGTCCGTGCTGAAAAGGCCACGCTGGAGGCTACCGGTGCGCAGATTCTCCCGCTTTCAAACAGCGAGTTTGCGGCCCTTCAGGCGCGTGACACCGCCATGTGGGCAAGCGTCGTCAAAGCGGCGGGCATGACGCCGGAATAAGGTTTCACCTGGCATCGCGGCTTCTAAAGCAGGGCCTTGAGCGCCGGCCACACGTTGTCCAGCATTTTTGGCTGCGCGCTTTCGTTGGGGTGAATACGGTCGGTCTGGAAATATTCCAGCCGATCAGCCATGCCTTCGAGAAAAAATGGCACCAACGCGGAGCCGGTTTCGCGCGCCACTGATTCGAATACACGTTCGAAGGCCTCGGCGTAGCTCTTCCCGTAGTTGGGCGGAACCTTCATTCCCAGAAGCAGTACCCGCGCCCCGGCGTCGCGCGATCGGGCGACCATCTCGACAAGATTGCTGCGTGTGGTGTTGAGATCGAGCCCGCGGAGCGCGTCGTTGCCACCCAGTTCGATGACGACAATTGCCGGGCGTTGCCGCTTGAGCAATCCGTCGATGCGGGTGCGACCGCCTGCGGTGGTTTCGCCACTCACGCTGGCATTGATCACAGCGGGGGGCTTTCCATGGTCGCGAAGCCGCCCGCGCAGCAACTCTACCCAGCCGGTGCCCCGCGCAATGCCATATTCGGCAGAGAGGCTGTCGCCAACAATCAGAATGGGGCCAGATGCTGCCGCCGCGCCGGCAGGGGCTCCACCCGGGGTTGGATCAGGGGTTTGGGCACCCAGGGGCAGTACACTGCCAGCCATAGCCGCCGAGAGCCCACCAAGCAGCAGGCGCCTCGAACGATTCGAACAGGTGAAGGTTTTCATGAGCGCAATTATCGTTGACGGCCTCACCCAGCGGGTGCGTGATGCGGATGGCTGGCTGACGATTCTTGATCATGTCAGTTTCCGGATCGAGGCTGGCCAGTCGGCGGCCATCGTCGGGGCCTCGGGATCGGGCAAATCCACGTTGCTGGGCTTGCTGGGCGGGCTGGACCGTCCGAGCGAAGGCACGATCGGCATTTTCGGTGAGCAACTGACCCTGTTGGACGAAGAGCAGCGCGCGGCATGGCGTGCGCGCAACCTGGGCTTTGTGTTTCAGTCGTTTCAGCTGCTTCCTCAAATGAACGCGCTGGAAAATGTGATGCTCCCACTCGAGCTCGCCAGCCGCCGTGACGCAGAGCCGCTCGCCCGGCAGCTGCTCGAACGCGTGGGACTTGCCCACCGCACCGGCCACTATCCGCGCACGCTCTCAGGCGGCGAGCAGCAGCGCGTGGCACTCGCGCGGGCGTTTGCGCCCCGGCCCGCGCTGCTTCTCGCTGACGAGCCCACCGGCAGCCTGGACGCGGTCACGGGGGAACGAATCATCAACCTTATGTTTGAGCTCAACCGCGAGTCCGGTTCCACCCTGATTCTGGTCACGCATGACGAAGCGCTGGCGGGCCGCTGCGCGATGCGCTTGCGGTTGCACGCGGGCAGGCTCGACTCGATTGAGGAAGGCGCGCTTGCCTAGCGGCTGCGAAGATGGTCCAGCGTCTGTTGCGTGGCCGGGTCGACCCCGGGTAGATCGGCACCGGTGGCGTCGCCCGATGATGAGTCCCCCAGGCGCGCTTCCATGCCAACCGCCAGCCGCTTGCCCAATTCCACCCCCCATTGGTCAAAGGGGTTGAGCCCCCAGAGCCATCCCAGGCACACGGTTTTGTGCTCGTACAGTGCAATGAGCGCACCCAGGCCCGCCGGGTCGAGACGGGCGAGGTGGATCAGAGTGACCGGGCGACCGCCCGGATGAACCCGCTGCGGATCGCCATCCTCATGGCCCAGGGACAGTGCCTGCGCCTGCGCGACTGCATTGGCACGCAGGGCGCGCGCGCGCAGCCACGGGTCAGTGTCGGTGGCGCCGCCAACGATCAGCATGTCGATGGGATGAATCGCCACCCCCTGATGGAGCGCCTGGAAGAACGAGTGTTGACAATCCGTGCCAGGCTCGCCCCATACCACCGGCATGGTCGGCCGCGCCACGGGAAGGCCCTGCGCCGTCACCGACTTGCCATTGCTCTCCATTTGCAGTTGCTGCAGGTGCGCAGCAAAGCGGCGGAGCGCATCCGCGTAGGGGATCACGGCTTCGGTTCCGGACTGAAGCAGGCTGGCATTCCAGGCGCTGATCAGGGCCAGCATCATCGGCGCGTTCTCATGGCAGGGGGCAGTGATGAAATGCCGATCCATGGCGCGTGCGCCGGCAAGCATTGAATCGAACGCGTCGGCACCGATCTGCAACATGACGGGCAGGCCGACTGCCCCCCAGAGGGAATACCGTCCACCGACCCAGTCGGGGCAGGGAAAAATATTTTGGGCATCAACGCCCAATGCCTGCGCGGCGTCGAGGTTGGAACTGACCGCAACGAGATGACGGCCAAGCGTCTCGCGCGTCACGCCGCCCGCCAGCAGCCAATTCTGTACCGCCTGAGCATTGCGCGCGGTTTCAGGGGTGCGCCATGATTTTGAGGCCACGATGGCCAGCGTAGTGAGCGGGTTCAGGTCGCGGCGAATGCGCGCCCATCGTTCGGGATCAATGTTGCCCAGAAAATGCACGCGGAGCCGTGAATGAGCGAACGGGTGCAGCGCCTCGCACGCGAGCTCCGGGCCCAACTGTGATCCACCGATGCCCACATGCAGGATATCGCTGATCGGGCGGCCGCTCGCGCCCCGCCACCGTCCGGAGCGCACCTGTTCGGACACCTTGCGCATCCGGGCAAGCGTGTCAAGGACCGTGTGGCTGACTGCAGCATCAAGTGAGGGGGTGAGTTCAGCGTCCGGATCGCGCAGCGCTGTGTGCAGGGCGGGGCGGCGCTCGCTCGAATTGACGATGTCGCCCCGGAACATTGCATCACGCCAGGCGGTGAGCCCGGCCTGGCTCGCGAGCGATGCCAGGGTCGGCAAGGCTGCCACGGGCAAGCGCTGGCGGGTAAAGTCGATGCGAAGTCCAGCGGCGTCAATCTGCAGGCGCGAGATCCGATCGGGCTCGCTCGCGAGCATCTTTGATAAAGACATCGGGCGGCTTTTTGCGGCGTGATCGGAGAGCGACGACCAGGCAGTTGCCAGTGAGGCGGAATCGAGGCTTGGGAAGTACGGTGTCATGTGGCGCGCCCGGACAGGGGGGAGATCAGTTGGTTGAGTGCCTTGGCCACCCACGCTGGCAGTTCGGCCGCAGAAAGACCAATCATTCCGGACCCCTCCGCCTCGAAAAGCTCACCAGCGCGCCCATGCACATAGGCGCCAAGGCATGCCGCCTGCGCGGGGGCGAGACCCTGAGCCAGCAGCCCGCCGATGACGCCCGCCAACACATCGCCGGTGCCTGCGGTGGCAAGCGACGGACTGCCGGAATCGATGATTGCCCACTGACCGTCGGGATGCGCGCAGACGCTTCCGGCGCCCTTCAGGACCACAATGGAACGAAAGCGACGGGCAATGAGGCGCGCGGTCGCAACGCGATCTGCCTGCACGCGGTCCGTGGTGATGCCAAGCAATCGGGCTGCCTCAAGGGGATGTGGCGTCAGTATGGCGGGGATGCTGTTGGCGCCTAGCGCGGCTGCGAGCGAGGCGTCCGTCGCAAGCAGGTTGAGGGCATCGGCATCAATGACCCGCGGCGAATCCGAGCTGTGCATCAGCCGACGCAGG
>CAMBZS010000178.1 GCA_945872335.1 Bordetella parapertussis | reverse complement strand
CAGGCACGGCCGGAGCGCCTCGGCGAATTGATCGATGCCCGCCCGGACGTTGAGGTTGTCGTTATCGACGAAGTCCAGCGGGTACCGGCCCTCCTCGATGTCGTACACCAGCGTATCGAGGCGTCGCCTTCCCCCCGCCGGTTCGTGCTGACCGGTTCAAGCGCGCGAAAGCTGCGCCGCGGCGCAACGAACCTTCTCGCCGGTCGGCTGGCGCGTGCGGACATGCATCCTTTTATGGCGGCCGAGCTCGGCGAGGCCTTCCAGCTGAAAAAGGCGTTGCAGATCGGGCTGGTACCGCTGGTCTGGGCAGCGCCTGACGCGCCCACAACGCTGGCGGCCTACGCGTCGTTTTACCTTCGCGAGGAGGTGCAGGCGGAAGCGCTGGTCCGGAATGTGGGTGCCTTTGCGCGCTTTCTGGAAGCGATAAGTTTCTCGCACGGCGGCGTGCTGAACCTGGCGGAGGTCGCACGCGAATGTGAGGTTGGTAGAAAGACCGTCGAAGGCTATCTGGAAATTCTCGAAGATCTGATGCTTGCCTTCCGGGTTCCGGTATTCACACGTCGGGCGCGAAGGCAACTGGTTGCCCACGAAAAGTTCTACTTCTTCGATACTGGCATCTACCGGTCCTTGAGACCCGCCGGCCCGCTCGACCGACCCGAGGAACTCGAGGGCCATGCGCTTGAGGGTATGGTCGCTCAACATCTGCGGGCCTGGATCGGCTATCGCGGGGGGCGTGACCGCCTTTACTACTGGCGCACCCGCACGGGCGCCGAGATCGACTTCATCGTCTACGGTACCGACAGCTTCGCCGCCTTCGAGATCAAACGCAGCTCGCGGGTGAGCCCCAAGGATCTGCGCGCGCTCAAGGCCTTTCGCGAGGACTACCCGGAAGCCCGCGTGGCGCTCCTCTACATGGGACGCGACGCCCTGATGATCGATGGCATTCCAGTGATGGGCTGCGACGCGTTCCTGCGGCAACTGCATCCCGGAGCGGGATTGCCGGTTTAGGGGCAGCGACCGATCACAGCTCGGCTAAACTCGACGATGGAACAGACTTGTTGGACCAACGCCGCGATTCAGTTGTGCGCCGCGCCGCCTCGTCCCCACCCTCCTGAATCCGTCACCCCTCTGTCAGGCGACCCGCTGTGAATCTGCCCACTTCCGAAGCGTCCGCTTCGGACACCCCGATCGACTCGATTGATTCGCTGATGGCCGGTTTCGGTCGCCACGACTACATTTGCGACCGCAGGCTTGCCACCGTCGCGTTTCTGTCGCTGCGCATGAAACGTCCGCTTCTTCTGGAGGGCGAAGCCGGCGTCGGCAAGACCGAGCTCGCCAAAACCCTGGCTGCGATGCTTCAGGCGCCGCTCATCCGGCTGCAGTGTTACGAGGGGCTCGATATCGCCCAGGCCGCCTACGAATGGAACGTGTCGCGGCAGCTGCTCGAGATCCGGCTCGCCGAAGCCTCGGGCACGATCGATGCGTCACGGACCGCGCGCGACCTCTACCGCCGCGAGATGCTGATCGAGCGTCCGCTCCTGCAGGCACTGCTGTCGCCTGTGCCGGCCGTGTTGCTGATCGACGAGCTCGACCGCGCCGATGAGCCCTTCGAGGCCTTCCTCCTTGAGATGCTGGGCGAAAGTCAAATCACCATTCCCGAACTTGGGACCCTGAAAGCGGCGCACCCGCCGCATGTGGTGATCACCTCGAACCGTACGCGCGAACTGCGCGATGCCCTCAAACGCCGCTGCCTGTACCACTGGCTCGATTACCCCGACGCCGAACGCGAGTTCGAAATCGTGCAGCGCCGGGTTCCGCAAGCTGCCGAAGCACTCGGCCGGCAGGCGGTCGAATTCGTCCAACGCATCCGGACGATGGGGCTCTTCAAGCCGCCCGGGGTCGCCGAGACCATCGACTGGGTGCGCGCGCTTCAGGCGCTCAACGCGGTGGCGCTCGACCGCGAGCGGGTCGATGCCACCCTCGGCGTACTGCTGAAGCACCAGGAAGATATCGGGCGGGTGGCGAGCGAAGCACCGTTGCAGGCGAGTGCCGGCAACTAAGTCGCGCTGAGCCCCGCATGACTGCCGCAGGCACCGCTCCCGCGGGCGAGTTCGTCCGCAATCTCATGATCTTCGTACGGTTGCTCCGCGAGGCCGGGCTCCGGGTGGGGCCTGAGCGCGCGCTGCTCGCCACCGAGGCGCTTGCCATCGTGGGGCTCGATCATCGAGAAGACGTGCGCAGTGCACTCGAAGGCGTGCTGGTCGATGCGCCCGAACATCGGCCGGTGTTCGATGCGCTGTTCGAGGCCATCTTTCAACCCGGGCTTCTCGAGCAGGCGCTGCTTGGCCGCGCGGGCGAGGCCGTGCCCGGGGCCGCCAGCCGCGCCGCACCGCACATGCCTGCAGGGGGCGATCAGGAGGATGATTCATCGGCCATGCGGTTTGCATCGAATCAGCGTGTGGCAAAGGCCCTGGCGAGCCTGCGCGCCGAGCGATCGGCCGCCGCTGCCGCTGCACCCGCCCAGGCCCGTGAACGCGCAGGGGGCTACACGCGCGACGAACAATTGCGCAGCTCCGATTTCCGCTCGATGACGGTCGAGGAATTTTCCGAGGCAGCCGAGCGCGCCGCGGTCCTCGCGCGCAACCTGCCCGAGGAGCGCACACGCCGGTATCGGCTTGCACACCGTGGCACGCCCGATCTGCGTGCAAGCCTGCGTCGCGCAGCGCGTTCGCCACTCGCCATCCAATGGGTGGGCCGCGAGCCTCGATGGCGACCACAATCGCTAGTGCTGCTCCTGGATGTATCAGGCTCGATGCAGCGCTATGCGCGCCTCATGCTGCATTGGGCGCACGCGCTGACGGTGGCCGATTCGCGCACCGAAACGCTCGCGCTCGGCACCCGCCTCACGCGCATCAGCCGGCGGCTGCGCCATCGCGACCCCGACGAAGCTGTGCGTTCGACCCTGGCCGAAATCGTCGACTGGGGCGGTGGCACGCGGCTGGGCAGTTGCCTTGCGTCGTTCAACACACTCTGGGCGCGACGGCTGTTGGGGTCGCGCACCACCGTGCTGCTGCTTACCGATGGCCTGGACCGCGAGGACACGGCGCTCCTCGCACGCGAGGCCGCACGGCTGCGACGTCATGCGCGGCGCGTGATCTGGCTGAATCCTTTGCTCCGGTATGAGGGCTTCGAGCCGCGAGCGGCGGGCGTGCGCGCGCTCCTGCCCTCGGTCGATGCCATGCTGCCCGTGCACAATCTCACGAGTCTTGCGAAGCTGCCGAAGGCGCTCTCGTGAAGGCATCAAAACGACGCCCGCCCAAAGCATGGCTCTCGCGCATCGTCCACCCCGCCAATCTGTCGTAGATTATGGGAAAGCGCATTTGCCGCAGCCCGATGTTGGCAGCACACGAGGAGAGCCGCTGATGCCGACCTGTTGGATCGTTGCCGGCCCCAACGGCGCGGGCAAGACCACTTTCGCGCTGGAGTACCTGCCGCAAGTAGCGAACGGTCTACGCTTTGTGAATGCTGATTTGATTGCGGCAGGTTTGTCCCCACTGGCCCCGGATCGTGAATTTCTGACCGCTAGTCGCCTGTATTTGAACGAAATCGAGACATGCGTCCGGAAGCGTGACGACTTCGCGTTCGAAACTACCCTGGCCGGGCGCAGCTATCTCAAGCTGATCAATCTTATGCGCGCCGAGCTCTGGCATGTGGAGCTGATTTACCTGGCGCTGCCCAGCGTGGAAATGTCAAAACTGCGGGTGACCGAGCGTGTCTTGCACGGTGGCCACAACATTCCCACCGCAGACATTGAGCGGCGCTTCCCGCGCAGCCTCACCAACCTGCTGGAATTATTCAGTTACCAGGTGAATGCCTGCCGTTGTTTTATGAACTGTGGCCCCGTGCCAGAGCTGGTTTTTGAGCAGCGGGGCGAGGTTCGCAATGTTATCCACCCGAAGTACTACCAACACCTGTTGAGTCAAGCCCGATCATGACACTGATCTCCGCCCCCCCCTCGCCCGAAGCACAAGCAATGCTCGAAGCCCTGCAGGCCGCGGTCGCCAAAACCCTGGAGAAAAAGCAAAAGCTTGGGCAGTACGCCGTATTCTGGCAAGACGGCCGCCCCGTTCAAATTGGACCCGATGCACCCACGACGTCGCCTTGAAAAGTTCGGGTCATGGCCAGCACTATCGCGACGCCTCAAACGGCAATGCCAAACACCCGTGACCCGTCTTCGGCGACATGAAGTTGCACCGGTACGCCATAGGTTTTTGACAGCGTCTCCGGCCGAAGCAGTTCTGCCGCCGGCCCCCAGTGAATCCTGCCATCGGGTTGCCACAGCAAAACCTGATCGGCGAGCGCCAGCGCATGATTGGGATCATGGGTGCTCAACACGATCGCCTGTCCCCGCCCGGCGAGGCTGCGAAGCGTGGCCATCAGCACGCGCTGTCGCGACCAGTCGAGACTGGCTGCGGGCTCATCGAGCACCAGCGCACTCGCGCCTTGAGCGAGCGCGCGAGCAATTTGCGCGAGTTGGCGTTCGCCGTCCGACAAGTCGGCGAGTACGCGATGGCCTAGCCGCTCAAGCCCCAGTTGCGCCAATGCCCGATCCACCTGTTCTCGATCGGCAGCAGTCGGCGCCGCGAATAGCCCGCGCGCAGCGACTCGGCCAACAAGCACCAGGTGTTCCACGGTAAAGTCGGCAGCATCAGGAGTCCGTGGCGCAGCGAATGCCGCTTGCGCTGCACGCTCGCGCTCGGTCAACTCGGCAAGCGCACGGCCGCCCCAACGGACCTGCCCGTCAACGGGTGGCAACGCACCGGTCAGCGTGCGCAACAGACTGGTTTTGCCCGCACCGTTGGGCCCCAGCAGCACCAGACAGTGCCCCGCTTCGAGTGAAAACGACAGCGGCTCGGCGAGCGCCCGGCCCCCAGGCCCGAAACGCAAGGCATCCACCTCGAGCAGCGGCGGGCGCGACCCCCCTGGCGCGCTGCCCGAGCTCATCCGCGTACACCCCGACGCATCAGTACAAACAGCACCGGCGCGCCCAGCAGCGCAGCCAACACCCCCGGGGGCAACTCGGTATCACCCGCCATCCGGCCAAGCGTATCGATGGCCAGCATGAACACCGCGCCGAGCAGCGCACTCGCGGGCAGCCAACGAGCAAACGCAGCGCCCACCAGCATGCGCGCAAGATGCGGCACGATCAATCCGATCCAGCCGATCACCCCCGCCACCGCCACCGAGGCGGAGGTGGCGAGTGCGGCCAGCACCACCACGGCAAGCCGCAGTCGATGGCTGGAGACACCCATTGCATGCGCCTCGTCATCGGCCATTGCAAGCGCGTCGATTCGCCAGCGCAGCAGCGCGAGCGGAACGAGCGATACGGCAAGCGCCACAACCAGCCCCGCGATCGATGCCGGACCGATCGCGGAAAAGCTGCCCATCATCCAGAAGGTGATGGCGGGCAGCGACGAGCGGGGGTCTGCAAACGCGATGAGGGCGGTGAGTATCGCGCCTGCGAGACTCGAGATCGCGACACCGGTCAGGACCAGCCCAAGCAGGCGGTCACGCGCGGGCAGCAGCGGCCCCAGCGCGAGCACCAGCGCAATGGCTGCCAACCCGCCACCGAAGGCCGAGATCTGCAAGACCACCCACCCGGTGCCGGCAACGATGGCCAGTGCCGCCCCCAATGCGGCCCCTGCCGAGACGCCCAGCAGCTCCGGTGCCGCGAGCGGATTTCGAAAGGCACGTTGCAGGCAAGCGCCGGATACCGCCAGCGCGGCGCCCACCAGGGCGGCCGCCATGACCCGTGGCAGGCGGAGCTGCCAGAACACCTGTTCGGCTGCGGCATCGCGCCCATGCGCGGCCCCGCCCAGCGCTGCTCCCAGCAGGGCGAGCACATCGGAAAGATGAAGCGGATAGCGGCCCACTCCCAGCGAAACCAGCACCAACAACGCGCCCGCCGCGAGCAACAGCAAGAGGATCGGGGCGCGCGTGAAGGGTCGAACGGACTCGGGCGTGTCAGGACGGCTCATCCCGCCGACGATAGCACCGGTTTATCATCAGCGCATGAACGTTCCCAGCCATTCGCTTGTGTCGATCCGACTGCGCTTTAGCGACGATGCTCGCCTGGGTCCAGGCAAGATCGCGCTTCTCGAGGCGGTTGAACGCACAGGCTCGGTCGCGGCTGCCGGGCAGGCGCTTGGCATGTCGGAGCGGCGGGCTACCCTCCTGATCGAGTCGCTCACCGCATTCTTTGGCGAGCCCGTGGTGGTGATGGATGCGCACTCTGGCCGCTCGCAGGTGAGCGCGCTGGGCTCTGAACTGGTGCGGGCATTTCGGGCTGTCGAGGCCGATGCGCGGCGCTCGTTTGACGCGCAGTTCGCGTCGGTGCGCGAAAAGATGGCGCGCTGATCCTGGCACGCGACACCCCGCGCCTGGTCACTGCATCACCGTTGAGCGCACCTGATCGGTCTGCGCTGCCGACCACCTCAGCGCGCCAACGACCGCTCGTCAAGCGCCGTGGCCTTCACCATCGCGAAAATCCGGTCACCCGTATCGATCGCCAGTTCATCTACCGCCTTGCGCGTCACCAGCGCCACCACCCGGTCATCGCCCGGGAGCCGAATATCGATCCGCGCGATCGGCCCCGAATCACGCTCGATCGCTTCGATCGTGCCGGACAACACGGTTCGGAAGCTGACATCGCGCGGACGCTGCACGGCAAGCGCCACATCGGTGGCCCGGATCACGAAGCGATGCGGCTCGCCCGCTCGACCGATTCGCCCGGGCAGCGCGATCATGCCCGCCGGATGATCGAAGAGCGTCAGCCCGTACGCTTCGTCGTAGTCGCGCACCCGAGCCTCAATGACCGACACCGCCGCGAAGCCGCCCGCGCCGCGCGCCCAGGCGGGCGCCAGCACCTCGCCGGGCGGGCCCAGGGCCTGTAGACGCCCCGCATCGATGACCGCCACAGTATCGGCCACGCGTGCCACCTCGTCGGCCGCGTGCGAGACATAAACCATCGGCAGCGCCGCCTGTTCGCGCAGCCTGAGGATGTAGGGCAGGATCTCGAGCTTGCGCTCGGCATCGAGGGACGCGAGGGGCTCGTCAAACAGCATCAGGCGCGGCGAACTGAGCAGCGCCCGTCCGATGGCCACCCGCTGCCGCTCACCGCCCGACAGCGTGGCAGGCCGCCGTTCAAGCAGTGGCGCAATGCCGAGCAGGTTCACCACATCATCGAGATCCAGCGACAGCGGGCTTGAACCCTCGCCACCCGGATGGCCGCGTGTCGCGGCACCGAAGCGCTCGGCATAGCGAAGATTGCCCAACACATTGAAATGCGGAAACAGCACCGAATCCTGGAACACAAGCCCCACGCGCCGCTGATGCGGGGGCACAAAGACCCCTCGGTCCGTATCGACCAGCGTGACACCGCCCAACCGAATGTGACCGCGATCGGGTTTCAACAGTCCAGAGATCAAAGCCAGTAGGGTTGACTTGCCCGAGCCCGAGCGGCCAAAAAGGGCCAGCGAACCCAACTCGCCCGACAGCTGAAACGAGAGCGTGAATGCGCCGCGGCGCAGACTCACGTCGATATCGATCGGTGTGGACAGGACGCGCTTCATGTGCCACCCCGTACCTGCTGAGCCACCCGACGCGCGAGCCACTCCGAAGCGATGAGCGCCGCAATCGACACCGCCACCGCCACCAGCGTGAGCCGCCAGGCAGCCGCGTCGCCCCCCGGCGTCTGGGTGAGCGCATAGAGCGCTGCGGCGAGAGTCTGGGTCTCGCCCGGAATCGCAGACACAAAGGTGATCGTGGCACC
>CAMBZS010000177.1 GCA_945872335.1 Bordetella parapertussis | reverse complement strand
CCACCCTGCTCGAGCAGATGGTGCAGAAAATGATGGCGCTTTCCGACCGGAGCCCACGCCCGACGCGCATCGCTTAGGCGCACCCCGGCCGCACGCGGGGTGTGCGGCCTCAGCGACCGGTTTACTGCGCCTGCAGCGCGCGGATGCGTTCCTCGATCGGCGGGTGGCTGGAAAACAGCGCCATGATGCCGCTGGGCCGCGAGCTGATGCCCATGTTCTGAACGGTTTTGGGCAGTTCGCCCGGATCGAGGTTGCCCAGGCGCGCGAGCGCGTTGATCATGGACTGGCGCTGCCCCATGTACTGCGCGGCGCCGGAATCGGCGCGGTACTCGCGCTGACGGGAGAACCAGGCGACCACCATGGCAGCGAGCACGCCCAGAAGGATGTCCATGACGATGGTGGTCACGAAGTAACCCACGCCCGGGGCATCATCCTTGTTCTGCAGAATCATGCGGTCGACCACATAGCCCACCACCCGCGAGATGAACACCACGAAGGTATTCATCACACCCTGAATCAGGGTGAGCGTCACCATGTCGCCATTGGCCACATGCGCCACCTCATGACCGATGACCGCCTCGACCTCATCCCGGCTCATCGATTGGAGCAGCCCCGTGGACACCGCCACCAGCGCGGAATTCTTGAAGGCGCCAGTGGCGAAGGCATTGGGCTCGCCTTCATAGATGGCGACCTCGGGCATGTTGATGCCTGCCTTCTGGGCGAACCGCGCCACGGTGCGCACGATCCACTGGTGACCGGGGTCAGGTGAGTCGTTGATGATCTGCGCCCCCGTGGACCACTTGGCCATGGGCTTGCTCATCAGGAGCGAAATGAACGCGCCGCCAAACCCCATCACGGCTGCGAACACCAGCAGCGTGCCGAGATTGAGCCCGGCACTCGACAGGAAGCGGTTGAGGCCGAGAACATTGACGACGACGCTGAGCACCAGCATCACCGCCAGGTTGGTGAGAATGAAGAGAATGACCCGTTTCATGACCCTGCCCTCCGGCACCGGCAAAAGATAAGCCGATATCGTAGCGAATCAGGGCAATTACAAGGGGTCAATAACCTTGGCGCGCAGCGGCAAAGCTGATCGCAGCGCAGCCGCCACCAGAATGCCGCGCCAGAGCGGCAGCGCGACCCCACCCAATACTGAACTCAGACCCAGGCCTGCAGCACGTACTCGTAGAGCCCCTGGCCGTTGGTCAGATCAACCCGCTGGAGGGCGATTTTGAGCGTTCCCTGCTCACGCACGAGCGTGTGCCGGTAGCTGCCCCCGAAATGACGGATGTCATCGCGCCGCATTTCCATCATCTGGAATCGGGAATAGACCTCCACCCGATCGGACGCCGCTGATTCGATCATCACGTTGCCCACCAGATGATTGGTGGCCCAGGCGGCAGCCTGCGACCAGGCGTTGGGGTGCTGCAGACGCCCCATGCGGACTTCGCGCAGGTACGCATCCTCGGCAAAAATGGAGGCCTCGGCTTCCCAGTCGGTCTGGTCTGGCGTGGCCGGCATCCAGTAAATGCCGTCATTGCTGAACAGCCCACACCAGGCGGCCCATGCCTTGGCGTCCAGCATGGCGGCCTGACGGTAAAGCAGGGTTTCAACTTCCCGCTGCAGGGCAGGATCAACGGCGATGGCACTCGGGACATACCCGGTGGCCGGAAGTCGACCACGCCCCACGTGTTCGGGCGCGATCGACTCGGCGCCGGTCATCGATTCGATGGCCTCGATCACCACGCCGGTGCCGAGGGCCTGGCTGACGTCATTGCGTTGCATGGCGGCTCTCCTCTCAGGCCTGGGCGCCGGCCACGACCGGCTGCATGTAGGCCTTCCAGGCCTTGAACTGGTTGCGCATCACCACTTCAGACGTGCCCCGGTTCGAGTAGGACACGCCGTCAGCTTCGGTATCTCGGCCGAAATCGCGATGAAAGCTCACCCAATCGCCCCCCTTGGACTGCAAGCCCTGCTGGCCCTTGGTCCAATTTTCGAGGTCATCGGCATTGATCATGGTGGCTGGCGAATTGACCAGGTTGAAATACCAGAGCGAGCGGCGATAAATGGCCTCGGGAACCCCTTTCAGGCGGAAGTGCCAGATCTCGGACAGCGTGCGGTCGGGGCCGATGGGGCGCAGGCAGCGCAGCTGCTGCAGAGGCGACTGCACTGACAGATAGGGGTAGACCAGCACGTGATGGATGCTGCGCGACAGATATTCCTCGGCCTTTTCCTCACCGTAGGCTTTCTTCATGAGCGCTTCATACTCGACCGTGTCGGGGTCGGTGGGGCGCAGCCCCATGTAGGCCTTCAGAATGCCGTGGCCGTTCGGGAAATTAACGGTTTGCACGCTGTCCCACTGGTCAAAGCTCGATGCAAACGTGGACAGATAGTGGAAGAACAGCGGCGCCTTGCCCTGCTCGGCCTTCAGCCGGTTTTCAATACGCCGAGCCGGCACACCAGTGGATTGGTGGGTGACGGAGGGATGGAGGGAGTCGAGCTGGTTTTCCATGAAGAACTTCCAGTTCGAACGCTGCATCACGCGATGGCAGACCGGTACCGCTTCAACCTCGCCCACGGGGGATCGATCGCAGATATCGTCAAACGCCACTTTCGAGTCGCCCAGAAACTCGGTGAGCGAAGGACCTGTGGGTGACAGACTTGCGAACACGAATCCACGATAGCTGTCGACGCGCGCCGCCGGCACCATGCTGGCTTGAGGATCGTCGAAGCTGAGACGCGTGCCCTCGTAGCCCTTGGCAAGCGGAATCGCGCTGATCTTGCCATCGAGATTGAAGCTCCAGGCGTGATACGAACACACGAAGTGCTTGCCGGTATTGCCGCTCTGGTTGCCACACAGCATGACGCCGCGATGCGGACAGCGGTTGTAGAGCACGTGAATGCGCATGTCCTGGCCACGCACCATCACCATGGGCTGACGGCCGATTTGCAGCGTCCAGTAGTCGCCCGGCTTTTTTACCTGCGATTCATGGCCGCAATACACCCAGATTTTCTCGAAGACGTGTTCCATCTCGAGATCGAACAGGGATTGATCGGTGTAGACGCTGCGGTGCACGCGGTCGGGCTGCACCAGGTAATCGAGGTCGATGGCGGTCATCTCGCGCTCCGTGGCCGGAAAAAACACCGCGTCACCATAGCAAAGCAGCTTGGCGGCTCCAACAACCATTCATGCTTTTTCCATTACCATGGGTTATGGATTATCGAAAAGTTCAACTGTTTCTGGCGGCGGTGCGCCACGGCAACCTCACCGAGGCCGCCGCCGAGCTCGGCGTATCGCAGCCTGCGCTCTCGAAAAGCATCAAGGCGCTCGAAAGCTCACTGGGTGTCCGGCTGCTCGACCGCGGCCGCTTTGGCGTGTCGCCCACGCCTGCCGGCGAGGCGCTCATGCAGCACGGGCAGGTGGTGGAAGCCGAACTGCGCAGCGCCACGGGCACCATCGAAGCGCTGAAAGGCGCCCGCAGCGGCCATGTGCTGGTGGGCTGCGGCCCCACTGAGGCCAACCGGCTGTTGCCGCAAGCGCTCCTGCAGCTTGCCACCACGCATCCCGAGTTGCGCGTCACCGCGCTCTACGGACTCAATGAATCGCTGATGCCGTGGGTGAAGCTGGGTGAGATCGACTTCGCTTTGTCGTCCGTGCCGGGCCGCGCGGTCGATCCCGCACTCACCCACGAATCGCTCTTTTCCGAAACCGGTGTGGTGGTGGCGCGTGCGGGTCATCCGCTCGCGCAGCAGCGGGCGATCGAGCCGGAAACGCTGAGCCACCAGCGCTGGGTGCTGCCGCGCCGGCGCGAACTCGAACGCCTGGCCTTTGACGACTTTTTCACCCGCCATGATCTTGAGCCGCCGCAAGCGCAGGTGGAAACCACCTCCACGGTGCTCATGAAAGCGCTGGTGATGCAAAGCGACGCGCTCACCTTCATTCCGCGCGAACTTATCTGGTGGGAGGTGCAAGCCGGGCAACTGGTGCCGCTCAATGTGCGCGGCACCGACTGGACCCGCATCGTGGGCATCACGCGCAGACGGCGGGGGTCGATGAGTCCGGCAGCGATGCGGCTGATTGAAGCACTGCGTGAAGTGGCGAAGCGGCAGTTCGAGGGGGTGGTGGGGTAGGTTGTAATGTCGAATCACCCAAAGGTCCTCTTGCTCAACAACAATTGCCGTCATTGCCTGCCGGCCAAGTTAATCGTCGTCGACCAACCGACGCTGCTGTCCGTGGGAAGGATCTCGGCTCTGATGCCTCAGCACAAGTAGAGTGAAGCAATCAGGGTCGATTCGGTATATGAGGGAATACGGGAACCCTGTGAGAGGGTAGCTGCGCCGAAATTCACCGGTAGGCGTACCGAGTTCGGTGAACCGCGACAGCGGGGTGACCACCCGTTCGACTTCCGATAGGAAACGAGCCGCAACAGCCTGGCCAGCCTCTCGACGGTAGAAACGAACTGCATCCGTCAGCTCTTTCTCCGCCGCCGGGTGCACACTTATCTTCAAAGCGCCGCAATCCGCAAGCGCGCCAAAACTTCGTCGAGTGGTGCCGGCTGAACCGTACCGTCGGCCAGTTCAACCTCCCGCTGCGCAGCAAGTTGGTCCCATGCAGCGTCTCGAGCAGCATCCGCATCCAGGCTGGCGACGACGCGATCCAACAGGGCAGATCGCACTGCAGGCGGCAAGCCCAGGATTTCCTGGGCCAGAGTTTCCACCGGAAGAGGCATGTTGAACTCCCAAAACGCAAACGCTGCCACAAACCGCGATGGTTCGGAGCGTCTGGTTTGCAAGCGGTCAATCCTACGCGACATGCCCATGTCCGCCCTGACTGCCTGCCGACACGCTGGGCCGACTCTGGACGATGCTCGCGCATCAGCACGGGGCCATGCTGCAGCAGAGCCGACTTGCCAGCGCGCTCGGCGGAGCAACCCGGCGGTGGATCGTTACATCGGGTTGCTGGTTGATCTGCGTCTGATTCGCCGTCTGCCGCCCTGGAGCGAGAACGTTGGCAAGCGCCTGGTCCGCGTTCGAAGTAGCACCAGAGCAGCGGGAACTTTGCGACCCGCCAAGTCCGAAGACCTGGAATGCCAAGGAGCTTTCCGAACGCCGGTGAACCGATGCCGGGGTCGAGTTCGACCTGGTCAAGCGCGGCGTTGGTGGCCTGGGCCATCTTCACCGCCAAGCGGGTGCCCCCCTCCTTGCGGTAGTACCGGACTTCGCCCTGCTGATCGCGCAGCGCCTGCGGGCGCAAAACCGCCGGCTTCAACCGATCTCGCCGCGAGCGATCGCCAGCAGTTCCTTCTCGTCCGCCTTGGTGCGACGACGGCCGGCCCCGGATGCCAACCCTTGTTCGATGAGGTCGCGAAGCCGCTTCTTGGCCTGCTCTTCCTGATCGCGCCGGACCAAGTCGCGGATGTACTCGCTGGTGTTGCCGTAATTGCCCGCTGCGACACGCTTGTCGATGTACTCGCGCATCGACTCGGGCAAGGCGAAACTCATGGTTTGGCGAATCAGCGCACCCGCCGCGCGCGCCTCACACACTCTTCTGCGACCCCGCCCGCGACCGCTCCACCCCCCACTGCCCGATCAGACCCGTGAGCGTGAACACTCCCAGCAACAGCGCACTGTGCAGACTGCCTTCCGTGGAGACAAAACCGACCGCATAGCCGCCAGCGGCACCGCTGATCTGTTGGATCAGCCCTGCGGCTGCAGCCGCGGCACCGGCGAGTGCGGGCATGGAGCCCACCGTGCCAGACAATGTCGGGGGCATAAGAAAGCCGTGCCCGATGCCAAGCACCAGCGCCGGACCTGAAAACGCGAGCGCCGAATCCCACCCCGACAGCGCAATCATCAGAACGATGCTGACAGCGGTGATGGCCTGGCCCGTGATCATCAGCCTTCGATCGCCCAGGCGACCAATCAGGCGGCTGGTCATGAAGTTGCCGACGACATAGGAGAGCGTCGCCGTCATGACATGGAATCCGACGCCGTCGGGCCCAACCCCATAGCCGCGCAACACCAGCGGCGCGGCGGCGAGATAGGTGTAGAAAGCCCCGGTGGATGAGCCCAGGATGACCACATGCCAGCGGTAGATCCGCACCTGCGCCAGGGCCCCATAGGCGCGCAGCATGCCCACCACCCAGTGCGCATCGGCCGAGGCCACGCGCGCGCCTCGCGGCAGCATCCGCGCGGCGAACGCAAACAGCACCATCCCCAATACGGCAACCAGCGCCAGATTAGCCTGCCAGCCCAGGTGAACATGCAGTTGCCCACCAATCAGCGTGGCCGTGGGCGGGCACACGCCCATGGTCATGCCGATGATGGCCATGACGCGCGTGCGCTCAGGCCCCGCGAAATAGTCCTGCACCAGCGACCGCCCCACCACCATGGTGGCGCCACAACCCAACCCCTGCACAAGCCTCGCCACGATCAGACCGTCGATATCGCGCGCCAACACTGCGGCAACCGATCCCGCGATCGCGATCGCAAGTCCGATCAGCACAACGGGCCGACGACCATAGCGGTCCGACAACGGCCCATACAACAGCTGCGACACGCCGTACGCCACGACAAACGCGCTGAAGGTGAGCTGCACGCGCGCGGCGTCGGTTGAAAAGATCTCGCCCCACTGCTGCATCGACGGCAGACAGATCGTCATGGCAAGCAAACCAAACACGATCTGCGCCAGCAGATACGGCATCAGCCCCGGCGGGCGCGCGATCTCGGCGGCGGGCGGCGGAAACGCCCCTGATTCAGGATGGGTCACGGGGCGACGGGGCTCGAGCGGCGGGCACGCCGCTCAAACTCCCAGATACCGATGCCAGATCGATCGGTCGGCCGCAAGCTCGGCCGAACTGCCGCGCCAGGCCACCTGCCCCTTCTCGAGAATCACGTGATGGTCGGCAATTTCAACCAGCCGGCTCACATATTTGTCGACCACCAGCAGCGTTTGACCCGCCTCACGCAACAGCCGCAGGCACCGCCAGATCTCCTCGCGAATCAGGGGCGCAAGGCCTTCGGTCGCTTCATCGAGAATGAGCAGGCGCGGATTGGTGACTAGGGCGCGGCCGATGGCAAGCATCTGCTGCTCGCCGCCCGACAGTTGCGACCCCAGGTTGTTGCGCCGCTCGGCGAGTCGCGGGAAAAACTCGAACACCTTGGCCGGTGTCCAGGGATCGGGGGTGTCGTTGCGAACCGCGCTGAATGCAGTGAGATGTTCTTCAACGCTCAGGTTGGGAAAGACCTGGCGGCCCTCGGGCACGATCCCGATTCCCATGCGGCCGATCCGATCTGCCGGCAGGCCGTTGATGGCTTGGCCACGAAATCGAATCTCGCCGCCCGCCATCGACTTGAGTCCCAGGATGCTTCGAATGAGCGTAGTTTTGCCCATGCCGTTACGGCCCAGCAGTCCCACCACCTCGCCAGCACCGACCTTGAGGTCGATACCGAACAAGACCTGGCTCGCACCGTACGCCGCGCGCACGCCCGACACTTCCAGCAGCGGCTCAGTCATGGTGCGACCCGTCGAATTCATCGCCGAGATAGGCGGCTACGACCTGAGGATCATTTCGAATGGCCTCGGGCGAACCGGTTGCAATCACCGCGCCATTCACCAACACAGTAATGCGGTCGGCCAGCTGAAACACCGCCTCCATGTCGTGCTCAACCAGCAGGATGGCGCATTCGGCCTTCAAGCTGCTGATGAGCGCCACGAGCCGCTTGGACTCATCGGGCCCGACGCCCGCCATCGGTTCATCGAGCAGCAGCACACGAGGCTGTGTGGCAAGCGCAAGGCCGATCTCAAGCACGCGCTGTTCACCATGCGACAGTTCGCTTGCCAGCGCATCGGCCCGTTCGGTCAGCGACAAACGCTCCAGGATGGCGTCGGCCT
>CAMBZS010000176.1 GCA_945872335.1 Bordetella parapertussis | reverse complement strand
GCACGCGTGTGGCACGAGCTGATGACGTGAACCGTTAAAATTTCTGCCTGGAACCGTATTGCGGTCTCTGCCCCGCCTGGAGCTGCCCATGAATCCGGCCAACATGCCCTCTGCGCTCGACCCCCTCCATCCCCTTCGGGAATTTGTCGCCGACATGACCCGGCTGGTGAGCCGCACCGATTCAGAACCTGAACTGCTCGCGGAGGCTCGCCCTCTCCTCGCTCGCTTGCTTGCACGGGCCGACTGGCTGCCAGACGCCTATGCCCATGCCGAGCCCGGCGTCTACCGGCAATACCTCCTTTACTGTGACCCGCTCGAGCGCTTTTCGGTGGTGAGCTTTGTCTGGGGGCCCGGAGCCACCACACCGGTTCATGACCATATGGTGTGGGGGCTGGTCGGCGTCCTGAAAGGTGCGGAGGTCTGTTGCGAATTCGAGCCCGATGGACCCAACCGCGTGCGCGCCACCACCACCGACCATGTGCTGCGGCAGGGCATGATCGAAGCGGTATCGCCCACTGTCGGCGACTGGCATCAGGTGCGGAATGCGCTCTCCGATACCGATTCGGTGAGTATCCATGTCTACGGTGGCAACATCGGATCGGTTCGCCGTCATCGGGTAGATCCCTCCACCGGCAAGGTTCTGGATTTTATTTCTGGATATTCCTCCGACCACCTGCCCAATTTATGGGATCGCTCGGCCGCGGTCCGCGCCGCATCGGTCTGAGCAGCGCCATTGACGCTCACTTGTTCCGCCCAATGACCACCCACGACGCAACACTCGACATCGCCGACGGAATCGGCTGGATCACGCTCGCACGACCCAGCCGCGGCAATGCACTGTCGGGCGATCTGGTGGAGGCGCTGCTCGCTCATTTGACGCATTGCGTCACTGACCCGCTGATGCACACGGTGGTATTCGTTGGCGCCGGAAAACATTTCTGCACAGGCTTTGATCTGGATCAGCTGGAGCAGACCACCGATGCAGAGCTGCTTCACCGCCTGATCAGGATAGAGTCGCTCCTCGATGCAGTGTGGCGAGCACCGGTTCGAACGGTCGCCATCGCCCAGGGTCGTGTCCTGGGGGCGGGCGCCGACCTGTGGGTCGCTTGCGATCAGCGCGTGCTGGCACCTGAGGCTACGGTGCGCTTTCCAGGCGCAGGATTCGGTATCGTATTGGGCACCCGGCGGCTCGGCCTACGGGTGGGTGCCGAGCGGGCGCTTCAGTGGACATCGGCCGGCACGTCGGTCGACTCCACGCTGGCGCTTCAGTCGGGCCTGGCAACTTCGGTTGCAGCAACCGTACCGCCCCTCTCCTCGACGCCGTACGAGGCGGCGTCCCACGAGCTGGCGCCGCACGCTGAGCCCCACATCTGGCGCCTGACGCAGCTCGCGCCGCCCCCGATTGTGAATCGCGCCACCTACGCAGCACTGAAGGCCGCGTCTCGAGGCGGCGACGGCTTTGGTGCCAGCACCGACTCCGACCACGACCTGGCATCGCTGGTTCGCTCGGCGGCGCGCCCAGGGCTCAAGACGAGGCTGCTCGCCTATCGCGATCGTAGTCGTCAGCGCTGACAACATCATCGAGTCCAGCGAATGCTGCGCTGCAAGATATACTTCGCCGGTAAATGAGTGCATCCACCGGACAGCGACTTCCTGCGCTGATCATCGCCTCGCTTGGCGTCGTCTTTGGCGACATCGGCACCAGCCCGCTTTATGCGTTCAAGGAAGCGATCGCCGCGCACGGAGCGGGCGGCAGCCTGCCAGCAGACTCCCTGTTTGCAGTGCTGTCGATGATGTTTTGGGCCGTCACCATCATTGTGTCGCTCAAGTATGTCATCGTCATGCTCCGGTTTGATTATCGGGGCGAGGGCGGCGCGCTAGCCCTGCTGTCGATCGCCCTCGCCCGGGCCCGTTCAAAACCCCGGCTGATCTGGTTCGTATCAACCTTGGGGATTCTCGCGGCCTCGCTGTTTTATGGTGATGCGATCATCACGCCCGCCATCTCCGTGCTGTCCGCAGTGGAAGGCATTGCCATCGCCGCCCCGGCGACCGAGCGGCTCATTGTTCCGCTTGCGCTTCTGATCCTGATCAGCCTGTTCCTGATTCAACGCCGGGGCACGGCAAAGATCGGCGCGCTGTTCGGACCGGTCATGATTCTCTGGTTTCTGGTGCTCGCGGCACTCGGCGTCCGCAGTATTGTCGAGACGCCACAGATACTCGGCGCGATCAACCCCGTACATGCAATTGGCTTTGCAATCGACCAGCCGGGTCTCACGCTGATTTTGCTGGGCGCCGTGTTCCTGACGCTCACCGGTGCGGAGGTCATGTATGCCGACCTCGGACACTTCGGTCCGCGCCCCATTCGCATCAGCTGGTTTGCGCTGGTGTTTCCATGCCTCATGCTCAATTACTTCGGCCAGGGCGCGCTGGTGCTGCGCGACCCGGAGGCGGCGCGTAACCCGTTCTATCTGCTCGCCCCCGAGCCCCTGCTCATACCCTTGATCGTGCTTGCAACCTGTGCCACCGTGATCGCGTCACAGGCCACCATCTCCGGCGCGTTCTCGGTCACACAGCAGGCCTCGCGCCTCAATTACCTTCCCCGGTTGAAGGTGCGCTACACCTCTGAAACGTCGCGCGGCCAGATCTACATCCCGGTGGTGAACTGGATGCTGCTGGTCGCTGTGGTGCTGCTGGTGCTCGGCTTTCGCAGTTCGAGTCAGCTCGCGGCTGCTTACGGAATCGCGGTGTCGGGCGACCTGCTGATTGGCACTGCGCTGTTATCCATCACTGTTCTGCTTCGACGGCAGGCCTCCATGGCGGCTTGGCTCTTTCCCGCATTCCTTGTTTTTGGCGCGCTCGAAGTCGTGTTTTTCATTTCCAACGCGAGCAAGATCGCCGAGGGTGGATGGTTCCCAATCGCGGTGGCCACCGTCATGTTCGCCGTACTCTCCACCTGGCGCCGTGGCACCGAGATCGTCCGCTCGCGCAAGGACGCCTCACCGCGCAGTCGGGGCGACGCATTCGCACTCGATCTCTCGGGCATACAGCGGGTGCCCGGCACGGCGGTATTCTTCAGCTCCGGTCGAAGTGGGCACCCCACCAGCTTTTTGCACAACCTGCGCCACAATCGGGTCGCGCACCAGCAGGTGATATTCCTCACCGTCGATTTCGTCGATGTGCCACGGGTGCCTGACCACGACCGGCTGGAGATCGAACGCGGCGGCAACGGCATCGTTCGCATCGTGGCGTCGTTCGGATTTCGCGAAGAGCCCGATATCGCGCTGGTACTCTCGCTCGCTCGACGTCGCGGGGTCGGCATGGATGCGAACGACACCTCGTATTTCACCAGCAAGCCGGTGATTGTTTCTACCAGCCGACGCGGGGTGTTCGGATGGCGACGCTCCTTATTCGGGTGGATGCTGCAAAACAGCTCCAGCACGGCCAGTTATTTCGCCTTGCCGCCCAACCGAGTGGTTGAGCTGGGCACCCAGGTTGCGATCTGAGGCAAGCATGGCTTTCAAACTTCCACGTAACTCACTCTTCTCGATTCTGTTGCGATCTCCGTGGTGGATCAGTTTCGCCATCGCTGGCGCGCTGTCGCTGATCGCCATGGCTTTGCTGCCCGAGGCCTATCGTGTGGTCGGCGCGTTGAGTTCATTACCCTTTATCGTCATCGGCGTCATGGCGGTCAGACGCCAGTGGAGCCTTCCCGGCCCGCAGGAAATTGAACGCACCGCCCGCGTTCTGTCCTCAATGACCTGGCAGCAGTTCGCGCCACTCGCCCTGGCTGCACTCACCGAAGACGGACGGGTCGTACGCGAGCATCGAGGCCCAGCCGCCGATTTCATCCTTCATGACGCACAGGGCTGTCGCCTGGTCATGGCAAAGCGCTGGAAGTCCGCCCGTCTGGGTGTGGAAGTGCTGCGCGAACTGACAGAGTCCTTCGACGCAGCGGGCGCAAGCGCGGGCGTATGCATTTTTCTGGGCGAGGTGACCGAGCCGGCGCGCCGGTTCGCAACCTCAAGCCAGATCGAGATCTGGGGGGCGGCGGAGCTGGCGGTGCGGCTGAGGGGCAAGCTTCCCCCGGAGTGAACGTCAAGCGGGCCGCAAGGCCCCGACTCAACGCACCTGCAGCCGGCTCAGATACTCCACCAGCCACAGCAGACGCGTTCTCACATACACCTCCGGGTCATAGGGCACGTCCATGAAATATTCGGCGCCCTGAATCCGATAATCGCGTCCCCAGATGGGCATCTCCCGCGAACCGTGTGCAGCAACGGTGCCGCCCTCGATTGTCTGGTACACCCGGTCGATCGGGAACACGCCGCCGTTTTTGCGGGAAAGCTGGGTCAGATCGGGCGGCGCGCGCTTCAGCAGTTCGACCACCGAACCATCGCCCTGACCGCTCTTTCCATGGCAGACCGCGCAGTTCGACTCGAACTCCCGCCGGCCGGGATCGACCGTCCGTCGCGCCTCGGCCCGCTGAGCCGCACCTGACTGCGCCGCGGGTCCAGCCTGCGCCCAGGCCGCCCCTGCTGGCGCCAGTGTGGCCAGCGCCTCGACGGCCACCACAGCGGCCGCCACATACGGACGTTTCCATTGCTTCATTTTCGCCTCCATCGACTGAGGCCTTCACCCTGACACCGCCAGATCTGACCGCATTGATCGGGCGCAGCGTTGGCGGCAGGAAATCCTGGTCGCCATTTCGCCCGCAAACCCCTTGTTTGAGCGAGATCGAATAAATCCGGCAAACTGACGGGTTATCCAACTGATGGTGCCGCCCGCCACCGTCATGATTTCCGCACCCTATCCGGCGCTCCCATGCTCGTCTCCATCGTACGTACCGCGCTAGACAAGCCCTACACCTTCATGGTGATGGCGCTTCTGCTCCTCGTTCTGGGACCGCTCGCTGCGCTTCGAATGCCGACCGATATCTTTCCGGCGATTCGCATTCCCGTCATTGCGGTGGCATTCAGTTACACCGGACTTCCGCCCGATCAGATGTCGGGTCGCATCTGCACGCTGTTTCAGCGCGGCCTCACCACCACGGTGAACGATATCGAGCATATCGAGGCCAACTCCTATACCGGCATCTGCATCATCAAGATTTTCTTCCAGCCGGGCGTGAACATCTCGATCGCCAACGCGCAGGTCACTGCGGCCGCGCAGGTGTCGGTGAGGCAAATGCCGCCCAACACCACCCCGCCCCTCATCCTCAACTACAACGCTGCAACCGTTCCGGTGCTGCAACTCGCGCTCGCAGGCCAGGGCATGAGCGAGCAGCAACTGTTTGATGCCGGCGTGAACATGGTTCGCCCGCAGTTGGTCACCGTGCCGGGCGTGGCCATTCCCTGGCCGTATGGCGGCAAGCAGCGAATTGTTCAGATCGACATCGATCCGCTCGCACTGCAGGCGCGTGGGCTTTCGGCCCAGGATGTAGCCAACACGCTGGCCGCGCAAAACGTTGCGATTCCGGTGGGCTCGCAGAAGATCGGCGAGTTCGAGTATTCAATGCGGCTCAACAACATCGTGACGCAGATTGCAGAGCTGAACGACCTGCCCATCCGCTCGGCGGGCGGCTCCACGATTTATGTGCGCGATGTGGCCAACGTGCATGACGGCAATGCCCCCCAGACCAGTATCGTGGCGGTTGAGGGCAGCCGCTCGGTTCTGTTGTCGGTCCTGAAGAACGGCGGAGCCTCCACGCTCTCGATCGTGTCCGGTGTGCGGGACAAGCTCGATCAGATGCGCGCTGCACTGCCTGAGCAGCTGTCTGTCACACCCATCAATGATCAATCGATCTTCGTGCGCGCCGCGGTAACGGGCGTAGCTGTGGAGGGCGTGATTGCAGCCGCGCTCACCAGTCTGATGATCCTGCTGTTTCTGGGGAGCTGGCGCCCTACCCTGATCATTGCCACCTCAATCCCACTGTCCATCATGGGCGCCATCCTGGGGCTCGCGGCCATTGGTGAAACCCTCAACCTGATGACGCTGGGCGGACTCGCGCTCGCCGTGGGCATTCTTGTCGACGATGCCACAGTCACCATTGAAAACATCAACTGGCATCTCGAGCAGGGCAAGGATGTTGAAACCGCGATCATGGATGGCGCGCGCCAGATCGTGACGCCCGCCTTTGTCTCGCTGCTATGCATCTGCATTGTGTTCGTGCCGATGTTTTTCCTGGAGGGCGTGGCGCGCTATCTGTTCGTACCGATGGCGCTGGCGGTGATCTTCGCGATGGTGTCCTCGTTCATTCTGTCCCGAACGCTGGTCAACACCATGGCCAAATATCTGCTCAAGGCCCATGACACCCATCCTCATGGCGCGCTGCTTGCGCGAACCCCGACCCGCAATCCGCTGGTGTGGTTCCAGCGCGGATTTGAGCGGCGCTTCGAGCGCTTCCGGCTCGGTTACCAGTCGCTGCTCGCCTGGGCGCTTCAGAACCGGAAGAAATTCGTGCTGGGTTTCATGGCGTGCGTGCTGGCCTCGTTTTCGCTGGTTCCGCATCTGGGCACCAACTTCTTCCCGGCGGTCGATAACGGCCAGATTCTCCTTCATGCCCGGGTGCCGGTAGGAACGCGCGTGGAGGAAACCGCTGTGCGGTTTGCTCGCATCGGGCAGGTGATCCGTCAGGTCATTCCGCCGGAAGAAATCGAGGCGATCGTCGATATCATCGGCCTGCCCCCTTCCAGCATCAACCTTGCCTACAACAACACCGGCGTGATCGGCACCCAGGACGGCGATGTTCAAATCGCGCTCAAGAAGGGACACCGGCCGGTGGCCGACTACGTGCGGGAATTGCGCGAGATCCTGCCCCGAGAATTCCCGGACACGGTCTTTTCGTTTCCGCCCGCCGACATCGTCAGCCAGATCCTGAATTTCGGCGCACCAGCGCCTATCGATATTCAGATCCGGGGGCTCAACCTCGAGGCGAATTTCGCCTATGCCGAAAAGCTCCTGAAAGCGTTGCGCACGATCCCGGGCGTGGCCGACGCGCGCATTCAGCAGTCGCGCCGGTCGCCGATCTTTAATGTGGAGGTCGATCGGACCCGCATCCAGGAGTTCGGCATGAGTGCCCGCGACATCACCAACAGCATGGTGGTCAACCTTGCGGGCAGCAGCCAGGTGGCCCCGACCTACTGGCTGAACCCGGTCAACAGCATCATCTACCCAATCGTGATGCAGACGCCGCAGTATCAGCTCGACTCGCTGGCAGCGATCGAGAATCTGCCGCTTACGCCGGCGAGCGGCGCATCGGGCAGCTCGCCCCAGGTGTTGGGGGGACTCGCCAATTTCCAGCGCAGCACTGCCAACGCGGTCGTGAGCCAGTATGAACTGCAGACACTGGTTCAGGTCAACGCCACGACCCAGGATCGCGATCTCGGCGCAGTGGCGCGTGATGTCCGCAAGCTCATCGCCGACACGGCGGGCGACGTGCCGCGCGGCACCCGTGTGGTCCTGATCGGGCAGGTGCGCACCATGGAGCAGGCCTTCTCGGGTCTGCTGTACGGGTTGATCGGCGCCATCGGCCTGATCTATCTGCTCATCGTGGTGAACTTCCAGTCCTGGAAGGACCCGTTCGTGATCGTCACGGCCCTGCCGGCTGCGCTGGCGGGTATTGTCTGGATGCTGTTTGCCACCCACACCACGCTGTCAGTGCCGGCGCTGACCGGCGCGATCATGTGCATGGGGGTTGCCACCGCCAACAGTGTGCTGGTGATCAGCTTTGCCCGGGAACGTCTCGATCAGGGCTTGAATGCAGTCGAGGCAGCACTCGAAGCCGGCTTCGTACGGTTCCGCCCCGTGCTCATGACTGCGCTCGCCATGATCATCGGCATGTTGCCGCTCGCACTGGGTGTGGGCGAAGGCGGCGAACAGAACGCGCCCCTGGGACGCGCGGTGATCGGCGGCCTCCTGTTTGCC
>CAMBZS010000175.1 GCA_945872335.1 Bordetella parapertussis | reverse complement strand
GAATTGAAGGACGCGGCAGGAGAATCCGGCTCTGGCGAGGACGGACCGGATGACGGCAGCGGCGGCCGTTGACCGGCGGATGAACCGATGACCACCTTCCTTCAGGTCATCATTCTGGTGGCCATCGCTTCCATCGCCATCCTCGTGATCTACCTCATCGACCGGGTCAACACCCTGCAGCGTTACACGCGACTGCTGCAAAGCGATATCAGCGAATCAGAGGACCCGAACGCGGGCCCGTTCGGGGGGCTGACTGGCGAGCGGCTTTGGGATGCCGTTTCGGGCGTACCCATTGACGGATGGGACAAGAATTCAATTGACCTGGTTCGCAATCGGTACCAGCTGGTATTGCGCAAGCACGTGGAGGAGCTATTCCTCGAGGGTTTCCAAAATTCCCAAGCCGGGATTCAGGCTATTCCCTCGTCGTCGCGCTTTGTGCAGACGCTTCGCGGCCCGGTCGAATCCTGGATCCCGATCGAGCATGCAATCGCCGTTCACCAGGCAGGCTTTGAACGCGGCAAAGGCAAGGAAGAGGACCTCCCCGCGGTCCGGAAGTCCCTCGACGAAGCAGCCTCCATTCTGTTTGGTCTCGCGGGAATCAAGCTGCCGCGCCCATTGTCCGAGCATCTGGTGCCGCTCACCGAGGCCGAGCAAGCGGCGGCGGCTGTCGCCTCGGCGCAAGCGAACCTCGCGCTGCCCGGGGCCCCCCTGCCCGCGGCGGGTGTGGCAGTTCCGGCGCTGACGGCGTCGCCCGCTGCAGCGACCCAGCCGGCACAGGTCGCGCCTGCCGCCGCAGAGCCCGCGGCACCCAACATCGGCGACGCGATGGCTGCTGCGTTGTCCGCTTCCGAAAACGCTGGGGCAAAGCGCCTACGGGACTCCTGATCGCAATGCAACGAGTCCGGCTGGGAAGCCTTTTCGAAGGCCAGTGTCGTATGAAACGGCTGGCTTTGGCGGCGGTTGCAGTATCGGCGCTGGCGGGATGCGGCGCCGGAACCAGCACAACGAGCACCTCCCAGACCCGAACCCTCGGCGGTTTTGCCATCGACGGGTACCTCTCCGACGCGGAGGTTCGTTGCCTGGATGCTTCGGGCAAGGCCGTAGCCAGTTCGAGAACAACATCTGGCGGCGCATGGATTCTTCGAACGCGCAGCAGCTCCGCCACATGCCAGACGTTGGAGGTTTACGACGGCGTTGACATCGGGACGAACTCGCTGAACGCGTTGGAGCGCAGCCCGCTGCCGCTCGGTACGCGCTTTACCGCTTCGATCGCTCACCTCAACGCGTCAACGCTAGGCAATACAGCGTTAATCGTCTCTCCTCTCACCACGCTCATCCACGCAACACAGACTCAGACCGGGCAGTCGGCTGCCGCCGCTCGAAGCACCGTGCTGCTTGCCCTGGGCGTCTCCGATGCCCTCGATCCTCTGGTTTTTAACCCGATCACCAACCGGAATGCGGGCGTGTTCAGTGCCGGTGTCCTGACGGCAGCAGTGATTCGCGAAACCAGTTCGGCCATTCTCGAGGCAGTCGCCGGCGTCGGTCAGCAGGTTTCACTCGATCTGCGTCGCCAGGTCTACCAGAGGGTCACGGATAGTCTCGCAGCACTCATCATCTCGGGTGCAGTCACGAAAAACACCCTGATCGCTGACCAACCGGCACCCGATGGATCGATGGCAGCCATCGCTCTTGGCGCGCTCGCCCGGCTGCGCGCAGATGCGCCGGTCTTCAGTACCCCAGTGGCTGCCGTGCAGCAGTCTGGCAATGTTGCAACGATCGCTGCGCAGTACGCCGCCAGGGCCGGCTCGCAGGTGGCAGGCATGGCGGACAGCGCTGACCTCTCGGCCATCGCCCAGCGAGCGGCCTCGCTCAGCAACGCAAGCCAGTCCGAGGTGCAGCGCCCGGTCATTCTTGCGGCCCTCGCGAATGAGCCCGGACTCGACCTCCCGGCGCTCGCCGGAACGATTCGCGCAGCCATCGCAAATCCCCCCGCCAGCCTGACTGTTGCCAAGACTAACGGTCAGACCCAGTCGATCGAGCTTGCCACCACACTGAAGAACTATCTTCAGGTGGCCGGCGAACAGTTGCGCTTCTACACCACGGGGGATCTCACCGTGGGGCGGACCGTCACCGTCAACGATTTCGAGCTGGGTACCGCGCCGTCCTTGCCTGGGGCGCTCAGCGCAGTGGCGCTATCGTTTACCCAGCCGGCGAACTCCACACTTCTAACCTCGACTGCCGAGATCACCGCACAACTCGGTTTCCGGGTCGAGCGGGTCGACCCTACCGGAATCATGAGCATCCGACTGGCTGCAATCGTGGAGGGCGTGAAACTCGGCTGGTCAGACAACGGCTTGGTGGTGAGAACACCCGGCGAGTCGGTGCTGTACGGCGCAGTCCGGATCGGATCAACGGCAGACGACACGCCGCTTACGCTCACAAACGTCAACAACCGTCTCGCGACGCTCGTCTCCACTGACAAAGGCCTGCTAAGGATCGATATGGCGGCACTGCTAACTGCGCTCGGACTGAACGCCGACTCAGTGCTGCAGACTTATCTCAGTGACAGCGCGCTGGTGGTCGAGGCGGTCATCTCGAACATCGTACTCGCTCGTTCGCAGAACACCACGGTTCGCAAGCTGGGCGCGTTATCGGTATCGGTCGAGCGGGGCGCAGGCCAGACCCCTCTGAGTGTCTCGGGAGCAGGCCTCCGCGGAACGGTTACCGCTGGACGGTAACGCTCCTCAAGCGTATCCCGCGACCGAGGATTCCGGCGCTCCCCCACCGATGCCGCCTCCGGCGATGCCGCGAAGGCATGATCGCATCTGCTTCTTTTCGATGAAGCTGAGCGGCCTGACAAATCGCACGCGGCTCTGAAGCAGCAACTCGCGATCGACCTCCTGCGGAATTCCTGAACTCTGTGCGAGCGCAACCCGCAACTCCTCACGGCTTTCCTCGCTCTGTGAACTCCACCAGTCTCTGACCACCTCCTCGATGGTGGCCTGATCATCAGGGTTGTCAGGCTGGCGATTGGGGGCCGTATCAATGCCATTCGGGTGGGGGCGAAGCTCTGCAAGCTCATCGGCCCGTACAGCCAGCCGCCGGTCAGCCTGGGCAAGCAGCATGGCCCACTCGGGATCTTCTTCGCGCAGCAGCGAGTAATCGAGAACGCCTTCGTCAGCCAGCATGACGATACTGATGCCGCGCAACTGCGCCTCATCGATGGCGGGGAGCAGACGCTCGTCATCGCAGGCAATGAGCACCGTTTCGCAAGCCTGACCCTCCGTCAAGCGACGGAGATCGCCTTCCAGGAGCTTCCAGGTTTCTTCACCTTCGTCTGCCGTGCGAACGATTTGCTCGTCAACCAGTTGCCCATCGGGACGATCGGTGTACCAATAAAGCCGGCGCAGGCTCAGATCAAGACCCGAACTCCCCGCCAACCGGCCCAGAATCCGCAAAAGATATCGGCGGGAGACAGGGGGCTCAGACCCGGGCTCACAGTCGCGATCAACCAGCCATGCGGTGAAGCGATCATCGACGAGGGCGATGCATGAGGTGTGGCGAACGCTTCTCGGACGGCGGGCCCCTGGCCCCCCGGAGGCAACATCCGAACGAAACGACGGCGACATGGCGGAGCGGCTGGATTTCATCAGGGACACTTTTCAGGTTGTCGCGGCACTCGATTCAGCGCTCTCTGAGCGCCTCGGACAGCGTCTTGACAACGGGCTTGGTGAGATATTTGAGGACTGTATTGGAACCGGTTCGGATTTCGACGGTGGCGGTCATGCCCGGCTGAATCTCGAGATCTTCATTCGGCCGACCGCTAAACCGTCGTCCGTCGGTGCGGACACGGACGCGATAATACGGTTGTTCTCCCTGCCGAAGATCCTCGGTCAGTGTATCGGGGCTGATGTAGGTCAGCTTACCCGGAAGATCTCCGTAGATGGTGTAATCGTAAGCGTCAATTTTCACTGTTGCCGAAAGGCCCGGCTTGATAAAGGCAATATCTGCCGGCATCACGCGAGCCTCGACCAGCAGGTCGTCTTCGAGAGGAACAATCTGCATGACCTCTTCGCCAGGGCGGATGACGCCACCGCGAGTCGTGATCCGCACGTTCTTCACCACGCCATGTAAAGGCGCCTTGAGCTCGGTTTGATCGACCTGCGTGATGCGCTGCGCCATGGTCTGCTCGATGCCCGCGAGGTCTTCGAGCGCTTTGCTGAGTTCGGCCTGAGCGTCCTGGAAATAGCGGTTTCGCTTGTTCGTGATCTGAGCTGAAACCTCAGCCACCTGCCGCTCCAGCCTCAGCACCTCAGTACGACTGACATCTCCAGTCTTCAACAGGGGTTGCGTCATTTCTAGCTCGCGCTGAGCCAGGGCCACGAGCGTTTCCAGCGCGGTCACTTCCTCTTCAATGGCTGACTTGCGCTTGCGGAACAGCACCAGCTGGTTGTCCCGGAACTGCGGATAGTTGGCCAGCATGGGCGGAAACACCGGCTCACCCCCAAACACTTCGGCGCGCAGACGCGCAACCGTGGCTGTGAGCCCCGCCGACTTTGCGCGTGCCTCGAGGTAGGAGGCTTCGCTTCGGGCTTTCTCAAGACGAACCAGCACCTGCCCCCGGTCGACCGTATCGCCGTCTTTCACCAGCAACTGCTCGATGGTTCCGCCATCCTGGGACTGAATGACCTGGGAGCGCTGACTGGCAATCACCTGCCCCGGCGCACGCGTGATCTGATCGATCACCGCAAAATCCGCCCAGACAAGGAAAACAACCAGCGCGAAGGCCGTGGTCCAGAGGGTGAGGCGCGAGCGGCGAAGGTCGCGCGACAACACCCGGCGATCGTGCCCCGGCTCACCCGATTCAAGAAACCAGAAAATCTTCATGCGGCAGCCTCCCCCGCATTCCCCTTCTGCAGGCGCGCAAGCACCTGGTCACGAGGCCCATCGAGCGCGACCTTGCCGCGATCGAGGACGATCAGTCGATTGACGTGCGGCAGCAAAGCGGGTTTGTGCGTGACCGCGATGACCGTGGACTCCGGAGGCATTCCGCCAAACAAGTGCTTCATCACCATGGCTTCAAGCGCCCCATCCATGGAAGCGGTCGGTTCATCAAGCAACATGAGGCGAGGCTGCATCAGGAGGAGTCGGGTAAGCCCGACCAGCTGACGCTGACCGCCCGACAGGCCTCGCCCGCCCTCGGTGATCTCGAGTTCAAGCCCTTTGGGGTGCCCCTGAATGACCCGATCGAGGCCGGTGGCCTGACAGGCTTTGAGGATCTGGGAGTCGCTGGGCGCGGGCAGTCCGAGGGTAAGGTTGTCGCGCAGTGTGCCGTTGAACAGGCGTACGTCCTGGGGCAGATAACCCACGTGCTCGCGAACGAACTCTGGCGCGAGTTGGGTCATGTCGACGCCGTCGAGGAACACGGTGCCTTGCCCGGGTTTGAAAAGCCCCGACATCAGCTTGATAAGCGTGGATTTGCCAGATCCGACCGCGCCCAGCACGGCAATGCGCTCCCCACCCTTCACCGACATTTCCGGGATGTCGATGACCGGGCGATCCCGCCCATACGCAAAGCGCACCTGGTCAAGGCGGATCTGACCTGCGCACGACTGCGGGACCAGCAGACGGACGGTGGGATCACGGTCGCCGGGCATGGCCATGATCGCATCAAGCGATTTGAGCGCCACCTTGGCGTGCTTCCACTGAACAATGAGGCCCGGAATCTGCGCCATGGGGCCAAGCGCACGGCCCGAAACAATGGAGCAGGCGATCAGTCCGCCCATCGTCAGGCTGCCCGACGCGATGGCGTAGGCCCCGGCCGCGATCAGCAGGACATAGCTGAGCTGTTGAATGGTCTGGGCGAGGTTCGTTGACAAGGTGGAGAGCGTTCGCATGCGCAATTCGCTCTGTGCGATGGTGGCGGTCAGTGCTCTCCATTGATCGAGCATCTTCCATTCACCCGCCGCAGACTTGACCGATTCAATACCGTCAACTGCCTCGATGAGGAGACCGTTCTTGCGGTTGGATTCGTTCATGTGCTCGGCGGTGTGACGCTCGATGGGCTTTCGAAACACCATCCCGGCACCAACTGCGACCGGCACCATCAGGAGGGGAACAAGCGAAACCGGCCCGGCAAGCATGGCAATAACGGCCACGAAGAGCAAGGCAAACGGCACGTCAGCGAGAATGAAGAGCGTGGATGAGGTCATGAAATTGCGCACAGACTCGAAATGCCGAATCTGCGAGGCAAAGGTGCCAACCGTTCGCGGCCGGGCGTCGAGGCGAATATCAAGCGCCTTACCGAAAAAGATGGCCGATAGCTCCTGGTCGATGAGCTTGCAGGCGCGATCGACCATCAGCGCCCTGACCTGTTTGAGAATCAGTTCGAGTGCGATGGCAATCAATGCGCCGATCGTGAGCACCCAAAGCGTGGAGTACCCCTTGGTCGGGACCACCCGGTCGTACACCTGCATGGAGTAAAGCGCAGCCACCAGACCAATGACGCTCACCACCGAGGTTGCAAATACCGCTTCAAAGAACACGCGCCGATGGCGGCGAATGGCAAAGGCAAACCACTCCGCAGCGGTTCGCTGGGGAGCGCCGGTTTCGCTGGGAACCGCAGCGACGGTGACCGGAAGATACAAAATCGCACCCTCTCGCGCGGCCTCTGCCGTGAGGGTCATTGATACGCTGGCAGCGTCTTCGACCGCAAACGCCCCGCCACCGAGCAACCCCCGGACCAGCAGCACATTGGTGCCGTCCCTGGAAATCCAGAGCGCGGGCATGTCGCTGCGGGTGGCTCGCTCGGCGGTCACTTCACGCCATTCCGCCTGGGGAAAACGGGCGAGCCAGCTCTCCCGCGCCCGCTCGAGGCGGCCAAGCGCAGCCAGCTCAACACCGTCGTCGGTTTTGTCGAGCATTCCGAAACGGTGGGCGGGCACCGCCTGCCCCTGAAGCGCAGCAAGGCGCGACAGAAGCAGTGCGAGGGTCGGGTCTTCGCGGGTGGATTCGTCTGACATCAGGGTCCGAGTCGGGAAAGCGAGCGGGCGTCGATGCGGCCGCTCAGCATGAGCAGGCGCAGGTGGGCTGCCTGAATGCCGGCTTCAAGGTCGGCAAGGGTGTAGCGGGCCTGCGTGGTTTCGCGCTGGGCGTTGAGCACGTCGAGCCAGGTTTTGCGGCCGACCTGATACTGGCGAAGGTAGGACGCGACAACCTCGTCGGTGGACGACGAGATGGCGCGTGAAGGTTCGAGTTGCAGGGTTTGGGCTTGCAGATCTAGCCAGGCCGCTCGAACCTGCTGGGCGAGTTGTCGTTCATGGACGACGACGGCCTCTTCACTCGCCTCGACCCGCGCGGCGGCCGCCTGCACGGCGGTAAGCGAGGAAAGGCCTGGGCCCGGCTTGAACTCCACGCCCAGGAAAGCGCGCGTCCGGTCAACACCGAACGGCAGCGTCCCCAGTTGCTGGCGCACCGCTGCAAACACCGTCGGGCGCGTGCCCGCGCGCGTGACATCGATCTGGGCCCGCGAGGCGATCACCAGGGCCTGGAGCCGTCGCCGCTCCGCCGAAAAATCGATGGCGGCATCGAGCGCTTCGAATTCGCTTCCTGGTACACCCGGCAGCCGCTCCGGTGCGCGTAACCCGCCAGACAATGAAATCCCCGACAGCTGCTCGAGACTCACCCGGGCGGTTTCCAGGGCGCGCTCGAACTGCAGACGCTCGGCAAGCGCCTGCTGAAAACGGGCCGCAGCCAGTGTCTGGTCGGCCTGCGGACTGACCTCGGCGCGGACCCGTCGGCGAATCATTTCAAGGAGCTTGCTGTGCTCGGCTTCGTTGCTGCGTGCGATTTCGATTCGGGCCTGCTGTCGGAGAAACTCGTAAAACGATACGCCGACTGACAGCATGACCTGTTGCTCGGCTTCGATCACTGCAGCCGAGGCCGCCTCGCGGTTGGCGGTTGCGAGATCGATCTGCCCGGGAATTCGGCCGCCCGTCCAGAGCGGCTGCTGAACCTGAACCGCAGCCGCCCGGGATCCGTCATCGGCCTGCACTTCACTCGAGACC
>CAMBZS010000174.1 GCA_945872335.1 Bordetella parapertussis | reverse complement strand
AGGCGGCACACCCTGCGCTGTATCAGCCGGTTGCGTCCACCCATATCGCAGAGCGGCGCCTCACGGTGGGTCGCGCCAACGAGCTTGGCGCACTCGCAGTGGCCGTGCCAGGCGCGCTCGCGGGCTGGTGTGCATGCCTGGAGCGCTTCGGCCGGATGTCGCTCGCTGATGTCATGCAACCCGCCATCCGCCTGGCCGAGCGCGGGTTTCAGGTCACGCCCTATCTCGCGACCAACGTGGCCGAGCAGGCCGCCGCGCTCGCCCGGCAGCCGGCGCTCGCCGCGCTCTTTTTGCCCAACGGCCGCCCGATTGAGGCGGGCACCGTGCTGCGCCAACCCGAGTGCGCGGGAACACTTGCCATGATTGCGCGCGAGGGCGCTGCGGCGCTTTATCAGGGTGCATTGGGCCGCGCGCTGGTCGGGTCACTCGCGGGTGCGGGGGGAATCATGTCGGAAGCCGACCTCGCTCACTATGCGGTTCGCGACCGAACACCGGTGCGCGGAACCTACCGGGGCTATGAAATCGTCGGTCCGCCACCGCCGGCCTCCTCCGGCGTTCATATCGTTCAGATGCTGAACGTGCTCGAATCCTTTGATCTGCGCGGGGCAGGATTCGGATCAACCGATGCCACGCATTGGCTGGCGGAAGCCATGGCACTTGCATTTGCCGACCGGTCGGTGGCAACAGCCGACCCGGATTTCGTCGATGTGCCGGTGACGGCGCTCACCTCGAAGGCATATGCGGCATCGCGTGCCCGCCAGATCGATCCCTCGCGCAGGCGAACGTGGACCAGCGGACTCGGCCGTGGATCGGAATCATGCGATACCACCCACCTCACGATTGCCGATGCCGAGGGCATGGTGATCGCCAGCACCCAGACCTTGAACGGCGCTTTTGGTGCAGCCATGATGATCGACGGCACCGGGCTTCTCGCCAACAACTACATGTACAACTTTGATCCGCATCCGGGCGGGGCCTTGTCGGTGGCGCCGGGCAAGCGCGTCTTCACCTCGATGGCGCCCATGATGCTGCTGCAGAAGCAGCGGCTGCGGGTGGCGCTGGGGCTGCCTGGCGGCTTGCGAATTTTTCCGTCCGCCATGCAGGCGATCGTGAATCTCGTGGACCACGGCATGAGCCTGCAGGAGGCACTCGAGGCGCCACGGATCTTCACTGAAGGCGGCGAGCTTGAAATCGAAGCCCCGCTGGCCTCACATACGGGTGCGGCCCTGGCAGAGCGTGGCCATGCGGTGCGCAGCGTTCCGCGTGTCGCAGGCGGCATGAATGCAATCAGTTTTGACGACGATGGCATGATGACTGGTGCCGCCTGCTGGCGCGCCGATGGCACACCGGTTGCCAGCTCCGGCGGACTCGCGCAGCCGGGCACCGGATTTTCAGCATCCTGATGCCAGCCCCCCATCGCGAGCCCGTCCACCACCTCCCGGCATCAAGCCATGCCGCCTGAGCACAATCAGCCTATGACCCACCCGAACCGCCCCAGGATCGTCCTTCTCGACCCGCTATCCGAGTCGGGCCGCCAGCGCTTCGCTGCGCTGGTAGACCAGGCATTCGAACTGGTGATGGCCGAGTCTTACGACCCGGATGCTCAGCGCCGGTTGATCGAATGCGCCGACTATGCCATCACCGGCCAGATCCCGGTCCCCGCGCAGCTTCTGAAGGCCGCAACCCGCCTGCGACTGCTGCACAAATGGGGCGTGGGTGTCGACAACATCGACCTCGAGGCTGCCCGATCGGCAGGGATCGCTGTCGCGCGCCTGCCGGGCAGCAACGCCATACCGGTGGCCGAGTTCACGATCGGCCTCATGATTGCGCTGCTTCGCAACCTAGCCTGGGGGCATGCCCAGCTCAAACAGGGATACTGGGGGTCGCGCAACCTGCCGCACGACAGCCTGATGCTGCATGGGCGGGTGGTGGGTCTGGTGGGATTTGGCGCCATCGGGCAACGCGTCGCGACACTGCTCAAGGCCTTTGGATGTCGCGTGCTAGCCACCCGCCGCTCGGGCGCACCGGCGTCGGAGCACGACGTTGAAATCGTTACGCTGGAGCGCCTGCTCTCGGAATCGGATGTGGTATCGCTTCACTGTCCACTCACCGCCGAGACAGCGGGCCTTATCGATCGCCATGCACTGCAGCGCATGAAACCGCATGCCGTACTGATCAACGTCGCGCGCGGCGGGGTCGTGAACGAGAGCGATCTTCACTGGGCACTCAAGACGCGCGTCATCCTGGGCGCAGCCACCGACGTGTACGACATCGAACCTTTGTCGCCCGGCTCGCCGCTCCTCGAGCTCGACAATCTCGTCGTCTCACCGCATCTGGCCGGCATCGCTGCCGACAATTTTCAACCAACCATCTCGCGCATGATGGCAAACATCATGCGGATCGAACGCGGCGAGCCCTTACCCGAGCACGAGCAGGTCGTCCCCTGAGGCCCCGCGGTTCAATGAGCGCGAGCGACAACGCCGAGGCACGTCAGATCCTGCGCGGGATCGGCTTGGTCGCGATCGCGGTGTTCCTGTTTGCAATCACCGATGCGATCTCGAAGTACATGACCCAGCACTACCCAACCGGCTACATCCTGTGGATCCGTTTCTTCTTTCACACGCTGGTGCTGATCGTGGTCGTGGGCTCCAGGCAGGGGCTGGGCTTCATCCGCACCCGGCGCCCCGGCATCCAGCTCACTCGCGGGCTGCTGCTGCCACTTGCAGCACTCATGTTTGTCACCGGCCTCAGTCAGATGCCGCTCGCTGAAACCGCAGCGATCACCTTTGTCTCGCCTTTCCTGGTCACGCTGCTCGCGGTGATCATGCTCAAGGAAAAAGTGGATCTGGGTCAGTGGCTCGCCATTGGCTTCAGCTTCGCCGGAGTGTTGCTCATCATTCGACCCGGTGCGGACGTGTTCGGATGGGCTGCGCTGTTCCCGCTTGGCACGGCGCTATCGATGGCGATCTATCAGGTGCTCACGCGGCGCATTGCGGGGCTGGAGAGCGCCTACACCTCGATTTTCTATCCGGGGCTGGTCGGGCTTGCGCTGTTCAGTCTCGCGCTCCCGTTCAACTGGACAATTCCAATCGCCTGGTGGCATGTGGCGCTCATGATCGTGGGGGGCATGGTGAACGCAGCGAGCCATCTCACCTTGATCCGCGCGTTCGAATACGCACCGGCGTCGAAGCTCGCCCCGTTCAGCTACACACAGATCGTGTGGGCAACGCTGGTGGCGTATGTGGTCTTTGGCGACTTTCCCGATGCCTGGTCGATGGCAGGCATTGGCGTGGTTGCAGCCTCGGGCATTTATGTGGCCACCAGAATACGGCGGGCGGGACGCTAAACAGGATGGGGGCGAAGACGCCCGACAAACCGGCACCCGCCACTGAAAACACATCGCTGAATCCACGCCACAAGATGTGGCGTCCCGTAGGGGATTCGAACCCCTGTTACAACCGTGAAAGGGTCGTGTCCTAGGCCTCTAGACGAACGGGACCTGCAACTGCTGTTGGTGGAGGTAAGCGGGATCGAACCGCTGACCTCTTGCATGCCATGCAAGCGCTCTCCCAGCTGAGCTATACCCCCAACGAAGCCCTCGATTCTATCTTGAGGTTCGAGCACGCGCAAGTTCCTGCCGGGTGCGTGATAAATTGCATTCAGTCCAAACACCGGGAATCTGAGTCATGACAGCCACCCTGATCGATGGTGCCGCCCTGGCCCGCAGCCTTCGCACGCAGGTTGCCGAGCGTGCCGCGGCACTGACCGCTAGGGGCCGCCCCCCGGGGCTTGCGGTCATCCTGGTGGGTAACGATGCAGCGTCCGCCGTCTATGTGCGGAACAAAGTGAAAGATTGCGAGGAGTCCGGCATTCGCTCGGTGCTTCAACGCCTTCCCGAGTCAACCCCGGAAGCGGTTCTGCTGGCCCACATCCAGGCACTGAACGTTGACCCTTTAATCCACGGCATTCTGGTGCAGCTGCCGTTACCGGCTCACATCGACACACGCCGGGTGATTGAAACCATCTCCCCCGACAAGGACGTGGACGGCTTCCATGTGGCGAGCGCCGGCGCACTGATGACCGGACAGCCTGGGTTTCTGCCATGCACGCCCTACGCTGTGATGCGGCTGCTCGAGCATGCTGGCGCCCGGCTGGCGGGCGCCGAAGCGGTGGTGGTCGGTCGCAGCAACATCGTCGGCAAACCCCAGGCGCTCCTCCTGCTGCAGGCCGATGCGACGGTCACGATCTGCCACAGCCGCAGCCGCGACCTGGCCTCCCACACACGCCGTGCCGATGTACTGATCGCTGCCGTCGGGCGTGCCCGCATGATCACCGGTGATATGGTCAAGCCCGGCGCAATCGTGATCGACGTCGGCATGAATCGCGACGAAACCGGCAAATTGTGCGGCGATGTCGATTTTGATTCCGTACGCGAGGTGGCAAGCGCCATCACCCCGGTCCCCGGTGGCGTGGGTCCCATGACCCGGGCCATGCTCCTGGTCAATACCCTCGAAGCGGCTGAGCGCAAGCACTGACCGCAGATCCGCCTCGCGTACCTTACTGCCTTCATCCCACTGCAATCGTAGCCAACAATGACTGACGCTCCAGGTAACAACCCCCTGCTTGATTTTTCCGGCCTGCCCCGATTCGCTGACTTCAGCCCGACCTGGGTCGAACCCGCGCTCGACACGCTGCTCGCCGACGCGCGCGCTGCACTTGAGTCGGTTTGCAGCGACGACGCGCCCATCAGCTGGGCATCCGTGGTCGTGCCGCTTGAAACAGCCACCGAGCGTCTGTCGCGGGCATGGGGAATCGTTGGTCATCTGAATGCGGTAGCCGATTCCTCCGAATTGCGCGAGGTCTACAACGCGCAACTGCCGCGGGTCACTCAGTTCTGGACCGAACTCGGGCAGGACACCCGACTGCAAGGCCGGTACAAGGCGCTGCGGGCCAGGCCAGATTTCGCCGCACTGTCACCGGCCCGCCAGCGCATCATCGACAACGCCCTGCGCGATTTCCGTCTTGGTGGAGCCGAGCTCGTGTCACCGGCCCGGGAACGTTATGCGGACATTCAGGACCGGCAGGCAACGCTATCGCAGAAATTTTCCGAAAACCTGCTCGATGCCACCAACGCGTTCGCGGTGTTCGTCGACGACGAATCGCGGCTGTCGGGACTGCCGCAGGATGTCCGTGACGCAGCACGCGCTGAAGCCGAAGCCGAGGGCCGCGGCGGCTGGAAGTTCACGCTGCGGATGCCCTCTTATCTGCCGGTCATGCAATACGCAGAAGACCGTGCCTTTCGCGAGCAGATGTATCGCGCCTACGTCACACGCGCATCCGATCTGGGCCAATCCTCCCTCGACAACGCGCCGCTCATCACCGAAACGCTCGCGCTGCGTCACGAAGAGGCTGAGCTTCTTGGGTACGCGCATTTCGCACAGGTGTCGCTCGAGCCCAAAATGGCCCGCAGCGCTGAGGAGGTCATCGGCTTTCTGCGCGACCTCGCAGGGCGTGCACGACGCTTCGCCGAGCGCGACCTCGCCGAGCTGCGAGGCTTTGCCGCCGACAAGCTGGGGCTGCCGGCGTTAGAGGCCTGGGACATCGCCTGGGCAAGCGAGCTTCTGAAAGAGGCGCGCTATTCGTTTTCCGAGCAGCAGGTCAAACAATACTTCCAGGCACCGCGCGTCCTCTCGGGAATGTTCGCGCTGGTCGAGCGCCTGTTCGACTTGCGCATCTCCGAAGAAGCCACCCAGACCTGGCATCCCGATGTTCGCTTTTATCGCGTCGAACATAACGGCCGGCTGATCGGTCAGTTCTACATTGATCTCTACGCGCGGGCCACCAAGCGAGGCGGCGCATGGATGGACGACGCGCGCGGCCGCAAGCAGGTGGGCAACACGCTGCAAACACCGGTTGCCTACCTCAACTGCAACTTCCAACCGCCGGTGGGTGATCGCCCAGCCACGCTCGCGCACGATGACGTGATCACCCTGTTTCACGAGTTCGGCCACGGGCTGCATCATCTGCTCACCCGCGTCGATGAGCTGGGCGTTTCGGGAATCAATGGTGTTGAATGGGATGCGGTGGAGCTGCCCAGCCAGTTCATGGAGAACTTCTGCTGGGAATGGGAAGTGGTCCGCGAAATGTCGGCCCATGCCGAAACCAGCGAACCCCTTCCGCGCGAGCTGTTCGACCGCATGCTGGCAGCGAGAAACTTCCAGGCCGGCATGCAGACGCTCCGGCAAATCGAGTTCGCACTGTTCGACATGCAGCTTCATGCACAGTCGCGCGCAGTGCCCGACGCCGCTTCAGTGCAGGCGCTGCTTGACCAGGTTCGTGAGGAGGTCGCGGTCCTGATTCCGCCTGCCTGGAATCGGTTCCAGAACAGCTTCGGGCACATCTTCGCTGGCGGCTACGCAGCGGGCTACTACAGTTACAAATGGGCTGAGGTACTCTCGGCCGATTGCTACGGCGCGTTCGAAGAGGTCGCTACGGATCCGGAAAAGATCGGTAGCGTGGGGCAACGTTTCCTGAGCGAAATCCTGGCGGTGGGTGGCAGTCGCCCCGCGATCGAGTCGTTCCGGGCGTTCCGTGGCCGCGAGCCCAGCCCTGAGGCGCTGCTGCGCCACAGCGGCATGGTCGAAACCGTCTGAAGCCCGGAGCACCGCCATGCAAATCGCCACCTGGAATGTCAATTCACTGAAGGTTCGACTGCCACAGGTGCTCGATTGGCTCGCCGCCCACCCGGTCGACGTGCTGTGCCTGCAGGAAACCAAGTTGATCGACGACCGTTTCCCCGCCGCTGAACTCGCAGGAGCGGGCTATGAGTCAGTGTTCAGCGGCCAGCCCACCTACAACGGTGTGGCCATCCTGTGCCGCAGGGAAACGGTTGGCGCACCCTCCGACGTGGTGATCGGGAATCCGCTTTTCCCGGACGAACAAAAGCGCCTGATCAGTGCAACGGTGGCGGGGTTACGCGTGGTGTGCGCCTATTTCCCCAATGGTCAGGCGGTCGACAGCGACAAGTACGACTACAAGCTGCGCTGGATCGATGCCCTGATCGAATGGATCGCCCCTCAACTGCCTGCCGAGGCGCAGGCTGCCGATGCAACGGGTCGCCCAATCGCGCTCCTGGGCGATTTCAACATCGCGCCAGCATCCGAAGACGTGCACGATCCTGTCGCCTGGAGCGGGCAGGTGCTGTGCTCAGACGCCGAACGGGCGCGATTTCGTACGCTCATTCAGGCGGGGTTCGTTGACTCATTCCGTGTATTTCCGCAGGCCGATCGCAGCTTCAGCTGGTGGGACTACCGTCAACTGGGATTTCGCCGCAACGCAGGCCTTCGGATCGATCACATCCTGGTGGACCGAACGAGCGCCTCGCGCCTGACGGCCTGCCGTATCGACCGGGAACCACGCAAGCTGCAGCAGCCTTCCGACCACGCGCCGGTGGTGGCCGAACTCACCTGACCGCCCAGCGCTTACCCGCCACGCGCCCAGCCCCTCAGGTCAGGTCGGACCCTTCCTCGAGCTTCAGTTCCTGAACTTTCCGGGTGATGGTGTTTCGACCAATACCCAGCCTGAGGGCCGCATCGATCCGCCGACCCCGGGTGTGGCGAAGCGCCGTACGAATCACTGCCGCCTCGAACAGTCGGGTAAGTCGATCCATCAGTTCGCTGTCCCCCTGGAGCCGCTCCTCCACCGACTGCGCGTTGAGACGTAGCGACACATCTTTCTCGAGCTGCGCGACCCACGCAGGCGGCAGGTCGGCACCTGTCGACTCAGCCAGGCTGGTGACCGGCTCCCCCGATCCTGCCGATGCGGCGCCGGGCAGCCCCGCGTGATTCGACGCGGGCATGGCAGTGCCCCAGGGGAAGATTCCAGCTAACGATGCCGGGGTCGCCGCGCTTGCCCCGACCTGCGCCCCGGCCCCACCCCCTTGCACAGCCTGATCGGACCGCGGGAGCGCTGCTGAGAACGGCAGCGCTTCGGACTGAAATGCGGTGATGGCGCTTTCGTGGGCAGCACCCGCTCCGTTCGTGGCGCTGCCCCCAAGGCCAGCGCCCAGGCCACCTG
>CAMBZS010000173.1 GCA_945872335.1 Bordetella parapertussis | reverse complement strand
AAGATGCGCAGGGCAAACTCCGCGTGGCGGCGGCCGTGGGAGTAGGGGGCGACGCCGACGAGCGCATCGCCCTGCTGGTACGTGCGGGGGTTGATGCCATCGTGGTGGATACCGCGCACGGTCACACCCGTGGTGTTCTCGACCGAGTCTCCGCCATTAAGCGTGCGCATCCATCATTGCAGGTGATCGGTGGCAACATTGCCACGGGCGAGGCGGCCCGGGCACTGCTCGAGGCAGGCGCCGATGGAGTCAAGGTCGGCATCGGCCCAGGGTCCATCTGCACCACCCGGATCGTGGCGGGGGTGGGCGTCCCGCAGATCAGCGCAATCAGCGATGTCGCCGCAGCGCTCGAGGGCACGGGCGTGCCACTCATTGCCGACGGCGGCGTGCGCTACTCGGGCGATGTGGCAAAGGCGATCGCTGCGGGCGCCTGGACGGTCATGATGGGCTCCGTGTTTGCTGGCACTGAAGAGGCGCCCGGCGAGGTCATTCTTTACCAGGGGCGCTCCTACAAAAGCTACCGCGGCATGGGCTCTCTGGGAGCCATGGCCGAAGGGGCAGCCGACCGGTACTTCCAGGATCCCGCATCCAACGCAGACAAGCTGGTTCCCGAAGGGATCGAAGGGCGAGTCCCTTACAAGGGAGCCGTAGGCACCATCCTCTACCAGATGTGCGGCGGATTGCGGGCCAGCATGGGCTATTGCGGTTGCGCCACCATCGAGCAGATGCGTGAACGCCCGCAGTTTGTCGAAATCAGTTCCGCCGGCATGCGCGAGTCTCATGTGCACGACGTGCAGATCACCAAAGAAGCGCCCAACTACCAGGCTGAGTAGTCATGTATGACCGGATTCTTATCCTCGACTTCGGGTCGCAGGTAACGCAGTTGATTGCGCGTCGCGTCCGCGAGGCGCATGTGTACTGCGAGATTCATCCCTGTGATGTCTCCGATGAGTTCGTTCGTCGTTTTGCACCGCGCGGCATCATCCTCTCAGGCAGTCACATGTCTGCGCACCATGAGTCCACCGACCGCGCACCGCAAGCCGTTTTCGAGCTCGGTGTTCCCGTGCTGGGCATCTGCTACGGCATGCAGACCATGGCGCAACAGCTCGGCGGCCGGGTTGAAAGCGGCCAGACCCGGGAGTTCGGATACGCCGAGGTGCGTGCTCGCGGCCACACACGTTTGCTTGACGGCATCCAGGACTTCGCAACCGCCGAGGGACACGGCATCTTGAAAGTGTGGATGAGTCACGGCGACAAGGTCACCCAGATGCCACCCGGGTTCAAGCTCATGGCCTCCACGCCAAGCTGCCCAATTGCCGGCATGGCCGATGAGACGCGCGGACTGTATGCCGTCCAGTTTCACCCGGAAGTCACGCACACGATTCAGGGCGCCGCAATACTGCAACGGTTCGTCCTCGATCTCTGCAAAGCCCGACCCGACTGGGTCATGGGTGACTACATTGGCGAGGCGGTCGAGCGTATTCGTGCAGCAGTTGGCGACGAAGAAGTGATTCTTGGCTTGTCGGGCGGGGTCGACTCGAGCGTGGCTGCCGCCCTCATCCACCGCGCGATAGGCGACCAGCTCACCTGCGTGTTTGTCGATAACGGATTGCTTCGACTGGGCGAGGGGGATCAGGTGATGAGCACCTTCGCGCGGCACATGGGGTTACGGATCGTTCATGCCGATGCGTCGAAGCGCTTCATGGGCGAGTTGTCAGGCGTGACCGACCCCGAGGCAAAGCGCCGCATCATTGGACGTGAATTCGTTGAGGTGTTCCAGGCCGAGGCGGCCAAGCTGCCTCGCGCGCGATGGCTGGCGCAGGGAACCATCTATCCTGACGTGATCGAATCAGCGGGGGCCAAGACAAAAAAGGCCACCACGATCAAGTCGCATCACAATGTCGGCGGACTCCCGGACACGCTTCACCTGAAGCTCCTTGAACCTCTGCGCGAGCTGTTCAAGGATGAGGTTCGGGAGCTGGGTGTGGCCCTGGGTCTGCCCAGGGAGATGGTCTATCGTCATCCGTTTCCAGGGCCGGGGCTGGGGGTGCGAATTCTCGGCGAGGTTCGGGCCGAGTACGCAGACCTGCTTCGCAGAGCCGATGCGATCTTCATCGAGGAACTTCGCTCGACGGTCGATGCCACCGACGGCCGTAATTGGTACGACAAGACGTCACAAGCCTTTGCAGTGTTTCTTCCGGTGAAGTCGGTCGGTGTGATGGGCGATGGCCGCACTTATGAGTATGTGGTTGCGCTGCGTGCTGTGCAGACCCAGGACTTCATGACGGCGCACTGGGCTCACCTGCCCCATGATTTGCTGGGGCGAGTGTCCAATCGGATCATCAATGAGGTGCGCGGCATCAACAGGGTGGTGTATGACATCAGCGGAAAGCCGCCGGCGACGATTGAGTGGGAATAGGAAGTTTGTGGTGTCGGCAGGGCATTAATCGCTGATTTTTTTAACGTATAACTGACAAAGAGGTGCGCTGATCAACTGGATTTTTCGGCAATAATTATTGGTGAATGCATCAATGGCTGGTTTGGGGCAGCGAATTGGGTCAGTCCCGTATGGGAGATGCTCTTGCCATAAATAGTCATCAAAGGCTATTACACCATTGTTTTTCAACAATCTGAAGCTGAGAAGTGCGTCACATAATACATCAGGCGCCTGATGTGAACCATCAACATATATAAAGTCAAAATATCCTTGCTTGCCTTCTGCAATCAATTTCGATAAGGAAAAATCACTGAATCCTTTGTGAAGAACAAGCCGAACAGGGTTTTCAACCTTGCTGACAGCTATTTTGGTGTTGTGGTGAAATCTTTTCTCAACGTCGGACATGTTTATTTCGGCAACGCCTCCTTTCTTGTGCTCTACTCCGCCTTCCCATGTATCAATACAATGAACCTCTATTTCTTTTGACGCGGCAAGTTTTTCAATAAGATAGCAAGTGCTTGCGCCTTCGTAAGAGCCAATCTCCAGTATTCGAGTTGGATTAATTTGAGGAATGAGCGAGTCCCATACGCTTTTCGCTGTTATACCAAACCAGTTGTTGGTGTATTCATATGTTTGGCTGTTCATCGCTTTACTCGTTGTCGAAATTGATCTTGACGGTGCCCGGGATCGATCTCATCCTGGGTGAGCACGGTTTCGCTGGGGTAAAGGTTTGTTTCCTGCCCGACAACGCCGGCGCCCGCTATACTGACCGAAAAAGGGGAACAGGATGATGCGCCGTATTGTCGAATTCGTCTTCGCGGTGGCTTGCTCGTGCGCCATTCCTTTATCAGGCGCCTGGGCGCAGACCTTTCCGTCTGGGCCGATTCGAGTGGTGGTGCCGTTCGCACCCGGAGGTGCCATCGACATTCTCACCCGGGTCACCAGCGAGCGTGTGGCGGTTGCGCTGGGGCAAGCTATCACGGTCGAAAATCGCACCGGTGCCGGGGGTAACGTCGGCGCAGCAATGGTCGCAAGAGCCGACCCGGACGGGCTCACGCTGCTCGGGATCATCGATTCAGTGCTCACCATCAATCCTCATGTGATCGCTGATACGCCGTTCAACGCCATCGAGGGGTTTTCGCCGGTCGCCAAGCTGGTGGATGTGCCGCTTTATCTGGCCGCGCATCGGAGCTTCCCCGCCACCACGCTACCTGATGCGATTGCGTTGGCGCGCGCCAACCCGGACAAATTCGCTATTGGCTCCTCCGGGCAGGGATCGCCTCATCACATCGCCATTGAACTGCTCAACCGCAGTGCCAACGTTCGCTTTGGACATGTGCCGTATCGCGGCGCGGCGCAGTCGGTTGCCGACCTTGGGGGCGGCCACATACCGCTCGCAGTCGGTGCCTTCACCGCGTTACGCCCGTTTGTCGAATCCGGCGCGGTTACGCTGCTTGCCACCACGGGCCCCAAACGCACGCCTTCACGCCCCGAAGTGCCAGCGGTGTCTGAAACACTGCCGGGCTATGCGGTGACCTCGTGGCTCGGACTTCTCGCTCCGGCAAAGACGCCTCCGGCGATCAGAACGCGGCTTGCCGCCGAGTATGAAAGAGCACTCAAAATTCCCGACGTGATTGAACGGCTTCGTCAAGCGGGAATGGATATCAACTTTGTCGCCCTCGATGACTTCGGGGCGCTGCTCAAGTCCGACTATGATCGAATGGGAGCAGTCGTTCGATCCGCGTCCATCAAGGCCAACTGAGACGACCCTTACCATGAGCACTCATTCGCTCACCATGACCGCAGCTGTCGTCGTCGAATCTGGTGACAAGAAGCAAATCGAACTGCAAACCGTATCGCGACCAGCAGCAGGTCCGGAGGAGGTCGTGGTTCGCGTTCGCGCGGCGGGCCTCAACCGCGCAGACCTCGCGCTCAATGTCGGGCACTTCAGGAACTCTGGCTCGGCCCTCGGCGCGGCGATCCCCGGCGTGGAGTTTGCGGGCGAGGTGGTTGAATCGGGGTCAGGCGTTTCCGGGTTTGCGCCCGGTGATCGGGTCATGGCAATGGGTCAGGGCGCGTTTGCCGAGTTCTCAAAGATCCATCACCGCCTGCTGATCAGGATTCCTGAAGGGCTTGACTTCACACGGGCTGCGACCGCACCCGTCACACTGATGACGGCACATGATGCGCTGGTGAGGCGCGCGGGCTTATGCGCAGGGGAAACCGTTCTGATTCAGGCAGTAACGTCTGGCGTTGGCATTGTCGCCTGCCAGATCGCACGAATGCGAGGCGCCCGCCTGGTGATCGGTACCTCCGGATCGGCTCAAAAAGTTGCGCAGCTGCAGGCTCTCGGTATGGGTCCCGATATCGTCATCAATCCGCGTTCCGAGAACACGGTTGAGCGGGTCATGCAGGTCACGGACGGGCTTGGGGCTGATGTCGTCATCGACATGCTGGGTGGCTCGTGCTTGAACGACAATCTTCATGCAGCAGCGCTTCGAGGTCGCATCGTGATGGTCGGTCGCATGGGCGGTGCTCGCGGCGAAATCGATCTCGATCGCGTGGCACTGCGTCGCTTGACGCTGATTGGCGTCACCTTTCGTACGCGATCCATCGATGAAATCGCTGAAGTCGCCCGTTCCATGGCGCTCGAACTGTCCCCAGCGCTCGCCTCAGGGGAAATCAGCTGGCCTGTGGATCGAATCTTCCCGCTCGCGGATGTTGCGAGTGCGTATGCGCACATGCGATCGAACGCTCACTCAGGCAAGATTGCAATACGCTTGTAACGCCGCGGCTCGCCTCGCCCACCGAGTCACGCCGACTCGCGACAATAGCGAATCACCATCAGGGTGATGTCGTCATATTGCGGCGTGCCGCCAGCGAATTCGTCAACCGACGATATCACTCGATCAACGAGGTTCTGTACGGGCGAAATGGGTGCTTCCCGGCAGACAGTCTCCAGCCGGTCGAGGCCGTACATCTGCTGTTGCGGGTCATGCGCCTCGGTGATGCCGTCGGTGTAGAGCACCAGCGCGTCACCTGGCAGCATTGTCAGGTGTGCCTCTTCATACACGGCGTCTTCGATAACACCCAGCACAAGCCCAGTGGCCTCGCCAAGCTGCTCCACGGTGCCAGAGGCTCGCCGCAGGAGGGGCGGGTTGTGTCCCGCGCTGCTGTAGGTGAGCTGGCCTGTCTCCAGGTCCAACAGTCCGATGAAAAGCGTGGTAAACGAGAGGGCGTCGTTCGAGCGCGCGAGCGCCACATTGGCTGCGGCGAGCCCAGCTGCGAGTCCACCAAAGGTCTCGCTAGCCGCGGTGACCAGCGTCTTGCTCGTCAAGACAAACATTGCTGCGGGAATCCCTTTGCCGGAAGAATCGCAGACCAGAAACATGAGCCGTCTGCCGGAATCGAACAGCTGGAAGTCGTAGCTGTCGCCCCCAACCTCCTTGGCTGGGCGGGTGAGGGCTTCGAGTTCGACCCGGTCACGAACCGGAGCCAGCCTGCTCTGGTTGGGCAGCATGCTCAGCTGCAGCGAGCGGGCGATCGCGACTTCCTCTCGCAGTCGGAAGAGATCGGATCGCTCGGCCAAGGCCTGTCTGACGGTGTCAAGGTCTGCAGTGCGCTCTGCGAGCAGCGTTGTCAACCGGCCCTGTTGTGCCTTAACCCGGTCGCTCATGAACTGAAAAGCGCGGGCGAGTGGTGTATCCGTCGGTGCATTCGCTGGTCCCGCTGGCGAGGCCCCGGCAACCGCCACAGTCGACATCATGTTCAGCACCGCGACGCGCTCGGTGTCGTCGAGCATTTCCGACAGCCGCCGCAGCTCGTCCTCAATCATCAGTCTCTCACGACTGTGCGTTGCCGTGGTTGCGAAGGCGAGTCGGTCACGTTCGACCGCTGCTTCGCGCAGCAATTCAACCGCCTCACTGATTCGACCGAGTTCATCCGGGCGTGAGGTGCCGACTGCCGGCGCATGCAGGTCGTGTCGGGACAGTGAACGCGTGAGTCGCTCCACGTCAGCCAGCGGTGCGAGCTCGCGTCGAAGCACGGCGAGGACAAGCCCCGCGAAAAGTGCAAATCCGACAAACACGACAAGCGTGACCGCATAGTCGAGCAGATTCTCCGAGGCGAGCTGCCCGCTGTCGGCCCGCACCAGAAGAAGATTTCCCAAGCGCCGCCCTGTCAGGTCATCCAGCGGCGCACGGGCAACTTCATACAGCGAGCCTTCGAACGATACGGTTTGATAGCGGGGGCCTTGAAGGGCGGTACCGATCAGCCTATTCAGCGCATCTGGGGGGCGTCCGATGAGGCTGCGACCGTCAAAATCAACCACCAGCACCTGCCCGGAATACATCGCTTCGATCCGTCGTGCGAGCAAACGAAAATCGACACTGGCAAGCAGGACTGAGTCGGGCGCCAGGGTAACCCCCGCGGCCAGACGAAGCCTGGGCTCGTTGAGCGCTGCGCCCTCAGTCGCGAGCAGCCCGGCGCCCGATCCGAGCTTGTGAACAAAGGGGACCGCGGTGGCAACACTGGTGGCGCTTCCCGAGGCTGGGCGGTCCTCGATGGACCGCAGTATCTGTCCGGTGGGCGTGTAGAGTGCAATATGCAAGGGGGCATCCGGATGCTGCATCCGGCCCGCCAAGGCAATATTGTCTGGCGAAAAACCGTCAGAGGTGGAGACCGACTGACGCTGGATGCTCCGGAGCACTGTCAGGAGTTCCTCGCCATGTGACTTGACGATCTCTGCAGCGTTTGCAGCGAAGGCCTGAGCCACAAAGCTGCTCAAGCGCTCCACGCGTGTCGTGCTGTGCGCGGCCAAGAGCAACGTCCAGATTGCACCACCCGTCAGCGCTGCAAGCACGACCGTCAGCAGAAGTCGACGGGTAAGCGAGCCGGTGATCATTTCAATCGGGTGTCGAAGACGGTCCCGCGGGCGGGCCCGAAGCCTGGCAGCCTCGCGCCGGTCACCGTACAACCCCTGGCCGCATTCGCAAGCGCGAAGCGATCACTGCGAAGGCGGATACAAGGATTGCAGCGACCGCCGGAAAGTGGTTCGATGTGGTAACCGCCGTCATCCCTGCCAATGCGGAAACGATCAGACTCAGCGCGACACTGCGTATCAGGAACTGCGGACGGGGATACCGCGGAATCGTGTCCCCCTGGCGCATCGGATCTGCGTTGCCACGCGAAGGAACCGTTAGCGCCGTTCGTGCCACGCAGCATCCAGCGATGACGGCAATAGCGGGGCTCAACATGATGCAGACCAGTCTTGCGTCTTCCGATTGGATCACGTAGTAGAAAACAAGGCTGGGCGCCGCACAGATTGCTCCCGATGCGAGCGCTACGCCAATCGCCCTGGCACCAAGTGAAAACGGCAGACTGATGCCTGCTGCGAGGCCAACGAGGAACATTGAAAGACTCAGGTAGCGCCCAGAGTCATCGAGCTCGATCATCAGGATCGCAACAAAGTAAACAAGTGCAATCGCCAACACGGAAACGGCTATTGACCACTGAATGAGGTGGGGCGACGACGCCCGGGGCATTTCCTGCGACGCGCCGAAGGAAGGGGATTCCGGGTCGGGAAGGAGTGCCTGCAGTCCTGTGGCGGCAACGACAAGCGTGAGGACCGACGCGACCGTAATTATCTCGACAGACGAGTGAGTCATCAGCACATACAGGATGGCGGGCGAGCCTGCCGCGAACAGGGTAATGAACACTGCACGAGTCAGGGCGATTCGGCGGTCCAGGACTGCGGTTGCGCCTGTTGATGCAGCCTGGACTATCCACAGATTGAGCGCGACAGCGATGCTGAAGCCGCTTGCAACACGTGGCAACAACACTCCCGCAATACTGGTGATGAAACTGGCGCACAGGAAATGCGCAGCGGCGCAGACGAGGCTCAGTGCCGCGAAT
>CAMBZS010000172.1 GCA_945872335.1 Bordetella parapertussis | reverse complement strand
CATTTCCGTCGGTGCTTCTGGTGACCACGCTTTTTCGGCTGGGGATCTCCATTGCCACCACCCGGCTGATCCTGCTCCAGGGCGATGCCGGCAGCATCATCGATACGTTCGGCAATTTTGTGGTGGGTGGCAATCTCGTGGTCGGCCTGGTGGTGTTCCTGATCCTCACCATCGTGCAGTTCGTGGTGATCACCAAAGGCGCTGAGCGAGTGGCCGAGGTGGCCGCGCGTTTTTCACTTGATGCCATGCCCGGCAAACAGATGGCGATCGATGGCGACATGCGCGCCGGCACCATCGACATGGACGAGGCCAAGCGCCGGCGGCGGGCAGTGGAGAAGGAAAGCCAGCTGTATGGCGCCATGGACGGCGCCATGAAATTCGTCAAGGGCGATGCCATCGCCGGGCTGATCATTGTGGCGGTCAATCTGCTGGGTGGCATTCTGATCGGCATGCTGCAGCGGGGAATGACCGCCGGCAAGGCAATGCAGACCTACTCCATTTTGTCGATCGGTGACGGTCTGATTTCTCAGATTCCGGCGCTCTTCATTTCGATCTGCGCGGGCATCATCGTGACCCGGGTGCAATCCGACGAGGGTCCGTCCAACGTTGGCAAGGACATCGGTTCGCAGATCATGGCGCAACCTCGCGCCCTCATCATCGGGGGCTGCATCGCGCTCGGCATGGGGTTCATCCCCGGAATGCCGTCCTTCGTGTTTTTGTTGCTTGGCATCCCGCTGATTGCGATGGGCATTGCCATGCGGCCGCGGCGACAGATTGACGAAAAAACCGGTGAGATCACCGAGGTGCCGGCGCTTGCCGCGAGCGATTCAGCGGCCAGAAAGCCCACCCGCGGTGACGGCACCGATGAATTCGTTCCCACCGTTCCGCTGATTCTGGATGTGGCGGACAACCTCCGCACGGCACTGAAGGCCGATGAACTGAACGATGAATTGATCAAGATCCGGCGGGCGCTGTATTTCGATCTCGGCGTGCCGTTTCCCGGAATTCAACTGCGCTTCAACGACCGGCTGGATGCGAACACCTATCACATTGTGCTGACCGAGGTGCCGGTCGCCCAGGGAATGTTGCGAATCGATCAGGTGCTGGTCCGTGAGTCGGCCGACAAGCTCTCCGCGCTTGGCGTTGAATTCGAAAAGGACCGGGCGTTTTTGCCAGGGGTGGAGTCGGTCTGGGTGGCCACGGAAACGGCCGAGCTGTTGTCCAGGGCCGGGATGTCGTTCATGAACCCCACTCAGATCCTCACCTTTCATCTCGCAACAGTGTTGAGGAAATACTCCGCCGAATTTATTGGCGTTCAGGAAACGCGATTTTTGCTTGGCGCGATGGAGCAGCGCTTTCCCGACCTGGTGAAGGAGGCAACCCGCGTCATGCCCACGCAAAAAATTGGTGAGATTCTGCAGCGCCTGGTGTCGGAAGATATTTCGATTCGCAACCTGAGGACCATTCTCGAGTCGCTGGTTGAATGGGGGCAAAAGGAAAAGGACTCGGTGCTTCTCACTGAATATGTTCGCGGCTCGCTCAAGCGGCAGATCAGTTTCAAGTATTCCTCGGGGCAGAACATGCTGCCTGCCTACCTGTTGGCGCCCAAGGTGGAGGAAACAGTGCGAAGCGCGATTCGCCAGACCTCGGCGGGAAGTTATCTTGCACTTGACCCGGCGGCCTCGCGCAAGCTCGTCGACAACCTCAAGAAGGCCGTTGGCAAACTTCCCACCAGCGGCGCTCGTCCCGTGCTGCTCGCCTCAATGGATATTCGACGCTACATGCGAAAGCTGATCGAGGCCGATCTCTATGATCTTCAGGTGCTGTCCTATCAGGAATTGGTGCCCGAGGTGAATATTCAGCCGCTTGCCCGGGTTGACCTGTGAACGACGCCCGCAAGCCCCGGGGCGAAACAGACGCCGCTCCCTTTGAATTGCGGTTGTTGTCTGGGGTGCATGCCGGGGCGTCCCTGTCGCTGTCGCCTGGCGAGAGCCTCACGATTGGTCGCTCGCGCAGCTGCGATGTGGTGTTGCATGACGCGCCTTTCGAGCAGGCGCGCCTTGAGGCAAGTTCCGAGGGGTGGCTCTGGCTTGAACCAGACGGAACCCGACAGGCCATTCCCAGAGGGCAGGGCCTGACTGCCGGAGCCCTGGTCCTCACCGTGCAGTCCACCGGCGAGTCATGGTCGGGCGCAACCGAGCTGCCGATTGCCTGGGTTCGGCCCGAATCGCGTGACGGTGACTCGAGCGGTGCGTCTGCGCCCAAGGCCAATGCAGCCGATATCAGCGCGGACGAGGAGGGGCTCGGCGCGCTTTCCGAGAGTGCTTCATCGGCCAGTCTCCAGGAGTCGCCAGAGATCGCTCCCCCGGTCTCTGACAATGCCGTGGAATCGCTCGCACCCGTCGCCATCGAGGCCCCGCCGTCGGGTCGATCCTTGCGCGGAAACAGGGTCTGGCTGGTCGCTCCCGGCGTGATGCTGGTCGGCCTGGCATGGTATGCAGCTGGGCTTACGGATCCGTTTCTTCGGCTGTTTCGCGCGACGCCCATCGAGTCGCCGGTCGCCGCCGCGCCTGCGCTTGCCACAGGCGCCGTTGAGCAGGATCTCGCGCGCGTGTTGGAGCGGATCGCCGCCGCCGGCTTCAATGATGTGGTTCGAGCCGCGCTTCGGCCCGACGGTCGGATCGAGGTGACGGGCGTTCTTGAAAGTGTGGATGAGCAGGACCAGGTGATTCAACTGCTGTCGCCCGAGCGGCGTTGGCTGGCGCTCGCGCTTCTCACCCAGGCCGAGTTCGCCGAACGCGTGCGCGACGCGGCGCGACTGTTGCCTGAGGGGTTCGGCGCCGAGGCGCTATCCGGAGGTCGGATTCGTGTGACTGGCCTTGTACTTCGCCCCGAGGACGGCTCGCGTGCGCGTTCGATTCTCGAAGAGAGGCTTCCTCAGACCGTTGCAATGGTGAGTGGCCTCACCACGCCGGAGGATGCGGCTGCCCAATTGGGGGGCGAGTTAAAGGGGTTGGGCTTTGGGTCGGTCAAGGTCGCCTGGGCCGACGCCCGGATCAGCATTGACGGCATGATTCCCCGCGAGCGTGCCGCCGCGTGGGAGCAGATTCTGCTCAGATTCAACCAGCGGTTCAGTGATCGACTGCCAGCTCGCGTGCTCCTCGCCCTGTCGGATCCAACGGTGGCTCCGATTGCTGCCGCGACCGCTCAGCCCGTGCTGCCGCCGCTCAAGCTACCTCGTATCGTTGCCATTCAGAGTGGCCCTCTGTCTTACCTTCTGTTTGCGGACGGGCACCGGGTGCTGCCGGGCGGAATCGTGAACGGCTACCGGCTTGCCGCCATCAGCGACACAGAGCTCCTGTTTGAGGACGCGAATGGCGCACAGCATCGGGTGGCAAGGTGAGCGAGCAGGGCATTACCTTCAGCAAACTCGAGGAGCGGCTCGCAAGCCCCGAGGCCAGTGAGGCGCTAGTTGAGTGCCAGCAAATGCTGTCTGGGTTGTCTGAGCGCCTGCGCGGCCAGTCATCGGGCAGCCTGCCAGTGGCACGGTATCGGCGCATCGAGGCGGCACGACTTGCGATCGAAGCTGCATCCGAGGTACTGTCTGCGGCAGGGGCCGCGCACACGGTTGCCGCGCCCAATCCCTTTCAGACGGGCCCCGATCAGATACGCGGTTCAGCCACACGGAAGCCAACACCATGAACGTCTTACCCGGTAACGGACTCAGTCTCGACTACGTGTCGCAGACCATGCTCACTGCGGTCAGCAACGCCGAGACCACGTTGCGTGCCACCATCCAGGCGCAGGCTGCCTCGCAAACCCAGACCCCGTCAGACCTTCTCGTTCTCCAAAAGCAGATTCAGGAGTGGGCCATGATCACGCAGCTGCAAAGCACGGTGGTCAAGGAACTCGCCGACGCAGCGAAGTCGGTGATTCAGAAATCGGCCTGAGCGTGCAAGCGCCGCGCGCAGCGGCAGCCGTGGCAGACATCGCCTCAGGCAACGCAGGCGATAGTCCTGATGATTCGTTTTTCATGCGGGCTGCACTTGAGCAGGCCCACCTCGCGCTTGCAAGCGGCGAGGTTCCGGTTGGCGCCGTGGTGGTGCAGGCCGGCAGGATCATCGGACGCGGTCACAACCATCCCATTAACTGCCACGACCCCAGCGCGCATGCGGAGGTACAGGCCCTTCGCGATGCTGGCGCAGCGCTTGGCAATTACCGTCTTCCCGGGTGTGATCTTTACGTGACACTCGAGCCATGCGTGATGTGCGCGGGCGCGATTCAACACGCGCGCATCCGAAGGGTGGTGTTCGCTGCGCAAGACCCCAAGACCGGCGCATGCGGAAGCGTGGTGAATCTGTTTGAAGACCGCCGGCTGGCACCGCACACGGTAGTCACCGCAGGTGTGCTGGCTGACGAATCGGCCACACTGCTGCGGGGCTTTTTCGCCGATCGCCGCCGTGCTGCGGGTAACCGTCGGCCGGGTTCAGCAGGTTGAGGGCGAACCCCGCACGCGGAAGCTGATGCGTGTCCGCACTACTGGACTTTGGCTTTGGCGCGCAGCGCCTGCTGCAGCCGATCGACACGTGCCCGCTCCAGATCCTGGCGAATCTGTGGCGCCACTTGAGCAACGGGCGGCGGTGTCGTAGTGCGTACGTCGTCCAGCCGAATGATGTGAAAGCCGAACTGCGTACGCACCGGCTTCTCGGTAAATCGCCCCTTCTGGAGGGCGACCATCGCCTCTGAAAATTCCTTGACATAGGTGTCGGGCGTCGCCCAGTCGAGGTCGCCGCCCTGCTGCGCGGAGCCAGTGTCGCGTGACCGACGCGCCAGCGTTTCAAACTTCTCACCCTTGCGAAGCTGGGCGATGATCTGGCGAGCGTCTTCTTCCTTGTCAACCAGAATGTGCCGGGCGCGGTATTCCTTGTCGCCGCCTGCATCCCCGTGCAAGCGCTGGTACTCGCGATTGACGTCGTCCTCGGTGACCGGTTCGACGTTGGAAAGATGGTCCTGAATCAGCGCCCGAATCAGCAGGTCTTCGCGCATCTGTTCAAGCTGGCGGGTGAGGTCGGGATTGCGCCCGAATCCTTTGGCCTCGGCCTCCTGCGCGAAGATCTCGCGAATGATCAACTGATCGCGAATAGCCGCCCGGAGTTCGGGCGTGTCCGCACGCCCCTGGGACGAAAGCTGGTTCACGACGTCGTCAAGCCGCTGCGCCGAAATTGGCTTACCGTTTACGGTCGCGATAGGCGCCGGAACGGCAGGCGCCGCGGGCTTCTGTGCCTGAGCAGACGCATTGAGCGGTGCAACCGCTGACAGCCCCAGGGCCAGTTGCGCCACCATGAGACGAAAACAGGCCGGCCGCGACACAGTCGTGCGGCAGATTCGGGTAGAAATCATTCGGAGTTCCTGGATGGCCTGCGCACGGTTGGCGCATGGCAAGGGAAGATGGGGGCGGGCTTCGAGACTGGGGGGTGCTAACGCTACGCGGCCGCGTGAATGGAAAGCGCGTGAATGCGCTCAGGCATCCAGTCTTGCAGGGCATCATACACGAGCCGATGGCGGGCAACCGGAGGCTTGCCCGCGAAGCCAGACCAGGTGATGCGAACGGTGTAATGGCCCGCCCCACCGCTCGCGCCAGCATGTCCGGCATGGAGGTGGCTGTCGTCAATCACCTCGGTTTGCGCGTCTGGAAAACGTTCAGACAGACGGGCCAGAATTTCCGACGGTTCGGGTCTCATGGGGTGTTGTCCTGGGCGAATCGGCTCATGTAAAGCGCCTGCGCGATCACGAATGCGATCGTGAGCCCCATGGTGCCGAACAGTTTGAAATTGACCCAGACGTCGGTGCTGAACGTGTAGGCAACCCAAAGATTGAGCGCTCCCATGCCGGCAAAAAATACAACCCAGGCCAGATTGATCCGGTTCCAGATGGCAGGAGGAAGTTGAATTTGCGCGCCCATCAGTTTCTCGATCAGATTTCGGCTAAACACCCACCGGCTCACCGCCAGCGCCGCCGCAAGGGATACGTAAAGCACCGTGGGCTTCCACTTGATGAAGGTCTCATCGCGCAGGACCAGGGTGAGGCCACCGAACACGACAATGATGACAAGACCTGCCCACTGCATCGGCTCCACGGGGCGACGGGCGATCTTGAGCCAACCGATCTGGGCGATGCTCGCCAGAATTGCGATCCCCGTGGCCAGATAGATGTCGCCAAGCTTGAAAGCCGCGAAAAACAGAATGACGGGAAACAGGTCAAAGAGAAGCTTCATCAGGGGACGGCTCTCAAAGTGGTGACGTCAGACGCTATAATCTCAGGTTTGGCAAATTCATTCCGGAGCATGACATGGCTGATCGTACCCGCACCCGCCGCAACACCCTCGAGCGTCGTTGCCTTCCCAAGATGCTCAAGCGGCTTTTCGTTGGGAAGTCGCGCCCAGTGTTTCGGATGCTTGAAAAGGTAAAGCGGGTATAACCCAGGCGGATATAAACCAGGCGGGTTCATCGACCGCCCGTGCTGGCCACCCCGCTCGCGAGACGCCAGCGGGTATCGGCCGGGCAATTGCCCGCCATCGGCGGGTAGAACGTAGCGCACGCTCAGGAATCGTCCCGAAACCGAAGCGAGGCCGAATTGATGCAATAGCGAAGGCCTGTGGGCTCTGGGCCATCCTTGAACACATGGCCCAGGTGAGCGTCGCATCGGGCACACAGCACCTCGGTACGGATCATTCCCCAGCCAAAATCCCGCTTGGTTGCCACCGCACCCGGTTCGGCTGGCTGCCAATAGCTGGGCCACCCGGTTCCGGAATCGAACTTCTCGTGCGACCTGAACAGATCGGCGCCGCAGCAGACACATGTGTAGGTCCCGGCCGCGTGATGGTCCCAGTACTCGCCGGTAAAGGCACGCTCGGTGCCATGACAACGCGTCACCTTGTATTGAATTTCGGTGAGGTCGCGCTTCCACTCCTCTTCGGTACGAACGATCTTGTCGGTCAGTTTGCTCATGAGATGGCGGGGGCGCTCGGCGCCTGGTCAGGATCAAGGAAGGTGGGATGTTAATTGGAACCTGCGGGCGTTGCCCGATGCCCCGCCCGTCCTCCCGGTATTGCTATGCTTCGCACGCTTGGTCAATGACTGAGGACCAGGCTCTCAAGAATATCCAGGAGGATTCATGCAAGGCCTGATGATGGACATGCCGCTGCTGATCTCATCGATCCTGCGGCACGCGGCGCGCCACCACGGCGATACCGAGATCGTGTCCCGGCGGCTGGAAGGCGATATTCACCGCTACACCTATGCCGATTGCGAGCAACGGTCACGCACCCTGGCAGACGCCTTCGAGCGCGCAGGGGTCAAGCGTGGAGACCGGGTGGCCACGCTCGCGTGGAACGGTTACCGGCATATGGAAATCTATTATGCGGTAGGGGGAATGGGGGGAGTGATTCACACCATCAACCCCCGGCTGCACCCCGACCAGATCGCCTGGATCGTCAATCACGCTGAAGACACGCATCTCGCTTTCGACATCACCTTTCTGCCGATCATCGAGGCGATTGCCGCGCGCTGCCCGAAAGTACGAAGCTGGATTGCGATGGTGGATGAGAATCGGCAACCCGCTTCTGCCGCCATTCCGAACCTTCTCAATTACGAGCAGTTTCTTCACTCAGGCCGCAACACCTGGCGGTGGCCGGAGTTCGATGAGCACTCGGCGGTTGCGCTCTGCTACACCTCAGGCACCACAGGAAACCCCAAAGGGGCGCTTTACAGTCATCGATCGACAGTGCTGCATGCCTACGGCGCGGCGCTTCCTGATGCAATGGGCGGGTCGGCGCGCGATGTCATTCTTCCGGTCGTCCCCATGTTCCACGTCAACGCATGGGGCCTTCCGTACGTGGCTCCGCTGGTCGGCGCGAAGCTGGTGTTCCCAGGTTCCCAGCTCGACGGTGCATCCATTTTCGAGCTCTTCGAATCCGAGGGCGTCACCTTCTCGGCAGGGGTTCCCACCGTATGGTTGGGGCTGCTCGCGCATGTTCGTCAGCAGGGCGCGCGTTTCTCCACGCTGCAGCGAACCGTCATCGGCGGCTCGGCCTGCCCGCCGGCCATGATCCGTGCATTCCGCGACGACTACGGGGTGGATGTGATCCACGCCTGGGGCATGACCGAGATGTCGCCGCTTGGCACGCTGTCCCGTCTGCAGAACCGTCATCTGCAACTTGACGATGCCGCCCAGCAGAAAATTCTCGAGAAGCAGGGCCACGTGATCTACGGCGTGGACATGAAGATCGTTGACGACGATGGCGCAGACCTGCCCTGGGACGGCAAGACCTACGGCAACCTGCTGGTTCGCGGGCCGTGGATCATCCAGTCTTACTTCAGAGGCGAAGGCGGGGATCCGCTGCAGTACGATGCCGATGGCGCCGGATGGTTCCCCACCGGCGATGTGGCCACGATCGACGAGCA
>CAMBZS010000171.1 GCA_945872335.1 Bordetella parapertussis | reverse complement strand
CGACGGCGCAACCCCCCCGTCCACAACCCAGTGCACAGCCCGTTCCACGATCCGGGCCACGATCCGGGCCACGATCCGGGCCACCAACCGGGCAACCGTCCGGACCCGACTTGGCCCAGGCGCCGGCACGACCATCCAACCGAGCCAACCCGCGCACGGCGCCTGCCGCGGCTGCGTCCTCGCGCCCCCAGGCTGGCGCAGGCTCGGCCAGCCCCATTCCTGCCTCGGCCCCCAGCCCGGCCACTCTAGCCGCCCGTGCCGCGGCGAAATCGGCCGCCCAGGATAGCGCCACACGTAACCGGCGGCGCCCGGCGGTAACCGCTCGCGAAGCAAGCAAGCTGTTCGTGCTCGACACCAACGTTCTGATGCATGACCCGAGCAGCCTGTTCCGGTTCGCCGAGCATGACGTCTACCTGCCAATGATGACGCTCGAGGAACTCGACGGACACAAAAAGGGGATGTCGGAGGTTTCACGGAACGCCCGCCAGGTCAGCCGCTCGCTCGATGCGCTGATCGCTGCGGCCGGCGCGCAGATCGAAGCGGGCCTCCCCCTGGCGGCGCTGGGCAATCGCGACGCCTCGGGCAATCTGTTTTTTCAGACCCAGGCGTTTGCGGCCATGCTGCCGGCGTCGCTTCCCATGGGCAAAGCCGACAACCAGATTCTAGGCGTGGTGCGCGCGCTTCAGGAACAGCACCCGGGCCGCGAGGTTGTACTGGTGTCCAAAGACATCAACATGCGCATCAAGGCGCATGCGCTCGGGCTCCCCGCAGAAGACTATTTCAACGACCAGGTCCTGGAAGATACCGATCTTCTCTACAGCGGCATCCTCGAGTTGCCGGCTGATTTCTGGGACAGGCACGGCAAGGGCGTTGAATCCTGGCAGCAGAACGGCAACACGCTCTACCGGATCACGGGGCCGCTCATCAGCCGGCTGATGCTCAATCAGTTCGTCTACCTAGAGGGTGATACGCCGCTCACAGCGCGGGTGCGGGAAATCGTCGGAAAAACAGCGGTGCTTCAGACGCTGAAAGATCACAGCCACCACCGAAACGCGGTCTGGGGCGTGGGCGCTCGCAATCGGGAGCAGAATTTCGCGCTCAACCTGCTGCTCGATCCGGAGATCGACTTCGTGACCCTGCTTGGTCAGGCGGGCACCGGCAAAACACTGCTCGCGCTCGCCGCCGGGCTCACGCAGGTGCTCGAAAGCCGTCGCTATACCGAAATCATCATGACTCGCGCCACCGTACCAGTGGGCGAAGACATTGGCTATCTGCCCGGCACCGAAGAGGAAAAAATGCAACCCTGGATGGGCGCGCTCGAGGACAACCTCGAGGTGCTGCTGCAGGGAGATCCTGCGGCCGGCGAGTGGGGCCGCTCGGCCTCCACCGATCTGGTACGCACCCGGATCAAGGTGAAGGCTCTGTCGTTCATGCGTGGGCGGACCTTCATCAACAAGTTCCTGATCATTGATGAGGCCCAGAACCTCACGCCCAAGCAGATGAAAACGCTCATCACACGGGCGGGTCCTGGCACCAAGGTGGTGTGCCTGGGCAACATCGCGCAGATCGATACGCCCTACCTCACCGAAGGATCGTCCGGCCTCACTTACGTGGTGGATCGGTTCAAGGGCTGGGCCCACTCCGGGCATGTGACGCTGCAGCGAGGCGAACGCTCCCGGTTGGCCGATTTCGCAGCCGAGGCGCTTTAGGAAAGCGCCTCGAGCGCAGGCTGTCGCCTGTCACGCCAGCCAGACGCGCGCTGGTGCGCCCGGCCGGTCAGGGCTGCGGCCCGGAGGTGTAATTCTCGAACTTGGTGTAGGCGCCAATGAAAGTGAGGCGCACGGTCCCGATCGGGCCGTTACGTTGCTTGCCGATGATGATTTCGGCTGTGCCCTTGTCGGTGGAGTCGGGGTTGTAAACCTCGTCTCGGTAAATGAAGATGATGACATCGGCATCTTGCTCGATGGCACCCGATTCTCGCAGATCAGACATGACTGGCCGCTTGTTTGGCCGCTGCTCAAGCGATCGGTTGAGCTGCGAAAGCGCAATCACAGGACAGTCGAGTTCCTTGGCAAGCGCCTTGAGCGAACGCGAAATTTCCGAGATTTCGGTGGCGCGGTTCTCACCAGAGCTCGAACCCGACATCAGTTGCAGATAATCAATCACCACCAGGCCCAACTTGCCGCACTGACGGGCCAGCCGCCGCGCGCGCGCGCGCAGCTCGAGCGCATTGAGCGCTGGCGACTCATCGATATGAAGCGGCGACTCCTGCATCTTGGAGATTGCGCTGGTGAGCCGCGGCCAGTCGTCATCGATCAGGCGGCCAGTGCGGACACGCTGCTGATCGAGTCGCCCGGATGAACACAGAATACGCATGGCCAGCTGCGTGGCACCCATCTCCATGCTGAACACCGCCACGGGCAGTCCCTGCTCAATGGCCACATGTTCACCGATGTTCATGGCAAAGCTGGTTTTTCCCATTGAGGGTCGACCGGCCACGATGATCAGATCGCCAGGCTGCATGCCCGAGGTCATTCGATCGAGATCGACATAACCGGTGGGTACGCCGGTCACGTCGCTCGTGTTGTCCTGGTTGTAGAGCTGATCGATGCGCTCGACCACCTTTCCAAGCAGGTCCTGAAGCGGCTGGAACCCTGCCTCGCCGCGGGTGCCGTCTTCTGCAATCTGAAAGATCTTTGACTCGGCCTCATCGAGCAGTTGCCGGGTGTCGCGGCCCTGCGGGTTGAGGGCCGAGGTGGCGATTTCATCGGAGGTTGAAATCAGGCGCCTGAGCACTCCGCGATCACGGACGATCTCGGCATAGCGACGAATGTTCGCCGCCGACGGTGTTTCAGTGGCGAGCGTGTTCAGATACGCGAGGCCACCGGCCTCCTCGGCGTGCCCCGCAGTCTGCAGTGATTCGAGAACGGTCACCACATCGGCCGGCTGACTGCGTTCGATCAGCCGGGCGATTTGCTGCCAGATCAGACGGTGGTCATGCCGGTAGAAGTCTCCCTCTCGCAGCAGATCGGCGACCCGGTCAAATGCGGTGTTGTCCAGCATCAGCCCGCCCAACACCGCTTGCTCGGCCTCGGTGGAGTGCGGAGGTGTGCGGAGCGCCGCGATCTCGGGGTCGCGGGCAAGCAATTCGGTGTCGGCGGATGCGTCGGGGAACATGAGGTCCAGGCAAGGAAAATCTGCGGGAATCGTTCCCGTCGGCGGGTTGGAATTCGATACGTTCAGGATACCTGACCGGAACCCTCATTCGCCATTTGGGGGGGACCGCCCCTGCACAGCACACGCGAAAAGGGGCGCCCGCGCGCCCCTTTTCCTTCGGCCGGGTCCGGGGTGTCCCGGCACCGGTCAGCACGAGAACCGATCAGGCGGTATCGCCAATCACCGACACCGTGACTTCGACCACCACATCATGGTGGAGCGCGATCTCGAGCTTGTGGTCGCCAATGCTCTTGATAGGGCCGGTGGGCATACGCACCATGGCCTTGCTGACCGTGTAGCCCTGGCTGGTGAGGCCCTCGGCCACATCAAAGTTGGTGACCGAGCCGAACAGCCGGCCATCAACACCCGCCTTGACCGTGGTCTTCCAGGTATAGCCAGACAGACGTTCGCCCAGTGACCGGGCCAGGCCCAGCTTGTCGGACTGAACTTTTTCGAGTTCGGCGCGGCGCGCTTCGAATTCTTTCAGCGCGGCATCGGTGGCGCGGCGCGCCTTGCCCTGCGGGATCAAAAAATTGCGGGCGTAGCCGTCTTTGACGCGGACCACGTCACCCAATTGGCCCAGGTTGGCAACGCGTTCGAGAAGAATGATCTGCATGGTTCACCCCTCCTCAGTGAGTGTCGGTGTAAGGCAGCAGCGCGAGGAAACGCGCGCGCTTGATGGCATCGCCGAGCTGGCGCTGATAGCGAGCACGGGTGCCGGTAAGACGAGCGGGGATGATCTTGCCCGTCTCGGTGATGAAGTCTTTCAGCACATCGACGTCTTTGTAGTCGATCCACTCGATTTTCTCGGCGGTGAAACGACAGAACTTGCGGCGCTTGAAGAGCGCGCTCTGAGTGTTGCGGCGGACTTTTTTGTCCTTCGTGCCACGACGCATGACCATGGTTGAACCTTTCAGAAAATTCGGAACAGGGTTTAGACAGATCCGGAAAGCGATGCCGGTGTCGGGTCGTGTTGAAACTCGGTGACATGCAGCAGCACCGACTTGCTCCCGCGACGGCGAGGCGCAAGAAAGCCCTGCACGCGAAGCACGCTGCCAAGCGGCGTACGAGACAACTGCTCAGCCGCCCGATCCGCAAAGCGCGCCGACAGGTCGAGCTCGACCTGTCGGGGATGCCCGCCCTCGCGCTGCGTGGAGCAATGCGACAGCACTGCATCCATCATGGCAACACCACCTGGCGTATAGCGCAGAGACTGCATGGACAGGAGCACCGCTTGTAGCGACACCGAGTTGGATTCCGGACCCAAACGAACCAATCAGACCTGCGGCGCAGGCGCAGGCGCAGGCGCGGCCGGGGCCGACTCGGCGGCCACCTTGCGTGCCTCTTCGCGCTGGATCTGCTTCCACATCGGGGAAGGACCGGTGTGCGCCCGCTTCATGGCCAGCGTGAGGTGCCGCAACACCGCATCGTTGAACTTGAAGGCGTGCTCGAGTTCATCAAGCACGGGCTTGCCGCACTCGAGGTTCATGAGCACATAGTGGGCTTTGGCGACTTTCTGGATCGGGTAGGCAAGCTGCCGACGACCCCAATCTTCCACCCGGTGAATTTTGCCCTGCTGCGCCTCGACCATGGCCTTGTAGCGGTCGATCATGGCGGGGACCTGCTCGCTCTGATCGGGATGAACGATCAGCACGATCTCGTAATGACGCATGTATGCTCCTTTTCTTTGAAATCGGGCTCAGAACAGCCGCCCACAACCCCGCCCGAACTTTCCCGCGCTGCAATGCCCCGCAGCCTGAAACTTTCGGAACAGACTGTTGTAAGCCTGTCGCGCCGAACCCCCGTTACCGGAAACGCGTCCGGTCCGCCCCTGGCCCCGGTCAAGTAAAATCAGTGGAGACAGCCTCAGAACTGGCCGCGTTCCACCTGCTGGACGCTTACCCTGCTTGAGCTGCCTAGCCGTTTTTACCCGCCATCGGCCGCCGAATCGATGCGTCTTTGGGTTGATCCGTGCGGCAGGAAACCCGTAATAATAGCGCCCACCCGCGTCTTCGGCAAATTGGGCCGGTAGGCGCACACTCCGGTCACCACAAGGACTCATCGTATGTACGAATCCGACATCACCCGCTTCCTCAAAGACCTGCGAGCCGAGCGTCCGCATCTCGAGCAGGCCCAGCGCGACGGCCGGGCCCTCTGGTGGGACAAACCACAAGACATCGACACCTCACACCGCAATCGTGAGTCGCGAATCGCCCAGCGCCCCTACGTCTACTCGCAAAAACCTTGAGCCAGCAGCCACCCGCCGGAGACGCCGGTACGCCAGAGCAGCTTGAGCTTCGGATCGTTGCGCGCCTCTACGGCGCACCGCTCGAGTCGCTCCCGCAAGACCTGTTCATTCCGCCCGACGCCCTGGAGATCTACCTCGAGTCGTTCGAGGGCCCGCTCGACCTGCTGCTCTACCTCATCCGCAAGCAGAACTTCAACATCTTCGATATTCCGATGGCCGAGGTGACCCGGCAATACCTCGCCTACATCGAGCAGGTCCGCGAGCGCGATCTCGAGCTCGCCTCCGATTACCTGCTGATGGCGGCACTCCTCATCGATATCAAGTCGCGGATGCTGCTGCCCGTCAAGCGCGCCGACGGCGAAGAGGAAGCGGGCGATCCGCGCGCCGAACTCGCCCGCCGGCTGATTGAATATGAAAACATGAAGCTCGCCGCCCAACGGCTGGAGGCCCTACCCCAGGTCGGACGCGACTTCCTGCCGGCAGCGGCCGTCGCTCAGACTGGCGGTATCGTGCAGCTTCCCGAGGTGAGCCTGGATGACCTTCGCCATGCCTGGGCGGACATCCTCCGCCGAGCAAGCCTGGTTCAGCACCACCGCATCAGCCGCGAGGAACTTTCCGTCCGCGACTTCATGACCCGAATTCTTCGCAGCCTTCACAACCGCCGGTTTGCAGAATTCGAAGACTTGTTTGAAATCGAGCAGGGGACGCAGACGGTGGTGGTCACCTTCATCGCGCTGCTCGAACTTGCCCGCGAATCGCTGGTGGAAATCACCCAGGCTGAAGCCTTCGCCCCGATCTACGTCCGGCTTGCCTACCAGCCGAGCTGAGTGCCCCGGCGCGCGCCTGATGCCACTCGCAATCACCGAATCGGCCGACCTGTCCGCACTCAACGCCTTCGGGATCGCTGCGCGCGCACGCCGACTGATCACGTTGAGCGACGAAGCCGATGCGCCTGAGGCAATCGACCAGCTTCAGTCGGCCCCGGCATCGCTGTTGCTTGGCGCGGGCAGCAATCTGCTTTTCACGCGCGATGTCGACGGCACGGTTCTCAAGGTGTCGCTGACCGGTCGCAAGGTGTTCGACGCCACGGTGGATGGCGTTGGGGTCGGTGACGCCGACGTTCTGGTTGAGGCCGCAGCGGGCGAGCCCTGGCATGATTTCGTCCTCTGGACACTCGCCCAGGGGCTGAGTGGCCTGGAAAATCTCGCGCTTATCCCAGGCAGCGTGGGTGCCGCCCCGGTGCAGAACATTGGCGCTTATGGTGTTGAACTCAGCGAGCATCTGCACTCGGTTCGGGCCCTGTCGCTCGATGATGGCCGCCCCTGCGAGTTCGCTGCCGCTGAATGCGGATTGGGCTACCGCGACAGCCGGTTTCGCAGCAGCGCGGGCCCCTCGCGATGGCTGATCCTGTCGGTGCGCTTCGCGCTTTCACGCCAGCCTCGGCCGCGACTCCACTACCCGGATCTGCAGACGGCCTTCCCGCCCACTGCCTCGCCGCCCTCGCCGCTCGACATCGCCCACGCGGTCTGCACCATTCGCAGACGCAAGCTCCCCAACCCGGCGGAACTCGGCAATGCCGGCAGTTTTTTCCGAAATCCGGTGGTGGACGCGACACACGCTGACCGGCTGGCCGCGAACCACCCCGGGATCCCGGTCTACCGGGACCCCGCAACGCCCCAACTTGCCAAGCTGCCTGCGGGCTGGCTCATCGAACAATGCGGATGGAAAGGCGCCCGCCGCGGCGATGCCGGCGTGCACACGCAGCATGCACTGGTGCTGGTGAACTACGGCAGGGCCCGGGGCAGCGATATTGCCGCGCTGGCAGCCGACATCCAGGCTTCGGTCATCGAGCGGTTTGGTGTGCGACTCGAGCCTGAAGTGGTCTTTGTCTGACGGCCACGCCGCAGGGCGTTGAGCCGGTTGCGTCTAGCCGCGGCGAAACACCCAGGTCTCGGCATCCGAGGCCGACGGGTCGAAGCGATAGCCATCGCGATCGAACGCCTTCAACGCGACGGGATCCTCGATCCGCTGGTCGATGGCGTAGCGCGTCATGCTGCCGCGTGCGCGCTTGGCGGAAAAGCTCACCACCTTCCAGCCCGATTCACGTCGCTCTTCAAAAACCGGCTGCACAATACGCAGGCCCAGGGCCTTGGGCGGCACGGCACGGAAATATTCATTTGACGCCAGATTGACGAGAACCGGATGGGCATGCGTCGCCAATTCGGTCGCAAGCACGTGGGCAAGCCGCTCGCCCCAGAAGCGGTACAGATCGGGGCCGCGCCCGGTCTCCATTCGCGTCCCCATTTCGAGCCGGTAGGGCTGTATCAGGTCTAGCGGCCTCAACACGCCGTACAAGCCAGACAGAATGCGGATCCGCCCCTGTGCCCACCCCAGCGCTGCCTCGTCAAGCGTGGGCGCCGACAACCCCTCGTAGACATCACCCGCAAAGGCCAGTGCGGCCTGCCTGGCATTGGCGCGGTCAAACGGCGGGTTCCAGGCGCGAAAGCGCTCGGCGTTCAATTGTGCGAGCGCCGGGCTGATCTCCATCATCTCCTCAAGCCGCGCGGCAGGCAGCTTTTTCAGCCGTGACACCAGACGGGCCGACTCCTGCAGAAAATCCGGCTGCGAGAAGTGTGAGGTGACCGGCGGGGATTCGAAGTCCAGCGTCTTGGCGGGCGACAGAACAATGATCATGCGTGATGAGCGACGCCGCGACGGTGCGCGGCGACCGCTGGGTAACGAGATGCCGCGATGATGGCACGGTTGGCAATGTCCCCTCGCGATCACGGAGCTTCAGGTGTGCGGATGCCCATCCCGCCCCGGGGCCGGCGGTCGCCGCGCGACGGTTGCCGAATGCGCCAGATGACGCTCGATATCCACCCGCCCCATCCGACCGATATCGCTGGCAATTTCAAGCTCGCAGTGGGCCTTGCACGGCGGCGAAAGCGCCGCGCGCAACGCCCCCAGCATCGCCGGGGGCGCGACCAGCGCAAGTCTGCGAAAGCTGCCCTC
>CAMBZS010000170.1 GCA_945872335.1 Bordetella parapertussis | reverse complement strand
CAGGCGGTGCCGAGTCCACCATTTCGCCGCTGGGCTTGGGCGGTTTCTGTGCCGCACGCGCGCTGTCCACCCGCAACGATGACCCGCTTACGGCAAGTCGTCCATGGGATCGCGACCGAGACGGTTTCGTGTTGGGCGAGGGCGCAGGGGTCATGGTGCTGGAGGAGTACGAGCACGCGCGTCGGCGTGGCGCGCGTATTTACGCCGAAATCGCTGGCTTCGGCATGAGCGCCGATGCGCATCACATTACCGCACCCGACATGGACGGGCCTCGCCGCTGCATGCAGGCGGCGCTTCGGAACGCGAAGTTGGCGGGCGACCAGATCCACTACATCAATGCGCACGGCACCTCCACCCCGCTTGGCGACCGCAATGAAACCAACGCCATCAAGGCTGCGCTTGGTGATTCGGCGGCGCGCGCGCTGGTCGTCAACAGCACAAAATCCATGACCGGACATGCACTCGGTGGCGCAGGCGGGATCGAAACCGTCTTTACCGTGCTGGCCGTTCATCACCAGATTTCGCCTCCGACCATCAATCTGCAGAACCCCGATCCGGAATGTGACCTCGATTACTGCGCCAACGAGGCCCGTTCCATGCAAATTGACGTCGCGCTGAAGAACTCCTTCGGTTTCGGCGGCACCAACGGCACGCTGGTCATTCGGCGGGTCTGAGCGGCTTTCGCGAGTGCCACACAGCGGAACCCTCCTCTGAGTCTTGCCTTCCAACTGGCGGTTGACGATCGCGCTCGTGCGTCTCGCCAACGCATGGCGGTCACCGTGGTGGCTGTCCTGTCGTCGGGCTGGGCGCTCTGGCTGATGAGTGACCGGCCGGCGCTGGCGTTGGCGCTCGGTTTGATTTGCTTGGCGGTGCTTCTGATCGGGTTGAGCAGGCGGCAGTCAGTGCCGGTTGGGTTCATTCAGGTCGATGACCTGGGGCGCGTCTTCTGGCGACCGGGACATGGTGATGATCCTGCGCACCGCGCTGAGTCCGCCGCCGTTGGTCTCGCCGGCAAGGGTGACCTGATGGTGCCTGCGAAGTGGCATCGGGCTGAGCGTTCAGTCTGGATTCGCCTGGAAGTTGACAGTTTGAAGTCCTCCCCGGCGAATAAATCGTTACCGCTTGACCTCAGGATCCAGGCATCTGGCACCTCGGCCGACGACTGGGCGGCACTTCAACGATGGCTGGTCTGGATGGAACGTGGGAAATCGCACTGAGCTGGCCTGCACACCGAATGCCCCTTCGAACCTCTACTTGATTCCGGTGCCTGTCGCCCCATATCGCGACAATCAGCATCCTCCAGCCCCCTTCGTGACGCCTCCATGAAAAAAATTCTCCTCATTGCTTCCATCGCCTGGCTCGCTGCGGTCGGAACGCCCACGCTGGCGCCAATTGCTGGCGTCGGCGCTGTCCAGGCCCGGCAACTGCCAGACTTCGCGGACCTCGCGGAGAAAGCTGGCCCGGCGGTGGTGAATATCCGAACCACGGAGCGGGTCAAGGAGGGCGCTGCGCCGCCTCAGCGGCCGCAGATGCCTGAGGGCATGGAAGAGGGTGACCCGTTCTTCGAATTTTTCCGGCGTTTCTTCCCGCCGAATCAGCGCCAACAGCCGCGGGGCCGAGGCCCGGGTGATGAGGTTCCGAGAGGCGTGGGGTCGGGCTTTGTGATCAGTGCCGACGGTTATCTGCTCACTAACCACCACGTGGTCGAGGGCGCGGATGAAATCTATGTCACGTTCACCGACAAGCGTGAGTTGAAGGGTCGGCTGGTGGGGTCGGATCGGCGCACTGACGTGGCGCTGGTCAAGGTCGAGGCCACAGGATTGCCCCATCTGCCGATTGGCAACCCCACACGACTGCGGGTCGGCGAGTGGGTCATGGCGATCGGTTCACCCTTCGGGTTGGACAACACCGTCACCGCAGGCATTGTTTCCGCCAAGGGCCGGGACACGGGTGACTACCTGCCGTTCATTCAGACCGATGTGGCGGTCAATCCTGGAAATTCAGGCGGCCCGCTGCTGAATCTGGCGGGCGAGGTGGTGGGTATCAACTCGCAGATCTACAGCCGAACCGGCGGCTTTATGGGCATTTCATTTGCCATTCCCATTGATGAAGCCATGCGTGTGGCCGATCAGTTGCGTGATACCGGCCGGGTGACCCGCGGTCGAATCGGTGTGGGTATCGCCGAGGTCACCAAGGATGTTGCCGAGGCGCTCAGCCTTCAGCGGGCCAGTGGCGCGCTGGTGCGCTCGGTCGAAGCCGGCAGTCCGGCCGAGCGCGGCGGGGTGGAGGTGGGCGACATCATCACGCGCTTCGACGGTCGGCCCATTGAGCGTTCAAGTGATCTGCCGCGTCTGGTGGGCGGCACCCGGCCCGGCACTCAGGTATCGGTTCAGGTCTGGCGCAAAGGTTCCACCCGCGACCTCAACCTGACCGTGGCCGAGCTCGAGCCCGATCGCAGTGCCCGAGCATCGGGGCGCGGCGCGCCGGGTGAGAACCAGGAGCGGGGGGCAGCCAATGTGCTGGGGGTGACAGTCAGCGACATTTCTGAAGATCGCAAGCAGCAGCTTCGTATTCGGCAAGGGGTGCTGGTTGAAGCGGCCGATGGCGCAGGCGCACGCGCCGGCATCCGTGCAGGCGATGTGATTCTGGCGCTGAACAATCAGGATATCGGCTCGGCCAAGCAATTCAACGAGATTGTGGCCAAGCTCGACCGCTCCCGCACCCATGTGCTCCTGATTCGTCGCGGTGACAGCGCCCAGTACGTGCCGGTGCGCCCGGCAGCGCGTTGAGCGGCACTCGGCAGGCTGGTGACACCGGCCTGTTACACTTTCGGGTTTGCCTTAACACGCCCCGCGCCCGGGGCGTGACGGCTTTTGTCCGAGCCTGATACGCCCATGCGGCTGACCCGAAATTTTTCCATCATTGCCCACATTGACCACGGCAAGTCAACGCTTGCCGACCGTCTGATCCAGCGCTGTGGCGGTCTGTCTGATCGCGAAATGGAAGCGCAGGTGCTCGATTCCATGGATCTTGAGCGCGAGCGGGGCATCACCATCAAGGCCCAGACCGCCGCGCTCAGCTACAAGGCGCGCGATGGCAAGGTGTACTCGCTCAATCTCATTGACACGCCCGGGCACGTCGATTTTTCATACGAGGTCAGTCGCTCGCTGTCGGCCTGCGAAGGGGCGCTCCTGGTGGTTGACGCCTCGCAAGGCGTTGAGGCGCAAACCGTTGCCAACTGCTATACCGCCATCGAGCTCGGCGTCGAGGTGGTGCCCGTTCTCAACAAGATGGATCTGCCACAGGCCGACCCCCTGCAGGCGGCCGCCGAGATCGAAGACGTGATCGGGATCGATTCGTCAGGCGCCATTCAGGCCAGCGCAAAAACCGGCATGGGCGTCGACGACATTCTCGAGGCCGTCGTTGCGCGCATTCCAGCGCCCAAGGGTGACCCCGATGCGCCGCTTCAGGCGCTGATCATCGATTCCTGGTTCGACAACTACGTCGGTGTGGTGATGCTGGTGCGCGTGGTCAACGGAGTGCTCCGCCCCAAGGACCGGATTCGCCTTATGGCAACCGGAATGTCTTACCCCTGCGAACAGGTTGGCGTGTTCACGCCCAAGTCCGTGTCTCGCGAGCAGCTCACAGCCGGTGATGTGGGCTTTGTCATTGCCGGGATCAAGGAGCTGAAGGCGGCGCGGGTGGGCGACACCATCACCATGGAGCGCGCGCCAGCCACCTCACCGCTACCCGGCTTCAAGGAAATCAAGCCCTCGGTGTTTGCCGGGCTCTATCCGGTGGAAGCCAATCAATATGAGGCGATGCGCGAGGCGCTCGAGAAACTTCAGTTAAACGATGCGTCGCTCCAGTTTGAACCCGAGGTGTCCCAGGCGCTGGGGTTTGGGTTTCGCTGCGGATTCCTGGGCCTGCTTCACATGGACATCGTCCAGGAGCGGCTCGAACGAGAATTCGACATGGAACTCATCACCACGGCTCCCACCGTGGTTTATGAAGTACTGATGCGCGATGGAACCCTGCTGAGGGTGGAAAACCCCTCGAAAATGCCCGACCCCTCCAAGATCGAAGAGATCCGGGAGCCGGTGGTGTCGGTCACCATTTTCGTTCCACAGGAGTATGTGGGGGCGGTGATGACCCTGTGCACCGGCAAGCGCGGGGTTCAAACCAATCTTGCCTACCACGGCCGTCAGGTACATCTCAGCTACGACCTGCCGATGAACGAGATCGTGCTGGATTTCTTCGACAAGCTGAAGTCGATCTCCCGAGGCTACGCCTCGATGGACTACGAATTTCGGGAATACCGCGCGTCGGACGTCGTGAAGATGGACGTGCTGGTCAACGGCGACAAAGTCGACGCTCTGTCTCTCATCGTTCATCGAATGGTGTCCCAAAGCCGCGGTCGCGAACTGGTCTCCAAAATGCGAGAACTCATTCCGCGGCAAATGTACGACGTGGCCATTCAGGCCGCGATCGGCTCGAACATCATTGCGCGCGAGAACGTGAAGGCGCTTCGCAAAAACGTGCTTGCCAAGTGCTATGGCGGTGATATCTCACGGAAGAAGAAGCTCCTCGAGAAGCAGAAGGCAGGAAAGAAGCGGATGAAACAGGTGGGATCGGTGGAGATTCCGCAGGAGGCATTCCTCGCCGTGCTCCAGGTTGAAGACCGCTGATCGGATCGTTCATGAATTTCGCGCTCATCCTGTTTATGCTGGTTCTGGTCACGTTTGCAGCGTGGCTGGCCGACCGGTTCGTCTTCCGTCCACGGCGACTGGCAGCGGCTCGCGAGGCGCTCGAGCGATTCGATGCAAGTGCGGCGCCGGCCGGTGTGTCGGCCGACACGCGGGCCGAGGAGCGCGAGGGACTTCGCTCCAAGCTCGAGCGTCAGCCGCTTTGGCTCGAGTACACGGCGGGTCTGTTTCCGGTCATTGCCGTGGTGTTCATGCTGCGTTCGTTTGTCGCAGAGCCCTTCAAGATTCCCTCCGAGTCCATGTTGCCCACCCTCTTTGTGGGCGATCTGATTCTGGTGAACAAGTACACCTATGGCGTGCGCCTGCCGGTCATCAACACCAAGGTGATCGAGGTGGGGTCGCCCAAGCGTGGTGATGTCATGGTGTTTCGCTATCCGCGCGATCCGTCTGTCGACTACATCAAGCGTGTGGTGGCTTTGCCTGGCGATCGCCTGGTGTACGCCGATGGGCGCCTCAGCATCAACGGTCAGGCGGTCCCGCTCACGACTGCAGGCGAGTTTGAAGACAGGCGGCGGCTGATCCTGTATCCTCAATATTCAGAAACACTCGGAAATATCCCTCATAAGGTATTGACAGAGTTGAATAAATCGTCTCGAATCGAGCCGATGGAAAGGTTTCCCTTCATCGACCGTTGCAGCTATCGGGGTTCCGGGCTTGATTGCACGGTACCAGCCGGGCACTATTTCGTGATGGGCGATAACCGTGAAAACAGTCTCGATAGTCGCTTCTGGGGGTTTGTCCCCGAGCAGAACATCGTCGGCAAGGCGTTTTTCATCTGGATGAATTTCGGTGACTTTGGCCGTATCGGCCGATTTCACTGAGCACGAGGCCGGCATGCGCGATGAATCGCCCAGTCCGGTCCCCAGGAGCGAATTCTTGAGTGAACCGCTCGAAACACTCGAGCAGACCTTGGGGCATGCCTTTGGCGAGCCAACCCTGCTTCGCCAGGCCCTCACGCATCGCAGCTATGGCCAACCGCACAACGAGCGCCTGGAGTTCCTGGGCGATTCGGTGCTCAACTGCGCGATGGCGTCGCTGCTTTTCGAGCGATTTGGAAAGCTTGATGAGGGCGACCTGTCGCGGTTGCGCTCCAACCTGGTGAAGCAGCAGGCCTTGGTGGATATTGCCCACCGACTGGGCCTTAGCCGCCATCTGCTCCTGGGTGAAGGCGAGATCCGAAGCGGCGGCACGCGGCGCCCCTCCATTCTGGGTGACACAGTCGAGGCCCTGATCGGCGCGATTTTCATCGATGCCGGGTTCGACCGTGCATCAGACGCCATTCGGGCGCTCTACGATCCCATTCTCAAATCGGTTGACCCGCGCACCCTTGGGAAGGATGCGAAGACGCTGCTACAGGAGCATCTGCAGGGCAAAAAGCTGCCATTACCGGTTTATGCAGTCGTGGCAACACATGGCGCGGCCCACAGCCAGACCTTCGAAGTGGAGTGTTCCGTGCCAAAACTTGGCATCCAGGTGCTGGGAAGCGGCGGCAGTCGTCGTGCGGCTGAGCAGGCGGCTGCGCGCCTGGCGCTCGACGCGGCCGAAGCCGCATCGGTCGTCACGCGCCGAACGCGCAGCACACGTCAGGCGGCTCCCGACGCGCCCGCGGCGGTGGCGGCGCAGCTTGTCGCCTCGCAATCCGTACCGGGCGCCGTGCCCGGTACGTCGCCGCAGACGGTGGGCGAGCCGGCTGGGCCGGCCGCTGAAGCCGCCTGAGGCCGCAGTCGCTACCGATGCATCGTTGCGGATCCGTTGCGATTGTAGGCCGCCCCAACGTCGGTAAATCAACGCTGTTGAACCGCCTGGTCGGGCAGAAGCTCTCCATCACATCGGATCGACCGCAAACCACCCGGCACCGGATCGTCGGCGTCTTGTCCCGAGACGACGCGCAGCTGTTGTTCCTGGATAGTCCGGGCTTTCAGACACGGGTGGGGGGGGCGCTCAATCGGGTGCTGAACCGAACTGCGCTGCAGGTGGCTGAAGACGCTGATGTCACGCTTCTCGTCGGCGATGCCCAGTCCTGGACCCCAGCCGACGAGGCGTTTGCACGGCGGCTGAGCCGCGCCCAGCCCCGGCTGCTGGTCCTGAACAAGATCGATCAGGTACCCGACAAGTCGCGGTTGCTGCCCATGGTGCAAAAGCTCCAGGCCGATTATGGTTTTGATGAAATCATTCCGGTCAGCGCCCGCACTGGGCGGCAGATCGATACCCTGATCGGACTATGCGTACAGCGACTGCCTGAGGGACCGCCCCTGTTCGAAGCCGATGCGCTCACCGACCGGAGCGAGCGGTTTCTCGCAGCCGAAATGATTCGCGAGAAGCTCTTTCGGCAATTGGGCGACGAATTGCCGTACCAGAGCACGGTGGAAATCGAGCGTTTTGAGGAGTTGCCCTCGCTCAAGCGGGTATTCGCCAGCGTGCTGGTGGAGCGTGATGCCCAGAAGGGCATTGTGGTTGGCCACGGTGGTGAACGCATCCGGCGACTCTCGACGGATGCCCGCGCCGAGCTGGAGAAGCTCTTCGGATGTCGGGTCTATCTCGAGCTGTTTGTGAAAGTGAGGTCAGGCTGGGCCGATTCCGAGGCCAGTCTTCGCGCCCATGGCTACGAGTAAGGTTCGCGACACGGCGTTTGTTCTCCATTCCACGCCATACCGGGAAACCAGCCTCGTCGTTGATTTATTCACGCGCGACCACGGGCGGGTGGGGGTGGTGGCCAAGGGCGCAAAGCGACCGGGATCCGCGCTCAGGGCGGTGTTGCTCCAGTTCCAGCCCATCTCGGCGGTGTGGTCAGGGCAGGGCGAACTGCGCACCCTCAATACGGCCGAATGGCTAGGTGGCATACAGCCGCCCAAAGGCGATGCATTGCTTTGTGCGTTTTACACCAACGAACTGCTGCTTCGCATGCTGCCCAGAGAAGACGCGCATCCGGCCCTCTTTGACGCCTATTCGGCCACGCTCGCAGCGCTTGCCGAAGGGGCGCCGCTCGAGGAAACGCTGCGCGCCTTCGAGTGGCAATTGCTTCGTGAAACCGGTCATGCGCCCGAGCTCGAAATCGATGCGACGGGGAAGCCCATCCACGCGGGCATGCGTTACGCATGGCACCCAGGGAGTGGGTTCATCGTGGCAGAGCCGGGCAGCGACACTTCAGTGGTGGGACGCACCTTGCTTGACCTGGCAGCAGGGCGTCTGACTTCACCCGACAGCCGCAGCGAGGCAAAATATCTCGCCCGGGCCATCCTCTCGCATCAGCTGGAGGGGTATCCGCTTCGCACCAGGCAGGTGCTTATCGACCTTCACAAGCTCTCCCCATGATTGAACTCGGCGTCAATATCGACCACGTCGCCACCATCCGACAGGCACGACGCACCTACGAACCCGATCCGGTGTGGGCGGCGGTGGAGGCCCATCTTGGTGGAGCCGATGGCATCACGGTCCATCTTCGCGAAGATCGGCGGCATATCCAGGACGCTGACGTGCGGCGGCTGCGCGAGCTCACCCATATCAAGCTCAATCTTGAGATGGCTGCAACCGATGAGATGGTTGAAATTGCCGCCTCACTCGCGCCCGAGATGGCCATGCTGGTGCCCGAGGGGCGGCATGAAATCACCACCGAAGGCGGCCTGGATATCGTTTCGCAGGAAGCGCGCCTGCGTGAAGTGGTGGCGAGGCTGGCGGGCGCTGGCATTGTCACCAGCGTGTTTATCGACGCCGACGCACCGCAGATTGAGGCGGCTGTGCGCATCGGCGCCCGCGTGTGCGAGATTCAC
>CAMBZS010000169.1 GCA_945872335.1 Bordetella parapertussis | reverse complement strand
CAACCTTCGCACCGCCTCGATGGCTTGCCACCTCGACGAAGCCCGCCAAACCCCGGATCTGCTCGATCCGGATATCGCGCGACACCTTGGCCAGCCGAGGGCTGGGCGTATCGCCCTCTTCCGCCACGGGTTCGTCAGCCGACGGTCGCAGCAACCGGAAATCAGGATGAGAATCCTGCGACATCCAGCGACACGCAGAGCACTGCCCGCATGCAAAACGATTTTCGCGCGGCTCGTCGCAGAGCAGGGCAGCCGCGAGCGACCGGGCGAGCCATTCCTTGCCAACGCCCTCGGGGCCAGAAATAAGCAGCGCGTGGTGCAGCGTGGCGCGCGAGGCGAGTAAAGACTGCAACGGTTTAACCAGCCAAATAGGCAATTGATTCATATTGTTGCAGCTACAAGTTCGAGGGTTTTCTTGATTTTGTCGACCCCTTGCGCGCCGTCGATCAAGGTAAACCGCCCGGCAGATTCCTGCGCCCGCTCAAGGTAACCCGACCGGACCCGCTCAAAAAACTGCAGGTCCTCGGCCTCGAAGCGGTCCGCAGTGCGCGCAGCCGCCCGACGTCGGGCAGCCTCGGCCGGCGAGAGATCGAACAGGAACGTGTGGTCCGGCTGAAGATCAGGATGCACCAGACGCTCGAGGATTCGGACACGGTCGGTCCCGATGCCACGCCCCGATCCCTGATAGGCGAAGGTTGAGTCGGTGAATCGATCGCAGACCACCCATTCGCCCCGCGCCAGAGCCGGCCGGATTTTGGTGGCCAGGTGCTCGGCGCGTGCGGCAAACACCAGCAACAGTTCGGTGATTGGCGCCATGGTCTGATTGAGCGTGAGCTCGCGCAATTGCTCGCCGAGCTCCGTCCCGCCTGGCTCACGGGTGATCACCACACGACGGCCTTGCGCCTCCAGAAGGGCTGCAAACGGGGCGATATGGGTGCTCTTTCCCGCGCCATCGATCCCCTCGAAGGTAATGAATCGTCCTGGTTTCATCGTTTGAGTATGAAGCGTTCGACCGCGCGTTGATGGGCCTTGAGATCGTTTGAAAACTCTGTACTGCCATCACCCCGAGCCACGAAATAGAAGGCCGCTGACTCGGCCGGCCTGAGCGCCGCCTCGATTGCGCCGCGGCCCGGAAGCGCAATCGGGGTGGGGGGAAGCCCGGGGCGAACATAGGTATTGTGCGGATGGTCAAGCTGCAGGTCACGACGGCGCAGACGCCCTTCGAAACTCGGGCCCAACGCATACAGGGTGGTGGGATCGCTTTGAAGGAGCATGCCCTTCTTCAGTCGGTTCACAAAGACAGACGCAACCATGGCGCGATCTTCGGCACGCCCTGTTTCCTTTTCGACCATCGACGCGAGGACCAGCGCCTGGTAGGGCGTCTCGATCGGCAGACCCGCCGAGCGGCGGCTCCACTCCCGCTGCAGGACACGATCCATGGCCCGCCAGGCGTCTCGATAGAGGCTGGTCGCGCTGGTACCTGGGGCGAAATGATAGGTATCGGGCAAAAAGAGGCCCTCACCGCTTGAACCCGGCGCACCAATCCGGGCGAGCAATGACGGCTCGTCGAGCGCGCGCGCATCCGGAATCAGATGGGGGTGATGGTCGAGCAGCTCGCGCACCTGCCGAAAGGTCAGCCCTTCAGACAGTCTGAGCGTGGCGGGCTGCCCTTCGCCCTTCGCAAGCGAATCGAGCAAGGCCTTCAGCGCCTGCCCGCCCGGCACATCGTAAAGCGCCGCGCGATACCGCGCGCCATCGCCACGCAGCCGGATGATCCAGGCAAGCCTGTTGGCCGAGACTTTAAAGCCAGCCCGCTCAAACGCCGAGGCGAGTGCCGCAGGCCCCGAGCCAAGGGGAACGACGACCCGTCTGGGTTGCGCGTCCTCGTGTAGCGGTGTCAGCCGGTAAGAAACCATCGCGCCCGACGCCGCCCCCAGCGCAAACGCCATCCCCACCAGCACGGCTCGGGCAAGCATTCGAAGAATTCGGAACATTGGCATCAGGGTTTCAATGAGCGGCGAGGTCAAAGCCCTTCCTATAATACTCACCGTGAATGCATCCCTGATCCCACCCACCGCTGATACCGGCCACGCACAGGCGCTCGCAGCACGTTGTAGCGGCGCCCTCGCATCCGATTCATCCGGACCTCAGGTGCTCTATCCGGAGCGCCCGATCGACCCCCTGTCAATCGAACGCGGCTGGGTATCGCCGATTGCGGACCTGGGTGTGTTGCACGTCGACGGCGACGACGCACTTCGCTTCCTTCAATCGCAACTCACCAATGATCTGGAGGGTCTGCCCGAGAACGCATGGCAGCTCTCGGGCTACTGCTCGGCCAAGGGGCGCCTGCTCGCCAGCATGATGATCTGGCGCGGTTCTGACGGCATCCGGATGGTGGCTTCGCAGCCGTTGCTGCTCGGGCTGCGCAAGCGGCTGTCCATGTTTGTGCTCCGGGCAAAAGTTCGAATCAGCGACGAATCCGATCGCTGGTTTCTGTTTGGCATCGGTGGCGAGCGGGCGGGGGAAACCCTGCGGCGGCTGGGCGCGCCTTGGCCCGGCCCGCATGCCGTGACGTCGCTAGGCGATGGGTACGCGCTCGGCTGCGCGCCAGTCGCCTCGCAGACCCTGGCGAATGCGACGGTCCCCTCGAGCGCATCAAGAGCACTGCTGGTGATACCCGTCGATGACACCGCGCACGCCTGGAGCGTGCTGGGTGCCGGGCTGACTCCTACCCCTTCCACCGTCTGGCGCTGGACCGAGATTCAGTCGGGGCTGCCGCATATTGTCGCTGCCGGCGTTGAGCGCTTCGTGCCTCAAATGGTCAATCTCGATCTGGTCAATGGCGTGAGCTTTCGCAAAGGTTGCTACCCCGGCCAGGAGGTGGTTGCGCGCAGTCATTACCTCGGCAAGTTGAAACGCCGGATGTTTCTCGCACACGTAGAGGGCAACGCGCCTGAGGCGGGAACGGATGTGCTGGGCCCTGACGGTACGGAGCCATGCGGCGAGGTGGTGCTCGCGGCGCCCTCGCCCGCTGGCGGGGCTGGCGTGCTCTTCGAGTCACAGATCGCTGCCGCAGACTCGGCCCGACTGGCGGACGGCCGCGCGCTCCGTCGGCTCGACCTTCCCTACGCGTTCCCGGGCGGATGACGGACGCTCCTGGCCGCATGGCCGTGTTCATCTATTTCAAGGCGCATGCGGCTGACGACGCGAAGGTGTTGGCTTCGATGCGCACGCACCGCGATACGCTGCTCGCCGACGGCATCGAGGTGAGCTTCTGGCGTCGCAACGATCCGGATCCAGCGGGCGCTGCCACATGGATGGAGACCTACGCGGTCGGGGATCGGTCGCTGATGTCGCTTCAGTCGCACATTGCAGCGAGCGCCATCGCGTCGGGGCTGCTTGAGCTCGCCCAGGGGCCTCGTCATGTCGAGCGCTTCGAGCGAATCGAACCCTGACCATGTGCCTGATCGCCTTCGCCTGGCGTGCCAGTTCACGATACCGCCTGCTGCTTGCGGCCAACCGCGATGAGTTCCATGACCGGCCAGCGCTGCCTGCGCACTGGTGGGACGACGTGCCCACTGTCTACGGCGGGCGCGACCTGAACGCAGGGGGAACCTGGCTTGCGATCAGCCGGCACGGCAAGCTGGCAGCGGTCACCAACTACCGGGAGCGCCCCGACCGTGGCCCGGGCGAGCGCTCTCGTGGCGAACTCGGCGCAAGCTTTGTCGCGGGCAATCATCCAGCCACGCACCATGCTCAGGCACTGCATGCCAGGGCAGATCGTTACGCAGGTTTCAATCTGCTGCTCTTTGACTGGGCTGGACCAGAGCCTGCATGCGCGTACCTGTCGAATCGTCATCCGCACGCGCCGATACAGGAGCCCGTGCCGGGTGTTCACACGCTTTCCAATCATCTGCTCAATACGCGCTGGCCCAAATCACTACGTTTGGGCAGCGTGGTCGGGCAAGTGGCCGACGACAGCGACCCGATCGAACCGCTGTTTCAGGCGCTGGCCGATCAGCGCCCCGTGAACCCTGAGGAAGTGCCGACAGACGCCGATCGCACCGACCCCGCTGTGCTCACGCGGACTCCGTTCATCTTCGATGCCCGCTATGGGACCCGTGCTTCCACCGTGGTGACCGTGGGGCACGACGGGCGGGTGTGCTTCGTGGAGCGAGTCTGGCAGTGGTCGCCAGACGGCGTCAGGTGCGTGGGCGAGCGCAGGCTGCAGTTCTGAGGCGAGCGCGTCGTGACGCGCTAGAGCTTGCGCCACATTCTGACGTGCTCGATTCCGGCGTCTAGATAAACCGGCCCTTCCCGCGTGAACCCGTGCTGGCGATAAAACGGCTCGACATAAGCCTGAGCACTGAGTTCAACCTGCGGGTGGCCTCGCGCGCGTGCCTCCTGCACCATGCGCTCAAGAATCTGCCCCCCCACGCCGGCGCGTCTGAACGCTGCCAACACCGCCATGCGACCAATATGGCCGTCGGGCAACAATCGCCCGGTACCCACCGCCACACCCTCGGACCACGCCACACAATGGAGGCAGTCTTCGTCAACCGCGTCGAGTTCAAGCGCAGGGTCGATGCCCTGTTCATCGACAAACACCTGGAACCGTATGGGCTGACAGACTGCCCGCAGGTCGCTCCAGCTACCGGTTTCCAGGCGCACCGCGGGCGTATCGCCCGCGGCCACTGGAGCGAGCCCAGATTTTCGTGCGAAGGGGTCATCGGGGTCCAGCCCTGCCGCAATGGCGGCATGCCGGCTTTTGACCGAGGGAAGAATCGCAGGATGCGTGAAAAGATAAAACCGCCGCTCTGCAACTGCCTCAAATGTCATCGCTGCGATATCGGTTGCCGACAGTCTCCCCGATGACACGGCACGCTCCATGGATGCACGGGCGCGCAGCGTTGCATCGGTCTGGACCTGGTCGCCCGCAAGCGCAGCCGGCCGGTTACGCTCTGATTGCGCAATACCCGTCGGCACGAAGGCGGGACACAAGACAGTCACGCCGATTGACGACCCGACTGCTCGCAGGTCGTGGTGCAAGGTTTCGCTGATCGTGACCACCGCATGCTTGCTGGCGCTGTAGAGCCCCATGGTGGTGGGAGAAATAAAGCCCGCGACCGAGGCGGTGTTCACGATATGGCTGTCGTCATTTTGTTCGAGCATCCGCGGCACGAAGCTTCGCAGACCATTGGCAACGCCCATCACATTCACGCCAAGTACCCACTGCCAGTCAGCTGCGCTCTGCTCCCATATCAGACCCACCGGGGCAACGCCTGCGTTGTTGAAGAGAAGGTGAACCGCGCCAAACTCGGAAAACGCGCGATCGGCAAGCTGCGCCATCTGCTCGGCGTTGGACACGTCGGTCTGGAAGGCCCGGACGATGGCGCCGGTCTCGACAAGCTGGGCTGCGGCCCGCTCGAGCGGCGCGGCCTCTACATCAGCCAGAATCAGTTGCATGCCCAGCGACGCCGCGCGCTCTGCGAACGCGAGGCCCAATCCACTCGCGGCGCCAGTAATGACCGCAACGCGGTCTGCAAAACGGTCCATACGCGAGACTCAGATCCTGACCAGTTGCTTGCCCAGATTGCGGCCCTTGAGGAGTCCGATGAACGCCTCGGGCGCGCGTTCAAGCCCCTCGGCGACCGTCTCGCGCCAGCGCAACCGGCCGGTTGCGGCAATTTCGGCGAGCTCGGCAAGCGCCGGGGCCCAGCGATCCATGTGATCGGAAATGATAAAGCCCTGAACGTGGAGCCGATTCACCAGAATGGAGCGCACGTTGGCAAGCCCGATCGGCTCGCCGTTGTAGCCTGAGATCAGTCCGCAGACCGCGATCCGGCCAAAGGTGTTCATGCGCGCGAGACACGCGTCCAGACACACTCCCCCAACGTTCTCGAACAGTCGGTCGATACGCGCTCCATCGAGCGCCCGGTCGAGGTCGCCGAGAAGGTTGCCTGCCTTGTAGTCAACGCATGCGTCAAAGCCGAACTCGCCTACCACGATCCGGCACTTTTCCGCGCCGCCCGCGATGCCCACGACCCGGGCCCCCTTGGCCCGAGCAAGCTGTCCCACGACAGACCCAACCGCCCCGCTTGCCGCGCTCACCACAAGCGTCTGGCCTGGCTGCGGCGACAGAATGTCGTTGACGCCATACCAGGCGGTGACTCCGGGCATGCCAACCGCGCCAAGCCATGCCTGCATCGGTACGCGCCGTGTGTCGATTCTGCGAAGTTCGCGCGCCGGTGCATTGGCGTAGACCTGCCATCCAAGTCGACCGACCACCTCGTCGCCCGCCTTGAAATCGGCATGCCGGCTTTCCATCACTTCGCCCACGGTTCCGCCCTGCATCACTTCGCCGAGCGCCTGCGGTGGCGCATAGGAGCGAGCCTCGTCCATCCGGCCACGCATATAGGGATCAAGCGACAGCCAGTGGTTGCGGACGCGAACCTGCCCCGCCTCGAGGGGCTCGAGCGGGCGCTCCACCCATTCGAAGCAATCCGGGGTGACCTCCCGGTCTGGGCGGCGGGCAAGCCGCCACTGGCGGTTCATTTCAACCATGGGAAGGGCTCCTTCTGCGTGCCATGAAGCGAAACGTGCCCGACGCTCGCGCAACCAGCTCCCCTGCCTCGTCGCGAATCTCGGCCTCGCAGAACGCCAGTGTCCGCGTCTGGTGGACGCATGATCCGGTGCAACGAAGCCTGCCCTGAGCGCCCTGCATGAAGCTGGTTTTCATTTCAATGGTGGCCATCACTGTATCCTGCGGGCCAGGGTCGCGCGCCACCATTCGCCCGGCGATCGCCATGGTGACATCAAGCAGCGTCATGACGGCCCCGCCGTGGGCATAGCCGGCCGAATTCAGATGATGGTCGGCGAGGTTGAGTTCGGTGACCACCCGTTCCACGGTGGTCTCGAGCAACCGGATGCCGCTGTACTCCACAAAAGGGATTGCAACGTCGAAGCCTGACGGACGGTCTGATACCAACATGCTGTCAGACCGCTGTGAGCCCGCCGTCGATCGCGAGGATCTGACCGCTGATGTGCCGCCCCGCCTCGGAGCAGAAAAGCACGGCGGCCCCCGACATGTCTTCTGGATGGCCCAACCGGTGAAGCGGCGTGGCGTCGATGATGGATTGACCGAACTGCTCAAGCGCGACCTGGGTCAGGCGCGATGGAAAGAAACCGGGCGCGAGCGCGTTCACCGTGATGCCAAACTCACCCCATTCGCCCGCCAGCGCACGGGTGAAATTGACCAATCCGCCCTTGGTGGTGTTGTAGGCAATGCCTTCATTGGAATTGGGGGGGTTGCCGCGCAGGCCCGCTGTGGAAGCAATGTTGAGAATGCGGCCGTAGCGACGCGGAATCATGGATCGACGACCGATCTCCTGGGTGAGAATGAACACGCCGGTTAGATTTAAATTGACCAGCTTCTGCCAGGCCTCTAGTGGATGGTCTTCTGCCGGCGCCACCCAGGCGGTCCCGGCATTGTTGACCAGAATGTCGCAATGCCCCAGACGGGCCAGCGCCTGATCGGCAAAGTGGCGAACCGCGTCGACCTGGGTCAGGTCGCAGGCAAGGGCCGACGCGCTGATGCCACGCGACTGAAGATGCGTCACGGCCTGATCCAGTTCCACCTGCTTGCGCGCGGCGATCACGACTTCGGCGCCCATCTCGCCGAGCGCCTCGGCAATCTGCAGGCCCAGTCCGCGCGAGCCACCAGTGATGATGGCCTTGCGCCCGGCCAGATCGAATAATTGCCTGACTGACATTTGCGCCCTTTTCAGCGAATTCGAAGCGATGCGAGCCGCATCAGTGAATGATCTCGAACAGACCGGCCGCGCCCATGCCGCCACCCACGCACATGGTAACCACCGCCCAGCGCGCCTTTCTGCGCCGGCCTTCGATGAGCGCGTGCCCGGTCAGACGCTGGCCGCTCACACCATAGGGGTGACCGATTGCAATTGCACCGCCATCCACATTCAGCCGGTCGGCGGGGATGCCCAGTCGATCCCGGCAATACAGCACCTGAACTGCGAACGCCTCGTTCAATTCCCAGAGATCGATGTCTTCAACCTTGAGCCCCGCTCGTGCGAGGAGCTTGGGAATGGCAAACACGGGACCGATGCCCATCTCGTCGGGCTCGCAGCCGGCAATTGCAAACCCGCGAAAATAGCCAAGGGGCTTGAGGCCTCGACGCTCGGCGAGGCCGGCCTCCATCACCACGCATGCACCCGCGCCATCTGAAAACTGGCTGGCGTTACCGGCCGCGATCACGCCGCCCGCCACCGCTGGCTTGATCTGCGCGACCGCTTCAAGCGTGGTGCCGGCGCGTCGGCCCTCGTCGTCAACCAGCATCACTTCGCGCGTGGCGAGTTGCCCGGTGTTACGGTCAGCCGTTGCCATGGTGACTGCAATCGGCACGATCTCCTCGGCGAAACGGCCTGCCTCGGCGGCCGCACAAGCGCGGTTCTGGCTTTGCACGCCGTATTCGTCCTGTCGCTCGCGGGAAATGTTGTAGCGCCTCGCCACCTGCTCGGCCGTCTGCAGCATGTTCCAGTAAATTCCGGGCTTCTTTCGCT
>CAMBZS010000168.1 GCA_945872335.1 Bordetella parapertussis | reverse complement strand
GCCATGATGCGCAGGGCCGTTCCTGTATCACCGAAGACCGCCCAGCCCCCACCGTGCACACCAACCCGAAGCGCGTGGGCTATGTGATGACGCAGCTCTGGATCACCGATGACACGCCGGCTGCGATCGATAACGGCCCCGATCCGACGCTCCGTCCGGTGAAACTCGAGCCCCCACCACGAGGCAGCGTGGTGCGCATCATCGAGTTTGGGCCCGAAGGCGACTGGATTCGCAATATCGATGCCTCGGGCACCCGCCAAGCGTGGGGCGCCCTTGGCACGGCCACCGCCTCCACCAACACCGAGGGCAAGGCAAAGCATCCCTTCATGCATCGCACCGAGAGCGTGGACTACGCGCTGGTTCTCGAGGGCGAGATCACCCTCGTGCTCGATAACGAGGAGGTGCTCATGAAACAGGGCGATTTTCTGGTCGAGCGGGGCACCAACCACGCCTGGGCCAATCGCTCGGGCAAGCCCTGTCGCATGTTGTTCGTACTGATCGGCGGCAGCTTCGACCCCGAGATCAGTCGGCACTTTGGCAGCATCGAACACTGACGGGTTTCACACCCTCCCGCGAGGAATCACCATGACCACCCTCTCCCGCAGCCTCTTCGCCCTGATCGCACTGGCCGTCACTGCACTGCCTGCCCTCGCGCAGGCACCGTCGGCAGCCTGGCCCAGCCGCCCTGTCCGCTACATCGTCCCGTTTCCACCGGGCGGCAGCGCTGATGCGATTTCCCGCCTGCTTGCTGCGGAAATGTCGCGCACCTTCGGTCAGCAGGTGGTGGTCGAAAACCGCCCTGGCGCCGGCGCCACCATCGGCGTGGACCAGGGGGTGAAGGCGGCGCCTGATGGCCACACCATCTTCCTCGCCCCGGCCGGCGCGATGGCGATCAACCTGTCGCTCATGCCGAAGCTGCCCTACGATCCGCTGAAAGACGTGCAGCCGATTTCGCTCCTGGCACTCATCCCGATGGTCGCAGCCGTGCCTGCTGACAGCGCTGCCCGCTCGGTGGCCGACTTCATCGCCCAGGCGCGCGCCAGGCCTGGCGCACTGTCCTTTGGGTCGGCCGGTAACGGCACCGCCATGCACCTGTCCGGCGAGATGTTTCAGCAAATGACCGGAACGCGGCTCGGACACGTTCCCTACAAGGGCAGCGGCCCCGCGGTCACCGATCTCCTCACGGGCGCGATTCCGATCGCATTCGTTGACCTGTCCTCGGCGCTTCCCCATATCCGCGCCGGTAAGGTGCGTGGCCTCGCCACACTTGGCGCCCAGCGCACGCTGAGCGCGCCAGAGTTGCCCACCATGGCTGAGCAGGGTGTAGCGGGCTACGACGCGGTCGGCTGGTTCGGTCTCGCCGGGCCGGTCGGCATGCCCGCCGAGGTCGTCGAGCGGTTTGCCGCCGAAGTGGGCCGCGTCATGCGCCTGCCTGATGTGCGGGACAAGTCGCTTGCGCTCGGCGCCGAGCCCGCACCGGGCACCCCGGCACAATTTGCCGCTTTCATCCGCGCCGAGATCCCGAAGTGGGCTGCCGTGGTGAAGTCAGGCAATGTGAAGGTCGACTGACCGCGCACGCCGGGCGCCTTCCGCAGGCAGCAGGCCGATGAACGATCCGCTGCTCCTGATTCTGGTCTACTCGGCGTGTCTTGCACTGACGCTGTTTTTCAGAGGTCGGGCGCTGCAGGGCCGCTGGCTGTTTCTGCTTCGGAGCTTTCTGCCCAACTGGCGCTTCTATCATCGGGTGGGGGCGCTACCCATCATGGTGGTGCGAAGCTGTGGCCCCGATGGTCACTGGTCCGACTGGCATGGAGGTATGCCCCGCGCGCGACGCGCGCTCAGCCAGCTGATTCACAACCCGGCCAACAACCGGCGATTGCTCGATCAGAGTCTGATCGAACATCTCTACGCCGATTTGCGAGACCTGTCCGACCCCGAATCGCTGACCGGCATGGTGAGTTACCGGCTGGCCTGTGAACTGGCACGATCGCGCGCCTTGTCTGACTTGCCCTCGGCAGTCCAGGTGCAGTTTGAAATCCGGCTGATTCCGCCTTACGGTGAAGCGAGCGCCGACACCACGATCCTGACGTCGCCGGTCCTCGCCACCTCCGCGTGCAAGACCCCACACCCATGACGCTTCCGCTCGGGCAGGCGCTTGATGCGCTGCTTTGGCTCACTGCGATCAGCGTCCTGATCCAGTGCACAGAGGCGCTCCGTCTGCAGGCGGGCGGCCCGTCGCTTGCGCCCTGGCCCTGGTCGATTCAGCGCGATGACCTGGCGGGCAGCACACGCACGGTTCGACTGCTGTTCGACTGGCTCTATCGTCCAGCGGTCCATCGCACGCAACTGGTGCTTCACGCCCTGGCAGCGGTGAGCCTGCCAGTTTGGGGGCCAACCGTTGCAGCCGCCCTCTTTCTCCTCGCAAGCCAGATCCTGATCTCGGTCCGCTTTCGTGGCGCTTTCAATGGCGGCTCCGACTTCATGACGCTGGTCGTGCTGATGGGTATCGCCGTCGGTGCGCTGGCTACACCGTGGGTCGGTGCATCGCTCGCCTGGCAGGCCGGGTTGTGGGTCATCAGCATCCAGGCGCTCAGCTCCTATTTCCTGTCTGGCACCGTGAAGCTGCGCTACGCGGGCTGGCGCAACGGCCGCGCGCTGCCGACGCTGCTCGATGGCGGCATTTACGGCCCGCTACCTGCCGACAGCATGTTGCGGAGCCGGCCGGTGGCCGTCGCGAGCTCCTGGGCCTTCATTGTCTGGGAGGCTGCCTTCCCCCTTGCCATGATCGATCCGCGCATCACCACGATCTGGTGCGCAATCGGCGCAGTCTTCCACTTTCTGGTGTGGTGGTTTTTCGGGCTGAACCGCTTCTTCTGGGCCTGGCTCGCCACGTTTCCGGCGCTGATCGGGTGTGCGACGATGATCCGGGGGTGAATCCCGTCAGAACCGCTTCATCGCTTCCACCACCCTGGCCCTGAATGCCGCAAGCGACTGCTCGGTCGCCACATTCATGTGGTAGTGCGCGTGATATTCGGTGCGTACGCCTGGCCCGGTGAGCCTCGGCAGGTAGCGCGTGATGATGCGGCGCGGCGGATCACCCATGTAGATCGCCATCCAGCGGGGGCGACCGTACGTGGTGATGCCCGCAATGCGTCGGATGTTGGTGAGTGCAGGACGCACATTGGCCGGGTCGCTGATGTCAAAGGCCACGCCGGGCATGAGCACCCGGTCAAAGAAGCCCTTCAGCATGGCGGGCGGCCCAAACGTCCACACCGGAAAGCACAACACCAGCGCATCGGCCCGGCGCAAGCGCTCGACATAGCCAAGGACCGGCTCGATGTTCGACGGCTCCTCGTGATAGCCCAGCCGTTCCTCGCGGGACATCACCGGATTGAAGCCTTCCGCGTAGAGATCGCAGTCATCCACCTCGTGGCCAGCCGCGCGCAAGGTGGTGACCACATCGGCGTGGAGCGAGGCGTGGAAGCTGGTCTCCACCGGATGGCAGAAGAGCACCATGACTCTCATGGCGGCCGGCTCCGCTGCTGCGACGTGAGCATGACCGGTTCCCTTGAGCCGCGCCTAGAACGACGGCAAGGTGGAAAGCGATATGCGACCGCTTGCAGCATCGGCCATGATCGACTCCCGCTGCTCCCAGCCACGTAGCTTGCCAGGATTGAGCAGCCCCGACGGATCGAACTTCATCTTGGTGGCCACGATGTCGGGGTTCACCTGTCCCTGTTTGCCGTCTTCGACGATGAACACGTGGGGGTTCGCGATATAGACGCCATGATCGCGGTGAATCTGCATGATTTCATTGAGCCGCTCTTCGGTGGTAAAGCGCACCAGCTGCAGCCCCGAGCAGTTCATTGCGCCTTCCTTGGTGCGGATGAATTCCAGATGCACCAGCACCTCGTCGCCCAGCTTCTGGCGCAGCGCCTTGGCCTGCTGCACATGGCGCAAGGGATCGAATCCGCTCTGGATGTAGGTGAGCCCCTTATCCACCTTGAGTGCATGCAGCGTGGTGTGATTCCAGGTGTATTCGACAATGGTGCGGTTGCTCTTTTTGACTTCCTCCGCGGTCTTGCGATAGGTGATCGACCCGCCAAACTGCCCCAATACCTGCAGCATGCCGGCCTCGGAAAACTCGGCCACCAGCAACAGGACCGCGTGCGAGCCCGGCTTCATCTGCCCGGCAAGCTGGGGCACGGCGCGCATGAGGATCTCGGGGATGGGATCGGCCAGCAGCGTGACGCTTTTTTTCACGATTCCCGGCGATACCGCAAGCGCCTGCCCAAACTCGATCGCAGCATCGAAGCTGTCAAAGCATGCAATCGCCTCGAGCCAGGGGTACGCAGGCGCCAACCCGACTTCGAGTTCAAGCACCAGCCCGTTGGTACCGTAGACATGGTGCAGCAGCAGGGCCTCGGGGGCACGCACTTCTACCGAGCGCGGTTCAGGCTCGATCGTCATGGCCCGCACGCCGAAGACATTGCCGGTGGAGGCCAGTGGCCCGTAATTGACCGAGCCCACGCCACCAAAGCCGCCCCCGTAAAGGCCACCCAATGTGGCGCTACGAAAAGTGCTGGGCACGCAGCGCAGCTCCCACCCCATTCCGCCGCCCTCCACGCTCTGCGTCTGGCGGTCGAGCTCCATCATGCGGATGCCGGCTTGCGCGCGCGCCACACCCGGCTTGTGCCAGAGCAGCTTGTTGTACGCCGACAGGTCAAGAATGACGCCGCCGTGCAGCGGCATGCACTGCCCGTAGTTGCCCGTGCCACTGCCGCGCACCGTGATCGGTACGCCAGACCGGGCGCACGCACCCACCACCGCACGGATTTCGTCCTCGGTGCGGGGGCGCGCCACAGCGTCTGCGCGCAGATGATCAAGCTGACGCTTGAGCACCGGGCTGAACCAGTAAAAGTCCTGGCTCAGGCGCTCGACGCGCGAATCGGTGATCCACTCGATCGCGCTCAGCTGAGAAGCCATCTCGGCGGTGTGCGCCTGGACGCGCGAAACATCGAAACTTGCACTCATGCGGAACAGGTCCTGTCGACAAATGCCTGCGCCTCACGACGCAGACCAGAAAGATCAAGGCCAGGAATGGTGCCGTTTTCCACCACTACCCTGCCCTGCACCAGAACGGCCTTGAGCGACGGCTGCCCGCCGCACACCACCGGCCCCGAGGCCGGGTCGTGCATGCCGAAATAGCGGGGATGGTCGAGGTCATAAAGAACCAGATCAGCCGCCATACCCACTGCGATTGAGCCAACGCCATCCAGACCCAGCACCCGTGCACCGCCTACCGTGCCCAGATGCACCACGTCTTCGGCGGTCATGGCCCCGGCATGTCCGCCCGGTTGCATCACGCGCGAGCTGTGTGCGCGCGCATCAGGTCGCTCGCCACTGCGCGGATCGGCGCGGTGAAGCAGCCAGCAGGCGTGCGCTTCATTGGTCATGTCGGCGGCCTCATTGGAGGCTGCGCCGTCGACCGCCAGCCCGATGGGAACACCTGCCGCCATGGCCTCCGGGATCCGTGCGATGCCAGACCCCAGCCGCGCATTGCTCTGCGGGCAGTGCGCGATGCCGGTACCAGTGCGGGCGCACATGGCGATTTCGTCATCAGACAGATGCACCATATGCGCAAACCACACGTCGCTGCCCACCCACTCATGCTCGGCAACAAACTGCATGGGTGTACACCCGTGCACGTCCCGCGCCCAACGCACGTAGTCAAAGCTTTCCGACAGATGGCTGTGCAGCCGGATGCCAAGCGCGCGGGCGGCTCGCGCCATCTCGCGCAACTGATCAGGCGAGCAACTCCAGGATGGTGTCGTGATCGCGCTCACCACGCGCCGCATCGACGTGGGCGAGGGGTCATGAAAGTTGTGGACATCCCGTTCGACCGAGGCAAGAAAGCCATCCAGTGTTTCGGGACTCACCTGAGGCGGCGCGTCGGCATCGGTCATGGCGCGCGACATGGTCTGCCCGCCCCGGCAAAGCACCATCCGAACGCCCAGCTTCTCGGCCTCCTCGAAGACTGCACGTGAGGCATCGAACGGCATGCCAGGCCAGTAGTGATACTGGTGGTCGGCGATGGTGGTACAACCGGAGAGAAGCAGCTCCACCAGGCCGATACGGGCTGCGAGCCTGAGTGAATCCTCCGCATCGAAAAATCGGCGATACGGCACCGGAACCGCGCCCAACCAGGGCACGAGCGCGAGATTGATGCCCGCCGGAATGCCCTTCAGCAGACTCTGGAAGAGATGGTGATGGGTGTTGACCCAACCGGGATACACCACACAGCCCGACGCGTCGATGATGCGCTCGCCAGGCTCGGGCCGGAGCGAACCGATTGCCGAAATCAGGCCATTGCGGACCCGCACATCGGTGCCGGGGCCTGCGCGCATGGCATCACCCGCCAGCCCTGTCCAGATCGCATCCGAACCGCGGATCAGAAGATTACTCATGAGATGTCTCGCTTTCGTGCCAGCCGCCCAGCGCCCAGCGCGACAGCACTGACATAAGCACAAAGAGCAGCACCCCCGCTACGGTAATCAGGACCAGCGCCGCAAACATGCGCGGAATGTTCAACTGGTAACCCGCCTGCAGGATCTGGTAGGCCAACCCTGTTCCTGTGCCTCCGGTGCCGGCGACAAATTCGGCCACCACCGCACCGATCAGTGCCAGCCCCGAGCTGATCCGCAAGCCACCGAAAAAATACGGCAGTGCCGAGGGCACGCGCAGCCGAAACAGCAACTGCATGCGGCTTGCCCGGTTCATGCGGAAATAGGCCAGGAGGCCCGGATTGACGCTCCGCAGTCCCAGCGTGGTGTTGGAGATGATGGGAAAGAGTGCCACCAACGTGGCGCAGATCACGAGCGACGCGAGCGGATCCTTCACCCAGATGATGATGAGCGGCGCAATCGCCACGATCGGCGTGACCTGCAGCAGCACGGCATAGGGAAAAAACGCGGTTTCGATCATGCGGCTCTGAACAAACGCCGCCGCCACCACCACCCCCACCACGACTGCTGCGATGAAGGAGAACAGCGTGATACGCAACGTGTTGTAGAGCGATCCAAACAACAGGTTGGCGTCCGCCACCAGCGTTTGCGCCACCCGTGCGGGCGACGGCACCAGGAACGGGGGGATCTCGAACGCCACGACCAGCCCTTGCCAGAGTCCGATCAGCACCACCGCAACAATGAGGGGATAAACAACGCGCGCAGTCGAATTGTTCATGCGAGCGCCTCGTCTTCCTGCGCTCCGCTCGCGCGAAGCAGGCAATCCTGCAACTGCTTGGCGTAGGTGGCAAACCGTTGCGACACCCGAAAATCGGCGGTGCGCGGATAGGGTTCGTCGATGATGACCTCTTCAACAATCCGTCCTGGCCGAGCCGCCATCACAATGACACGGTTCGAAAGGTAAACCGCCTCGGTGATGGAGTGCGTCACAAAGATCACCGTGAGTCCGTTGGCCTGCCACAGGTCGAGCAGATCGCTGTCCAGGCGGTTTCGGGTGATTTCATCCAGGGCACCAAACGGCTCGTCCATCAGCAAAAGCGTGGGCTCGGTCACCAGGCCACGCGCGATCGACACCCGCATCTGCATGCCGCCAGAGAGCTGACGAGGCAGATTGTCTTCAAAGCGATCGAGCCCCACCATCTTGAGCGCTTGCCTTACCCGCGGCTCGGACTGCGCTTTGGGTACCTTGGCAAGATCCATCGGCAAACGAACGTTGGCGAGCACGCTCGCCCAGGGCATCAGCGTGGCCTCCTGGAAAACAAAGCTCAGCCGATGACCGGAGCTCTCCACCTGACCAACCGGCTTTCTCCAGAGCAACAGGCGGCCATCCGAGGGCTCGAGCAGCCCCGCCACCATTTTCAGCAGCGTGCTCTTGCCGCAACCCGACGGGCCGAGCAGCGTTATGAACTCGCCCTCACGCACCGTGAGGTTGACCGGCAGAAGCGCCTGGGTGCCGTTGGGGTAGGTCTTTTCGACCGAGAGCACTTCAACCGCGGGCACCTGCTCGCCCGCGATTGCTCCTGCGTCACGACCCGCGTTCAGGGCATCACCTTCAGATCGCGGACGAACTCGGTGGTGTAGGTGCGTGCGAGCGACACCTTGGCCGGATCGATGAGCTTCATCTCGACCATCATGTCGTAGGTTTTTTTCATGCGATCGTCGGTGATCACGCCAATGCCGAGTTTGGCTGCGTCACCACCCATCACCATGCCCGAGGACTTGAGCAGGTTGATGCCGTTGACGAGTTTGTCATCGGTCATGTTGGGATTGTCTTTCTTGATGGCGGCGTTCGCGGCGGCGTTGTCGCCATAGAGATAATTGTACCAGCCGATGGTGGAGGCGTCGACGAAGCGCTGCACCATGTCCGGGTTCTTGTCCATCGTGTCGCGCCGCACTTCGATGGTGGTGGAATAGGTGTCGTAGCCATGGTCCGCCAGCAGGAAGACATTGGGCTTGAACTTGCCCTGCCGCTCCACTTCGAAGGGCTCGGAGGTCAGAAAACCCTGCTGGATCGAATTCTTGTCGGCGATGAAGGGCGCGGAGTTGAAGGTATAGGGCTTCACCTT
>CAMBZS010000167.1 GCA_945872335.1 Bordetella parapertussis | reverse complement strand
GTTCAGTGTCGAGCTCACCATGAACATGGCAGCGGCTGCCGAACGCTATGGCTACGACATGATCGGTGTGGCCGACACCCCCGGTAACGCGATGGATCCCTGGGTCACGGCGGCGCTGGTGGCTGAGCACACGCGTCGGCCCAAGGTGTCGATCTGCGTAACCAACCTTGCAACCCGTCATGCGGCGGTCTCTGCTGCGGCCATCGCCTCGGTCGACCTCATCTCGGGAGGTCGCGCCATACTTGGTATTGGCGCGGGCAACTCCGGCACCCGCAACCTGGGGGTCAAGGGCACCCCGGTCGCCGACATGAGCGAGGGCATCGCATACATCAAGACCTTGCTGGCGGGCGAGAAGGCTGAATACCGGGGCGGCACCGCGCAGCTTCCGTGGGTCAAGCGTCCCACGCCTGTTTTCCAGGCCGCCTCGCTTCCCCGTTCACTGGCGGCGGCCGGGCGCTACGCGGACGGCGTCTTCGTCAATTACGGGCTCGACCGTGTCAGTCTGTCGGCGTCCACCGCACACATTGCGCGTGGCGCGGCGGAGGCGGGGCGTGATGCGGCAAACCTCGAGGTCTGGCAGATCGGCTGCCTCGACTGCAACGAAGACCGGGACGTGGCACGCCGCAAAATCGGCGCGATCCTCGCCTTTGTCAGTGGCTATGTCATTGGCACTGAAGACCTCGAGGCGCGCGGCGTGCCGCCCGACAAGATCGAGCCGCTGCGCGAGCTTCGCCGGCGCTACAGCACCCGACCGGGTGAGGCTGATGCGCGGATGGTCGATGAACTGGGTCTGTTCGACTACCTCGCGGGACGGCTGTCGATCTGGGGTACCCCCGACGATTGCTTGCGACAGGCGCTGGCGGCCAAGGCGGCGGGCGCCACGCGCCTGATGTTTACCGTGAGCCTGGCGAGTGATCCTGTGCGCACGGTGGAGCTGTTCGGCGAACATGTGCTGCCCGCGTTGCGGGCGGGTTAGCGGGCGGCGGGCGCCTTAAAGCGTGATGCCCGTGCGCCGGATGACCGGCCCCCATCGCGTCGCCTCATCGGCCATTAAACGGGCGAGTACCTGCGGGCTACCGCCGGTGGGCGTCATCCCCTGACCGATCAGCCGCTCTGCGATAGTCGGGTCCTGGAGAGCATCGTTGAACTCTTGATTCAAGCGCTCAACCACCGGAGCAGGCGTGCTGGCTGGCCCCACGATCGCGTTCCAAGCAATGGCCTCGAAGTCTTTCAGTTCAGGCAGTCCCGACTCAGCGATCGTGGGCAGGTCGGGCAGAGGCCGGTATCGCGTTCGGCTGGTCACGGCGAGCAGGCGCACACGTCCCGCCTGCACATGGGGCAGGAGCGCGGGAGCTACCGTCATGATCATTTGCGTTTCACCCGTAGCCACCGACAGGGCCGAGGGCGGCGAGCCGTTATAAGGAATGTGCAACGCGAAGGTGCCGGTGGCGACTTTGAGCAGCTCCATCGACAGGTGTGAGGAGCTGCCGTTACCGATCGATGCAAACGAGGCCTTGCCCACGTTGGCGCGCAGCCACTGAACCAGTTCGGCGACGGACTGTACCGGCAGCTTGGCGTTAACCGCCAGAACATTGGGCTGGCTGGTGGTCATGACGATGGGGGCGAAGTCGTCGGGCAGGCGATAAGGCATCTTCTGATAGAGAAACGGTGCGAATGCCAAGGGGCCGTTGAAACTGATGCCAAACGTGTGACCGTCAGTGGCCTTGGCAATGGCGTCGGTGCCGATGAGTCCGGCCGCACCAGGCTTGTTGTCGACCACGATGGGTTGACCCAGCCGCGCGGACAGGCGATCGCTGGTGGCCCGAATGATGAGATCAAGCGAACTGCCCGGGCCGGTGGGAACGACCATGCGAACCGGGCGCGACGGCCAGGTGCTCTGCGCCTGAGCGATACGCGAGCCTGGCGATAGTGAGGCTATACCTAAGGCAAGTAGGGATCGACGCTGCACAGCGATATCTCCGTGATCTGAACGCCTTTGACGCTATCACAAGAGTGCGGCAGCGGGTACCCGGGAGGGCAGCCGCACGTGGCCGCGAAACAAGCGCTATCGTTTCCAACGGGTGGGGGCTAGACTCAAACGCTCAAGCCTCCCGCGTCTGGGTGGCCCTGTTCGCGAGCATTGCAAGGAGCACTCCCCATGACCTTCTCTCTGACCCGTCTGCTTGGCCCGCTCGGCGTGGTGCTGGCGAGCATGATGTTAAACGCGGCCCCGCACGCGCAGGAAGCGTTTCCATCCAGACCGGTTCGCATGGTCGTGCCGTATCCGCCCGGCGGGATCGGTGACTTTGTGGCCCGACTGATCGCACCCAAGTGGAGCGAGGCGCTCAAGCAGCAGATCGTGGTTGAAAACCGGCCAGGTGCGGGCAGCAATATCGGCATTGATCATGTCGCCAAGGCTGCGCCAGACGGCTACACCGTATTGCTGTTCGATAGCGCGCTGGTGGTCAATGCCTCGCTCTACACGCGCTTGAGCTACGACGCGCGCCGTGACCTCGCCCCCATCATGATCGTGGGTCGCACTCCGCTGGTCCTGGCGGTACATCCCACGCTGCCGGTCGCCAATGTGACCGAATTGATCGCGCTCGCCCGCGCGCGTCCCGGTGGGCTGACCTATGCTTCAGCAGGGAGTGGCACGCTGGTGCATCTGGCTGCTGAAATGCTGAAGACCGCTGCGAGCATTGATATCGTGCATGTGCCCTACAAGGGCGCAGGGCAGGCGATTCTGGATGTGATCGGCGGGCAGGTGCCGATGATGTTTGCGGTTCCCGGCACGGCGCGGGCGCATATTGCTTCGGGCAAACTCCGGCCGCTTGCCCTGACCGGTGAGAAGCGATTCTCCGGTTTACCTGCCGTTCCCACGTTCGCCGAGGCGGGGGTTCGCGGCATGGACGCGAGCCTGATCGTGGGCTTGATGGTGCCCGCGCGAACGCCAGCAGCCGTGCTGGCCACGCTTCACGACACGCTTGCGAGCGTGACGGCGCACCCCGAGATCATCGGCAAGCTCGGGGAATCCGGGATGGACATGGTGAGGTCTGCCCCTCAGCCTTCAGAGGCCATTCTGGCCAACGAGTTCGCGCTGTGGGAACGCGTGGTGCGAAGCTCCGGCGCGAAAGTGGAGTGACCCGGGTCTTTGGGTTGGGTGGGCGTACCGGGGTGACCGCGGGCCGGTTGATGGTCAGTACGCGCCGTTTCAGATCAATTTGCGTCGCGGTCGGAGAACAATACCCCGCCCTTGGCCTTTGAGGTCTTGGGCGTCTCCATGATCTGAATCATCACGGTTGAGGGGTCCACCTGAAAATTGCGGACCACCGAGTCGGTGATCTCGCGGATCAGCGCGCGTTTCTGATCCATCGATCGGCCTTCAATGGCGTAGATGTAAATCTCGGGCATGGGTGGGCGTCCGGGTTGTGAAAAAATCCGATCGGGCGACGGGTTCGCGGGCCTACAGACCGGGCCTGCGCTTCATCGCCATTCGAGGGGCGTGATGCTGCTGAAGTTATCCGTCCAAAGCCCCACGCCGGGGATGTCGGTCTGAGCCGTTCCAATGATGCGGCCTTGGGCGTCCCGAATCGGACGGTCGACCGAAGGATGCGTACGCAAAAACTCGGCGTCTCGGGTGAGGATCATGTAGTGGTTCTCACGGATGAAGCGCTGGGGATCGCTCTCCTGGAAGCGACTGCGCACCTCAAGGCCCAGTGCCTCGGCCTGCCGCTTCACCACCGGATACAGGTTGAGGTAGGCGTTGGTGATATTCACCACCAGGAAGCCATCGGGTTTCAGATGGGCAGCATAGGCGCTGAAGGCCTCGCGGGTGAGAAGGTGCACCGGCACCGATCCGCCGCTGAATGCTGCGAGCAGAATCATGTCGTAGCGCTGGTTTTCGGGGAGTTGCGCGAAGGTGAGGCGGGCGTCGCCAATCAGCACCTGGAGCTTCTGCGCCCGGGAGTCGCCCAGGAACGTGAACCAGTTGCGCGCAATCCGTTCGGCCTCCGGATTGATCTCGAAAAAATCGTAGCGGTCGGTGGGGCGCGCGTAGAGCGCGACCGTGCCTGCGCCCAGCCCCGTGATGGCGACATCGACCTTGTCCTGTCTCGCGTTGAGATATTGCAGGGCCAGTCCGATACCGCTGTCGAGGTTGTAATAGCTCACTGGCTTTCGCATGAGCTCGGGGGAGAGCGGCTGGATGCCATGGGTGACCTGTCCGCTGTAGAACACGCGGTGGTCGCGTGCGGGCTCGGCGGGAAAGCGGCGCTCGACCACCGCCACGACCCCGTAAAAATTCCTTGATTGATCGAGCGTGGCTTCGACCGCGCCTGGCACCGTGGTGGCGCGTCCGCGGATGGGACTGTCCCACCAGAAGGCAAGGCCCGCGCATACCGCTACCGCAACCCAACGGAAGGGTTGCAGACGTACCAGCCCTGGTGGCGAGGTGTCGGAGGCCGCCTGGCGGCGCGTGCGCCATTGTCGATCGATGACGAGCACCGAGAGCGCCGCCGCCGCAGCAAGTCCGATCGGCCACTCGTGGAAGTCGTTGAAGGCATGCGTGGCCACCAGCGCCACGAACAGCCCACCGCAGGCGCCGCCAAACGACATCCAGAGGTAGTAGCCGGTCAGGCGCGCGGGGTCGGCCGGGCGGCGGCGATAGAGCTCGCCATGGCACAGCAGGCACACCAGAAACAACATCAGTGAAAACAGATAGCGCAGTTCAGTGGCGCCATACCCCCAGTGCACGCCGAACCATTCGGGGATGGCGTGCCGGCCGGCGACAAAGAGCACCGCGATTAGTGTGAGCGTGGCCACCAGACCCGGGCGATACCAGCGCGAGTGGTCGAAGCTCACGATGAAGGAGAGCAGGTAGATGGATAGGGTCAGAATCCACAGACGGGGCTCGGGCGCAATGTTGTGGCTTGCCTGATCGGTGGTCGCGATGAAGAGCATCGAGGCAAGCGCAGGCAACAGTACCCAGGCGGCGATGTCGCGCCATTGTCTGGAAGGTTTGGCCGGTGTGGTGCGTGTCGTGGTGGTTGGGGCTTGCGCAGGCGCAGCGGCAACCGGCTGGGCCTCTGCAGCGCGCGCCTGGGTCCAGGCCACGACCGCGCAGGCCACCGCGAACACCCAGAATCCCCAGGTCCAGCCGCGACCGATCACGGGCAGTTCGAACCAGGGCTCGAACAAGTAAGGGAACGACAGGAGCGCGAGCAGCGAGCCAAGATTGGACAGCGCAAAAAGTCGATAAACCGATCCCGCGACGCCTGCGCGGGCAAACCAGTGCTGAAGGAGGGGCCCGGTGCTTGCGAGGCAGAAGTAGGGGAGCCCCACGCACAGGGTGAGAATCCAGAGAATCTGCGGTACCGGCGATTGGGCGCCCCGCGGGCGCAATGCGGGATCGGGGATGACCGCCTGGGCAAGCAGGGCGGCCGTCGCAAGCAGCACGATATGGATGATGGCCTGATGGCGAACCGACTTGAGCGAGGCAAGTCCGTGTGCATACAGGTAGCCGCCAAAGAGCGCGCACTGGAAAAACAGCATGGCGGCTGTCCAGACCGCTGGCCCCCCGCCGAACCACGGCAGGATGGCCTTGCTCACCATCGGTTGAACCTGGAACAGCAGAAATGCGCTCACGAAGATGGTGAGCGCGAAGAGCGCGATGCGCAGCATGTTCGATGCCTTGATGAACCGTCGCCGACTATTCGGCCTTGATGCCGGCGCGACGAACCAGATCCTGGTATTTGCGAACCTCGGCTGCCTTGAAGGCGGCGAACTGATCGGGACTGATCGAGGATGCGGTGCGCGAGGTGTCGGCAAACAGTTTAGTCATGGCTGGCGTTGCGAGGGCTTTCTGGACGGCCCCATGAATCTGATCAATCGCCGCGCGGGGTGTGCCGGTCGGTGCATCGAGTCCAGTCCAGACGGTGAACTGAAACCCGGGAAGGGTTTCTGCGATGGTCGGCAGGTCGGGGAAAGCCGGCAGGCGCGAGATGGAGGTGACCGCCAGCGCGCGAACCTTGCCGGCCCGGATCTGACCTACCGCAGAGGTATCGGCAAACAGATGGTCGACATGTCCGCCCAGGAGCGCGGTCAGTGCGGGAGATGTGCCCGCGAACGGGACATGGGTGGCCTGTGTAGCCGTCATCTGGTTCAGAAACTCGCCGGCCAGATGCGGCAGACCCGCGATACCCGATGACGAGTAGTTCATTGATGCACTCGACTCTTTCAGGCGTGCGATCAGATCGGCGAGCGTTTGAATGCCCCGGTCTGGGCGAACGACCAGAAACAGCGGGCTCTCGGATACCACTGCAATGGACTGCAGGTCGGTGACGATGTCATAGGGCAGGTTCTTGAAGAGCGCCGGTGCGATGGCGTGCTGGCTGGTGGACAGCAGCAGGGTGTAACCGTCGGCGGGCGCACGGGCCACGAAGCCCGCTGCGATTGTGGTGCCTGCGCCAGGCTTGCTTTCGACCAGCACAGGCTGGCGCCAGATTTCGAAAAGCTCGCGGGCAAGTGCGCGGGCCACCACATCAGCGCCGCCGCCCGGTGGGTAGGGATTGATGAGGGTAACGGCGCGACTGGGGAAGGTTTGCGCGTTCGCGGCTGCAGCGAGGGCGAGCGGGGCGAGCAGGGTAAACAGGGCGCAGATGGCGAAGCGGATTCGATGGATCATGACGGTTCCTTCTGCATGGTCCGGTGGCAGCCGTTGGTGGGCGCTGAGTATCGCCGTCCCGGGGTGGCTGCGCGGTGAATTGCTTGAAGAAGCGAAACGATGCGTCACTCGATGACCGGCGGGCGGTCATTGCTTGCGGCCTGACCCGGCGGCTGCTGTCTACTGCAGACAGCAAATCTCAGATCGTTCAAAAACGGCACTCGATGCTGCAACGCATCAAGACTGAGCAGGCTTCGGTTCTTACACTGCGTCGCTTCACTCACCTCAGCGCACTGGTGGCCCTGACAAGCCGGGAGAGGCAATATGGCAGTCGATTTGGCGATTCGCGGTGGTCTGGTCGTTGACGGGACAGGGGCACCCGGACGCCATGTGGACGTTGGCATCAAGGCGGGACAGATCGTCAGCATCGGGAAGCTGCAGGAAGGCGCTTCGCGAGTGATCGACGCAACCGGGTTAGTGGTTGCGCCCGGCTTCATCGATCCCCACACCCATTACGACGCCCAGGTCTGCTGGGATACCTCGCTCAGCCCCTCGCCGTGGCACGGCGTGACCACGGTCCTGATGGGCAATTGTGGTGTAGGGATCGCGCCCACGCGAGCCGAGGGACGGATTCCTGCGATGCAGGACCTGGTCAATGTTGAGGGCATGCCCTACGACGTGATGGATGCAGGCATCACCTGGGATTGGCAAAGCTTTCCCGAGTTCATGCGTGCAACCGCCCAGCGACGCCCTGCCGCCAACGTCGCGTTTCTTGCGCCCCTCACCCCATTTCGTTACTACGTCATGGGTGAGGCTGCCATTGAGCGGGCGGCCAACGATGACGAACGGGCCAGGATCAGAGATCTGCTTAAGGAGGCGGTCGCCGCTGGCGCCTTCGGATTTTCAACGACGCAGCTGCCCAATCACATGGGGCATCGCGGGCGACCCATTGCCTGCCGGCAGGCCGATCGTGCCGAGCTGCGCGAATACGCACAGGTGCTTCGCGATGCGGGTCGCGGGTTCATTGAAGTGGCCCTGACCGAGCAGATGTCGGTGCTCTCGGACAGCAATCTTGAGATGCTCGAATTTTTGCTCCGTGAAAGCGGCCGCCCGGTTACCTGGCTCGCCTTGCTGCATCGCGATGACATTCCCCAGGCGTGTTCGGCGAGCCTGGCCAAGGCAGCGCATCTGACCTCGCTCGGATCGGTGCCTCAGATCTGTGCCCGACCGCTGACGCGCGACATGGATCTGCGGACGCCGCATTCGTTCATGAGTTTCAAGTCGTGGCACCGCGCGCTCAACCTGTCGGTCGAGGAGCAAAAGCGTGTTTACGCCGACCCTGCCTTTCGTAACCAGTTTCGACAGGAATTGAAAGGGCCGGCGCAATTCACCGGCAATTGGGAACTGATGGCGGTTGCAGAGGCGAAGTCTCCGCACCTGGAGCATTTCACCGGGCAGACTATTGCCGCCATTGCGCGGCAACAGGGGAAAGATGGGGTGGATGCGCTGCTCGATCTGGCCATCGAGGACAATCTTCAGACCGAGTTTGCGCTCGCGTTTCTGAATACCAATCAGGAGGGTGTGGCGAGCCTGCTCCGAACCCCTGGCACGGTCCTGGGTCTATCCGATGGCGGCGCCCATCTGGGGGTGCTGTGCGATGCAGGGTATCCCACGTATCTGTTGGGGCACTGGGTGCGCGAGCGTCGTGCGCTCTCGATCGAGCATGCGGTGATGCGGCTCACCTCCGAACCAGCCCGGCTGTTGGGACTTCGCGATCGGGGGCAGATCGCTGAAGGAATGGCGGCCGACCTGGCGATCTTCGATCCCGCCACCGTGGGCTCCGACGAGCGCGCTCACAAGCGGTTTGATCTGCCCGGCGGCGCCAAACGGTTCGTGATGCCCTCGCGGGGCATGCACTACACGATCGTGGGCGGTGAACCGGTGTTT
>CAMBZS010000166.1 GCA_945872335.1 Bordetella parapertussis | reverse complement strand
AACGGAATCGCGCGACACCGTGGTGTTGGTGGCAATGACGGCATCGATGCCCTGCGCGGGCAGCAGATCGGCAATGAGGGCGATCTGTTCGTCGTCGAGATCGGGGGCGATCTTGAGCACCATGGGCACCCGCTTGCCATCACGGTCGGAGAGCATGGCGCGAGTCTCGGACAGGCCGGCCAGCAGCCCCGAGAGTTCGTCGCCGCCTTGCAGTCGGCGCAGGTCCTTGGTGTTGGGCGACGAGACGTTCACCGTGACGTAGCTGGCAATGTCATGCACGCGGATGAGGCATTCGCGGTAATCGTCAAGGGCGCGCTCGTTGGGCGTACTGCCGTTTTTGCCGATGTTGATGCCCAGCACCCCGTTAAAGCCCGACTGCTGGACGTTTTGGACCAGAGCGTCCAGCCCATCGTTGTTGAAGCCCAACCGATTGATGAGTGCATGGCGCCGCGGGATGCGAAAAATGCGTGGCCGGGCGTTGCCGGGTTGCGGCTTCGGGGTGACGGTGCCGATTTCGATAAAGCCGAACCCAAGTGCCGACAACGCCTGGAGATGTTCGCCGTTTTTGTCCAGCCCCGCGGCAAGGCCGACGCGATTGCGTAACCGCAGGCCAAGGAAATCAACCGGGTCGTCTACCGAGTCGCCTGCGGCCCATTGAAGGAGCGGCCGGAACAGTGGCTGGTCTAGGAGAGCGAAGGTGAGATGGTGAGCGCGCTCGGCGTCAAGGCGAAACAGCAGCGGGCGGACGATGTCGTAGGGATTCATTCAGCGCTGGAGGGTTCGCCCATGCGTTCCCAGCGTCCTTCGCTGAGCCGCTCGATCGGCCGGAAATTGGCCTTGTACGACATCTTCCGGCTGCTGGCGATCCAGTAGCCAAGATAGAGGTAGGGCAGGTTGAGCTGGCGGCACTGATCGATCTGCCAGACGATGTTGTAGGTGCCGAAGCTTGCGTGCGGCACGTCGGGGTCGAAAAAAGTGTAGACCGATGACAGGCCGTCATTGAGGATGTCGATGATGGAGACCATCCGGAGCAGGCCGTCCGGTTCGCGGAACTCCACCAGCCGTGTGTTGACCTTGCTCTGAAGCAAAAATTGCGCGTATTGCTCGCGGCTGTCGTGGTCCATCCCGCCACCCGAATGACGGCTCGCCTGATAGCGCAGATAAAGCTGGTAGTGCTCGGGCGAGAAGCCCAGACGCGCGACCAGCGTGCGCAGGGTGCCGTGAGCGCGACGCGCGCGACGCTGGCTGCGATCGGGGAGGTATTCCGCGACCGGTACGCGCACTGGCACGCAGGCGCGGCATCCATCGCAATAGGGGCGGTAGGTGAACACGCCGCTTCGCCGGAAGCCCGCACGCACCAGTTCGCTGTAGATGTCGGCGTTGATCAGGTGGTTGGGCGTGGCCACCTGTGAGCGCGCCTGCCGGCCCTCGAGGTAGCTGCAGGGGTAGGGCGCCGTGGCATAAAACTGCAGCGCCGAGAAGGGCAGTTCCTTGAGTTGCGTCATGCGTCTGGGAAGGCGATGCCGACCGACGACCAGTCGGGTGGGGACAACGCTGCAAGCTCGGAAACGTCGGACAGAAATGTCACGCGGGGAACCTCCGTCGCACCAAGAGACGCCAGATGGCGGGTGTTCTGCTGGCAGTCTATCACGCGAAATCCATGGGCACGGAGCAGGTCAACAAGGGCGTACAACGCAATCTTGGATACATCCGGCGCGCGCGCGAACATCGACTCGCCATAGAACATGCGCCCGATCGACACGCCATAAAGACCGCCAACGAGGCTGTTGTCCTCATCGCATATTTCCACCGAATGCGCAAAGCCCTGGCGATGCAGATCGCAGTATGCGTATTTGATCTGCGGCGTGATCCAGGTGCCGTCCCCCAGGTGTTCCCTGGGGGCTGCGCAAGCGTCCATCACGGCCTCGAAGTTGCGGTCGAGAAAAATTCTCCAGCGCGCCTCGCGGCGCACTCTGCGCACTGTCTTCACCAGCGATCGGGAGACTTTGAAGCGGGAAAGATCGAGGACCATGCGTGGATCGGGTGACCACCACAGCACTGGCTGGCCAGCGCTGTACCAGGGGAAGATCCCGTGCCGGTAAGCCTCGAGGAGCCGTGCGGCGGACAAGTCGTGTCCGGCCGCCAGCAGTCCGTTCGGTTCGCGGAGCGCGAGATGTGCCGGGGGCAGGGGATCGTCGGGATCGACCCAGCGGAGCAGGGGTCGGGACATGAACCGGATGGGGTTGGTGAAACGGTTGTTCGGCCTCAGCGCTGTCGCGGCTGATAGCGGATGGCTTGGGTCCGCAAACCGAAGAGGCCGGTTCGCCGATCTTCGAAAAACCAGCGCAGTGTCTGTTCAACCGTGCGGAAGGCGAGCAACTCCCAGGGAACGTCGGCCTCGGAAAACAGCCGCGCCTCCAGGCTTTCGGGGCCAGGGTCGAACTCGATATCGAGAAGGCGCGCGCGAAAGAACATGTGAACCTGATCGACGTGCGGAATGTCCAGCACGGAGTAAAGCGGGCCCAGTTCGATGCGCGCCCCAGCCTCTTCCGCGGTTTCGCGCGCGGCGCCTTCCTCGGTGGTTTCACCGTTTTCCATGAAGCCTGCTGGCAGCGTCCAGAGCCCGTAGCGTGGCTCGATCGCCCGCCTGCACAAAAGCACCTGGTCGCCCCAGACCGGCACAGTGCCGAGTACGAGCTTGGGGTTCTGGTAGTGGATGGCCCCGCACTGCCCGCAGCAGTAGCGGTGGCGGTTGTCGCCCGGGGGAATTTCCTGGGTAACGAGGCTGCCGCACGCCGAACAGTGTTTCACTGCCGCTCCGTTCATGAAGTTGCTCGGAGTGTACCGAAGCTCTGCGCGGCTCGGGAAAATGTCGGGGTCACTAGGGACCGGCGATCGGGTTTCGGTTTGCTCTCGAGGTGGCTACCTGTTATCCTCTTTTTTCTCAGACGCGGGGTGGAGCAGTCTGGCAGCTCGTCGGGCTCATAACCCGAAGGTCGCAGGTTCAAATCCTGCCCCCGCAACCAGTTTCACAGGCATCCGTTCGGATGTTTTGCCTGCCCGGTCCGCAGCGCTAATGTTGGACGGGTTTTTTCTCCGGTTCTATTTTTCGGCGGGGCGCTCCGGGTGTCATGGGGTGGCCATAAACGCCCTGAAGAACCGGATGACAGTCGGGCAGCGCCGCTTTGCGGTCCAAGCGCCGACAGTTTTCCTTGAAGCAGATCGGATGAATACCGACGAAGCGAAAGCTGTGATCGAAGCGGCGCTACTGAGCGCCCCTCAGCCACTAAGCATCAGCGACCTGCGTCGACTGTTCGACGACTCCCTCGCGCCGGACACCATTCGGGCACTGGTCGACGACATCGGCTTTGTCTGGCAGACGCGCAGCCTCAGGCTGGTCGAGCTGGCATCGGGGTGGCGGTTTCAGACCGCTCCCGAGTTCGCCCGCTTTCTTGACCGGCTGACCGGTGAGAAGCCGCCCAAATACTCGCGCGCCGTCATGGAGACACTCGCCATCATTGCGTATCGACAGCCCGTCACGCGGGGCGACATTGAAGAGATCCGCGGTGTGATGGTGTCGCCACAAATCGTTCGCACGCTGGAAGAGCGGGGCTGGATCGAGGTGATCGGGCACAAGGATTCGGCCGGGCGTCCCTCCCTGTTTGGCACCACACGCCGGTTTCTCGACGACATGGGGCTGGGAGCGCTGTCACAGTTGCCTCCCCTGGAGGGCGCAGGCTCGCCAACCGAGCTGCCGGTGCAGCAGGCGATTGAATTTGAGCCACCGGCTGAAGCAGACGCCAATGCTGTGGTGGTTCCCGAGGCCGAGCTTCCTGACGCAGAAGCCACCGACGCGGCGGTTCCCGAAGCCGAGCCTCATGACCCAGAGGCCACCGATGCGGCGCTTATCGAAGCGGTATCTGACAAAACAGGGGCCGCCGGGCCGGAGATTCCGGTGGTGTCTGCCAATCCCTCGGCGCCCGACACCACTGGCGTGGTCGCAGGTGAGCGGGTCGTGAGCAATGTCGTACCGTTCCCTGAGACCGTTTCCTCTAGCAATCCAGAATCCGATTTGTTGAATCCTCCTGGCGAGTCGCCTCAATCGGTGTCAGACCTTCGGGATTCCGCCGCTGTCTCATCCGAACCACGGGAGTTACCGTGAACGACGAAAACCGCCCTGCTGCCGGGCCGTTGCCCGATCAACCGCCTGCTGTCGAACCCTCGCCACCTGCCAGCGATGGCCCCGTGGCGCAGGCCCAAGGCGGGGAGCCAGGCGAAAGCGGACGACCGCCCAGAAACGCACTGCGACGCAGGCGCGGACGTCATCCGAATCGCCAGTCGGGCGATCGGCCCGAATCGCCATCTCAGCACGGCGCTGAGCACGTCGACGGCGCGCCAGTCGAAGCTGATCGCGAGCCCGGTGAAGCAAGCGAGCCGCCCGTCTACTCAAGTCAGCCTGCAATCGGACTGGACGCCGCGGATCCTGCCAAGCGCAAATCGCGCAACGAGCTTCCCGAGGAAGACCTACCCAAACTGCACAAGCTTCTTGCTGACGCGGGTCTGGGTTCGCGCCGTGATATGGAGGAACTGATCATCGCTGGCCGGGTATCGGTCAATGGCCAGCCTGCCCATGTCGGACAACGGATCGGTCTCAATGATCAGGTTCGCGTAAACGGCCGTCCGATTCGCCGGCCGCCCATTGCATTGCCGCCACGGGTGCTGCTCTATCACAAACCATCGGGAGAGATCTGCACCCGCGACGATCCTTCGCGCCGCGCGACGGTCTTCGAACGACTGCCGCGCCTGAAGGGCGCGCGCTGGGTGGCGGTCGGGCGTTTGGACTTCAACACCGAGGGGCTGCTGGTTTTCACTACCTCCGGCGATATCGCCAATCAGCTCATGCACCCGCGCTACGGCTGGGAGCGTGAATACGCAGTGCGAATTCTCGGACGAATCGACGACGAGATTCGCTCGCGACTGCTCGAAGGCGTGGCGCTCGAGGATGGGCCTGCGGTGTTTTCTGTGGTCGAAGATCTGGGCGGCGACGGGGCGAATGCCTGGTATCGCGTGGTGATCAGCGAAGGGCGTAATCGCGAAGTCCGGCGCATGTTCGATGTGGTCGGGCTGACGGTCAGCCGTCTGGTGCGGCTGCGCTTCGGGCCGGTGGCGCTGCCCCGCGGGCTGTCGCGGGGACGTTGGGCCGAGTTGTCGCCGTCCGAGGTGCTGTCGCTTCAGCGCCTGCTTCGAGGTGGCGATCCCACCACCGAAGCAGCGCGTGCTGCGGCGCGCGAAGGCCTGGATCAAGACGATGATGACGACGAGCGCTGGAGTGACGTCGACGATGATTTTGAGGATCCGCTCGATTCCATCGGCAATGTTGCACTGCCCGAGGAAGAAGAGCCGGCCGAATTGCCGCCGGAGTTGTCGGACGATGAGTGGCAACCGTCGTCCCGTGATGCGCACCTGGAAGGCATCACCCGATCTGTTCGCCGCGGTGGTGACTCAACGCCCAAGCCGCCCGGGCAGGGGCGACGGGCGCGGGCGAGGATGGGGTCTCAGCAGGGTTTTGTAGGGCCGATGGATAGCGGAGGCGGGGCCGCGGCAACGGGTGGCGGTGCGACCGCCGGACGGGGCGGCCACGCGCGTGGCGGCGCGCGAGGCGGTCGTGGAGCGGCGTCGGCCATGCCCGGCTTCACGCTGCCTGGCTCGGGCGGTCCGTCTGGACGTCAACCTGGATTCGGAAAGCGGCCGGGTGGTAAGCCCGGCGGTGCGAAGTTTGCTGGCAAGGGCGGTGGTGGCAAGGGCGGTGGCGGTAAGGGCGCTGGCGGCGGGCAGCGAACTGCAGCCGCCGCGGGCCAGCCGGGGCAAGGTGGTCAGCCAGGGCAGGGCGGGCCGGGTGGCGGCGGCGGAAGCCGCCGGTCGCGTCGCGGTCGCCGGGGCGGTGCTGGCGGTGGCGGTGCTGGTGCTGGCGGTGCTGGTGGTGCTGGTGGTGGTGCTTGACGGGCAGCTTGAGGGGCGCTTGCCCGAACCTGCAGCCTGCGCTGCCCGGGTTTTCGCCGATATGGCACACCGTTCTAGGTTATAATTTTTTGTTGTTTAACTCGTCCCCGCAGGCTTTCAGGGGCGGGCGTGGGTGGAAATGGGCTTGCGAGCCCATTTTTTTTTCCAGATCGATATTCATGCGGAGAACACAGGGGTGAACGCGAGGTCCAGGTCACGCGACGAGCGCATGCGCGAGTCGGGTGAATCCACTGAGGTCCGCCCGGTCTCCATGGGCGCGCCCGACCTGCATTCGCTGGTTGAACGCACGATTGGCCCCCTCGGCTACGAACTGGTCGATATCGAGTTCGGTCCGCGCGGTCTGTTGCGTGTGTTCATCGATTCCACCGCGGGGATTCAGATCGAAGATTGCGAGGCGGTCAGCCGTCAGTTGAGTCATGTCTTCACCGTCGACGACATTGACTACGGCCGGCTTGAGGTGTCCTCGCCCGGACTGGATCGACCGCTGAAGCAAGCGCGTGATTTTGTCCGGTTCGCGGGCAGTCTGATCACCATCCGGCTTCGGCAGCCGTTCCAGGGTCGGCGCAATTTCGAGGGGCTCCTTACCATCGAGGAATCCAGCCGCTTCGGTCTCGAACTGGTCGAGCCCGGGCCGGCTACACCCCGTACCCCTGGGGCAGCGAAGGTCGCTGCGAAGTCCGCCGCGCGTGCGCGCCGCGCCCCGGCCAGGCCTGGTGCCGAGTCGGGCGAGCCGCCCTCCGTTCGTAAACTTGTCTTTTCGCTCGACGAGGTCGAGCGGGCACGTCTGGTGCCGATCGTGAAGTTTTAGGAGCTGATCATGAGCCGTGAAGTCCTGCTGTTGGTCGATGCGCTGGCGCGCGAGAAAAACGTTGCGCGAGATGTCGTGTTTGCCGCGCTCGAAACCGCGCTGGCCTCGGCCACCAAGAAGCGCTTCAAGGAAGAGACCGATGTGCGGGTCACGATCGACCGCCTGTCGGGGGATTACGAGGCCTTCCGACGCTGGCAGGTGGTACCTGATGGCGAGCTTGAAGACCACGATATCCAGATCATCCTAACCGAAGCGAAAAAGCAGGTTTCCGACGTGCAGGTGGGCGACTTTATCGAGGAAGAACTCGAAGCGGTTGAGTTGGGCCGGATCGGTGCGCAGGCTGCCAAACAAGTCATCCTCCAGCGAATCCGCGAGGCCGAGCGCGAGCAGATCATCGACGATTTCCTGGCCCGCGACGAGCCGATCATGTCGGGCACCATCAAGCGCATCGATCGCGAGGGGGCCATCCTCGAGACCGGCAAGCTAGAGGCCCGCCTGCCCCGCGACCAGATGATTCCAAAGGAAAACCTGCGGGTGGGCGATCGCGTTCGCGCGCTGGTGCTGCGAGTCAATCGCGAGGGGCGTGGCCCGCAACTGATCCTGTCTCGCACCTCGCCCGAATTCATTCGCCACCTCTTCACCAACGAGGTGCCGGAGATCGAGCAGGGGCTGCTTCAGATCAAGGCTGCCGCACGCGATCCTGGCGTACGCGCCAAGATCGCCGTGCACACCACCGATCGCCGCATTGACCCGATTGGCACCTGTGTCGGCGTGCGCGGCTCGCGCGTCCAGGCGGTGACCGGCGAACTGGCCGGTGAACGCGTTGACATCGTGTTGTGGTCGGAGGATCCCGCGCAGTTCGTGATCGGTGCGCTTGCCCCAGCCAATGTCTCGTCGATCGTGGTTGATGAAGACAAGCACGCAATGGACGTGGTGGTTGATGAAGACAACCTCGCCCTGGCGATCGGCACGGGCGGACGTAACGTGCGTCTGGCTTCGGAACTCACCGGCTGGCAGATCAACATCATGACCCGCGAAGAGTCGCAGCAGAAGTCGGCGACCGAGCGCGGTGAGGTTCGGGATATTTTCGTTGCGCGCCTTGACGTCGACGAGGAAGTGGCCGACATCCTTATTGACGAAGGTTTCACCAGCCTCGAGGAAATCGCTTACGTGCCTCTCAACGAGATGCTCGAGATCGAGGCGTTCGACGAAGACACCGTCAACGAGTTGCGCGATCGTGCGCGCAATGTGCTGCTCACTGAAGCCATCGCCACCGAGGAAAAGCTCGGTTCAGCGGCCGAAGATCTGCTGTCGCTTGAGGGCATGGATCGCGCGCTGGCGGCGCGTTTGGCGGATGCCGGGGTGCACACGCGCGACGAACTCGCCGAGCTTGCGGTCGACGAATTGGTCGAGGCAACCGGCATTGACGACCAGCGCGCGCGCGAGCTGATTATTCGCGCCCGTGCGCACTGGTTTGAGAGCGAGCAGGCCTGAGGGCGGTTCCACAGCGCCCCGGTGAGGGAAGGATAGAGATGGCAAGCACCAACGTTGCAAGTTTCGCCACTGAGCTCAAAATGCCCGTCGAGATGCTGCTCGAGCAGCTTCGGTCGGCTGGCGTCGAGAAGGCCTCGGGCGATGACACCGTCACCGAAGCCGACAAGGAGCGCCTGCTCCAGGCACTGCGTCGAGCTCATGGCGGCGCTGAGGCACCCAAGAAGAAAATCACGCTCACCCGCAAGCAGACCTCTGAAATCAAACAGGCTGATGCCACGGGCAAGGCGCGCACCATTCAGGTCGAGGTCCGCAAGAAGCGTGTGTTCGTCAAGCGTGATGGCGCTGAAGGG
>CAMBZS010000165.1 GCA_945872335.1 Bordetella parapertussis | reverse complement strand
CGGCGGTACCGGCAACGACACCCTGACCGGCGGCGACGGCGCGGACACGGCGAACTACAGCGATCGGAGTGAGTCTGTCTCGGTGCGCTTGTCGGACGGCTTCGTGAGCAGCGGCGGTGACGCTTACTTTGTCCGCACGACGGGCACGGGCAGCAACATCAACGCCTACAAGCTGGTGACGACGCCCTCGACCTATTCGGAAGCGCTGTCTGGCGCTGCGGGCTTGAGTTTTGGCGATGTGACGGGGCATCTGCTGACGGTGACCTCGGCGGCCGAGAACGCGGCGATGGTGTCGGCGTTTGTGACGCCGAACGGTGGCGCGAGCGTGTGGCTGGGCTTAAGCGACGCGCTACAGGAAGGCGTGTGGCGCTGGCAGGCGGGCCCGGAGAACGGCACCGAGCTGTCGACGCCCTTCTGGGCGTCTGGCGAGCCGACGGAAGCGAGTGCGAGTTCGGTGACGACGCCGTCTAGTAGTGGTGGGGTGCTGGCCAACAATCCGCTGGGTGGCAACAGCAACTTCCTGTTCTTCGCGTTTGACGAATCGAGCGGCAAGTTCTATTTGCAGGGCTTGCCCGTGCGCCTGGATGATTTGGCTGCCGGCGGTTCAAGCCTGGCGAGCTACTCGCTGACAGGCTTGTCGGAAGCTTTTGCGGGGACTCAGGCGCCGTTCTGGGGCGTGGTGGCGGCGGACTATCTGGGCTCTGACTTTGAGGGCTACCGGATTGTGTCGTCGACGCCGTCGAGTAATGCGCTGACGGCGGCGGATTTCACGTCGAACAACAACGGTTTCGCGGTGAACTTAGCGGCGAACGCGTTGAACGTCTATGTGAACCGTGTGAACGCGAACTTCCCTAACGGCCCGTGGCCGCTGGTGGTGACGGATCCGAAATCGGAAGCGAATCCGCTGGACAGTTTTGGGTTTGCTTTTTCGGACACCGGTCCGCTGACGGTGAACAACTTGTTGGACGGCGGTCAGCTGTTTGCCTGGCTGGAGGCGAGCAGTTCCCCTGAAGGGATTGAGGCGGCGACGTTCACGCAGTTGGGTAACTGGACGGTGAGTCTGGCGTCGAACACGCTGACCTACAGCACGAACACGACCGAGTTTGCGAAGTTGGGCGCGCTGGGCTGGGCGGATGCGCAGGCGTCGTCCACGGGGTCTTATGTGGCGGAGTTTGAGAACGTCACGGCCGATCTGTCGCTGTTGCAGTCGACGGTGTTTGTGAATGGGGTTGCGGAAGACACGCTGGTGTCGATTGAGAACGTGACGGGCGGCAGCGGCGCCGACGTGCTGTCTGGTAACGGCTCGGTGAACGTGCTGACGGGTAACGGCGGCGCGGACACGCTGGACGGCGGTTTGGGGAACGACACGCTGTCTGGCGGCGGGGCCGCTGACACGTTTGTGTTCTCGACGAACCTGGGTGATGGCAGCACCAACGTTGACACGATTGGTGACTTCACGAGTGGGTCGGATGTGATTCAGTTGCAGGACACGGTGTTCCGTGCGCTGTCCTCCGGTGCTTTGACGGGCACGACCTTCCAGAGCGGCGCGAGCGATGCGGCATCGACTGGCGACGTGCGCGTTATCTACAACAGCACGACGGGTGATTTGTTCTACGACGCGGACGGCTCTGGCAGCGGTGCTGCGGTGAAGTTTGCGACGCTGACGGGTGCGCCGGCTTTGGCGGCGAGCGACTTCCTGGTGGTGGGTGCGCCGCCGGTGGCGGGCGACGACTTCAGCGGGACTGGCGAAGACACGGCGCTGACGATTACGCGGGCGTCTTTGCTGGCGAACGATGCGGATGCGAGCGGTGACACGCTGACGATTAGCGGGATTGCGACGCAGCCGACGCACGGCACGCTGACGGGCGGTGGCGGTAGCGATTACGTGTACACGCCGGACGCGAACTTCTTCGGGACGGACAGTTTCACGTATACGGTGTCTGACGGTAAGGGCGGCACGGACACGGGGACGGTGACGGTGACGGTGCGTTCGGTGAACGATGTGCCGACGGGCTCGGCGACGAGCAGCACGGTGCTGACGACGGCCGAAGACACGGCGCTTGATATCAACCAGAGCGAGTTCCTGACGGGCTTCAGCGATGTGGATCCCAACACTGTGTTGGTGGTGTCGTCGATCAGCGCGGACCACGGCACGGTGGTGGACAACACCAACGGCACGTTCACGTTCACGCCGGATGCGAACTACAACGGGACCAACGTGTTTACCTACACAGTGTCTGACGGCAACGGCGGTACGGTTGCGGGCACCCGCTCGCTTACCGTCTCGGCGGTGAACGATGCGCCGGCGCTGACGGGCACGCAGACGACGCTGTCGTCGATTGCCGAGGATGCGACGGGGACGATTATCACCAAGGCGCAGTTGCTGGCGGGCTTCAGCGACGTGGAGGACGGCACCACGCTGACGGTGAGCAATCTCACTGCCAACAACGGGGCGGTGGTCGACAATCTGGACGGCACTTACACCTTCACGCCGACTGCCAACTTCCATGGCACCAACACGTTCAGCTACACGGTGAACGATACCCAAGCCGGCACCTTGGCGGCGACCCTGGGGCTGACGGTGACGCCTGTTAACGATGCCCCTACCGGTGCAGTGACCGTTTCGGGCAGCACGACAGAAGGTTCACTGCTCACCGCCAGCAGCACCTTGGCGGATGCCGATGGCTTGGGCACGCTGAACTATCAATGGCAGAACTCGAGCGACGGCATCGCCTGGAGCGACATCAGCCTCGCGACGGTCAGCACCTATACGCTGGCCGCCGGCGACGTCGGCAAGCAAGTGCGTGTGCATGTGACCTACACCGACGGTGGCGGCACGCCGGAAGCGGTGGATTCCACCGGAAGTGCCTTGGTGACCGCTAGCGGCGGCGATGTCATCGATGTCATCAATGGCACTGCTGACGCCGACACGCTGAATGGCACCTCGGGCGCGAATACGCTGGACGGCCTTGCCGGTAATGACACGCTGAATGGTTTGGGTGGCAACGACACCCTCATCGGCGGTGACGGCAACGACACCCTGAACGGGGGCGACGGCGTCGACACGGCGGACTACAGCGCACGCACCGAGTCGGTAGTGGTGTCGCTCTCCAGCGGTTTGGTGTCCAGCGGTGGTAACAGCTATCTGGTGCGCCCCACCGGCGCATCGGGCCAGTTAAACGCTTACCAGTTGGTGCAAACCGACTCGACCTACACCCAGGCTTTGGCCGGTGCGAGCAGCGCCAGTTTTGGCGGCGCGAGCGGGCACCTGGTCACCCTGACCTCCAGTGCGGAAAACAGCGACGTGCTGAATCTGCTGGTCACCCCCAACAGTGATTCGCTACCCCATGCCAATCCGTGGATTGCGCTCAGCGATGCGCTGCAGGAAGGCGTCTGGAAATGGCAGGCGGGTCCGGAGCAGGGCAACACGGTAAGCACGCCGCTCTGGGCGTCTGGCGAGCCGACGGAAACGGCGATTACGGGTGCCGAGACGCCCGCCATCGATGGCAATTTGCTCGCGGTCGACCCCAGCAGCGGGAACAGCAGCCTGCTGTTCTACGCGTGGGACGAATCCACTGGCAAGTTCTTCCTGCAGGGTCTGCCGCTGACGATGGACGGTCTGCTGGCTTCGGCCACCGCCGATCATCAGTACAACCTTTCGGGACTCTCGAGCTTCTTCAGCGGGATCAGCAGCGCCAACTGGGGCGTGATTGCGGCGGACAATTTTGGCTCTGAATTCGAAGGCTATCGGGTGTTTGCCTCGGTGCCGTCAACGACTTCGCTTACTGCCGATGGGTTCGGCGAAAAAAACAACTTCGTGGTGGAAGCCGCGGCGCGATATCTGGACATTTACCTGAACAGATCTATCAGCGCCGGCTACGCGAATGGGCCATGGCCCTTGATGGTGACTGACCCCGCTAAAACCAACGAAATCAACCCTAACGAGACGCTCAGTTTCGATCTGGGGGGCAACGGCATGGTGCAGACCACCGGCAGCCTGGTGGATGGCGCGCAGCTCTTCGCCTGGTTGCTGGAAAACACCACGCCGGAGCAGCAAGACCCCACCACCTTCACCCAGTACGGCAACTGGACCTTGAGCCTCACCAACAACACGCTGACCTACTCGGATGCCACGTTCGAGTTTGCGAAGCTGGGGGCCACGGGCTGGTTCGACAGCAAGGCCTCAACGCCGAGCTGGTATGTGGCGGAGTTTGAAGACGTGGCGGTGCCGGCTTCTGCGACGATTAGCGAGTCCTACGCCTACGTGAATGGCGTTCGCGAAGACACGCTGATCAACATCGAGAACCTGCTGGGCGGTAGCGGCAACGACACGCTGGGCGGCAACGCCAATGACAACCGTCTGGAAGGCAACGGGGGCAATGACCTGTTAATCGGCGGGGCGGGTAACGACGTGCTGGTGGGCGGCGCCGGTGGCGACAGCTTCCGCTTCGACGCCATCCTCAACGGCACGACCAACGTGGATACGGTCTCGGACTTCGACGGCGCGGGCACGGTTGGCGGCGACGTCATCGAGCTTGAGCAGCTGATATTTGCTGAGCTCACCCCCACCACGGTGCTGTCCACGGTGTTTGAATCGGGAACGACTGATGTTGCGACTGCCTCGAGCACCCGCCTCATCTACAACAGCAGCTCTGGCGCGCTGTTCTACGATCAGGATGGTAGCGATGTGGTCTTCAGCCCGGTGCAGTTCGCCACCCTCGCCACCCAGCCGGCGCTGACGGCGGGCGACTTCCTGGTGGTCTAAGCGCCACACCCCCGCGATATCTGGTGACGGATATCGCGGGGAGCGCCGGCAAGATTCCTGAGTCTCTCCTGACAGACCTTGCCGCTCGCTACGCTAATCGCAGTGCGGTAATCTGCAACTCGAGTCAAAGCCCGCGGGCAGGCCGCCTTAATGCAAGACCTCCTTCGAAATTTCCGTCGCTACTGGTTCTACGCCGGCTTCTTCAGCTTTTTCGTCAACATCCTGACCTTGGCGTCGCCGCTGTACATGCTGCAGGTCTACGACCGTGTACTCACCAGCCGCAGCCAGGAGACGCTCGTTGCGCTGACCGTTATCACGCTCGCCATGATGATTGTGATGACGCTGCTGGAAGGCGTGCGCTCCCGTGTATTGCAAACCGCAGGCTTGGCGCTGGAAGCGCAAGCCGGCCCACTGGTCGTAGGGCGCTTGATGGAAGGCACGGCCAACCCGGCATCGCGCAATTCCCAGCAGCAGGCAACGCTGCGGGACACCCAACTTCTCTCGCAGTTTATTTCGGGCCCTGGCGTACAGGCTTTCTTCGACGCGCCCTGGGCGCCCATTTTTCTCATCGTCATTTTCTGCATGCATTGGATGATGGGCCTGTTCGCAGTGGGCGGCGCGCTCTTGCTGTTCGCGACTGCGGTGCTCAACGAACGCATTACTCGCGGCGCGCTGGAAGAAGCGGGGCGCGAGCAGCGCAAGGCCAATCGCTTCGTTGAAAGCTCGCTGCAAAACGCCGAAGTGGTCGTCGCGCTAGGCATGCAAGACAACGTCATTTCGCGCTGGCGCAAGCTGGGTCAGCGTGGCACCGCCGCGCAGGCGCGCGCCGGACGCCTCGGCGGCATCTTCTCGGGCAGCACCAAATTTTTTCGACAGGCACTGCAAACCCTCATGCTCGGGGTGGGCGCTTGGGCCGTCATCGAGATGCAGGCCTCGCCCGGCATCATGATTGCGGCCACCATCATTCTCGGAAAAGCACTGGCGCCGGTGGAACTCGCGGTGGCGGGCTGGCGCGCTTTTGTCGACGCCCAGGGGGCTTACAAGCGGCTTGATGAGTTGATGCGCGAGCAGCAACTCGACGAGGCCAACCGCACGGTTTTGCCCGAACCCAAAGGCCAGCTTACGGTCGAGAATGTGTCGTTCGCGATCCGTAACCCCGACCGCATCATTCTGCGCGGGGTCAGTTTTGCCTTGGCGCCGGGCGAATCTCTGGGCTTGATTGGGCCCAGTGCCGCCGGCAAGTCAACGCTCGCCCGCATGATTGCCGGTGTCTGGCGACCCACTCAGGGCGCGGTTCGACTGGACGGCGCCGAACTCTCGCAATGGAACCGCGGCCAACTCTCCCAGCACTTAGGCTATCTGCCGCAGGACGTTGAACTGCTGGCGGGCACCGTCGCCGAGAACATCGCCCGCCTTGGCGAAGTGAACAGCGAGCAGGTGGTGGCTGCCGCCCAGTTGGCGCAAGTGCATGAGCTTATTCTCAGCCTGCCGCAAGGCTATGAAACCGACATTGGTGAGCGCGGGGTAAATCTTTCAGCCGGCCAGCGTCAGCGCGTCGGACTCGCTCGCGCGCTCTATGGCGTTCCGCGGCTGGTGGTACTGGATGAACCCAATTCCAATCTCGACGCTGCCGGCGAAGATGGCCTCGTTGGCTGTCTGCGCAATCTGAAAGCGGCCGGCGTCACCTGCGTCATCGTAAGCCACAAGCCAAGCTTGCTCTCCGGCGTCGACCGTCTGGCCGTACTGCGCGAAGGCAAGATGGAGCTTTTCGGCCCTACCGCCGAAGTGATGAAGCAATTAAGCAAACCCCCGGGGCCACCCTTGCAGGCGGTCAAAGACGAGGCGATGAAACGTGGCTGACGCGCAACTCAAGGTCGTGGGCGACGAGCAGCCGCCCGCGCTGGATGCGCGGTCATCGGTCCGCGCCGGACTCATCATTATTGCCGTGAGCTTTCTGGGCTTTGGAGGTTGGGCTGCGCTGGCGCCCTTGGGCGCGGCGATCATCGCGCCGGGTGAAGTGAAGGTCGAATCCAATCGCAAAACCGTGCAGCACCTTGAAGGCGGCATCATCGCCGCCATTCACGTGCACGATGGTGACGTGGTGCAGGCCGGACAAACGCTCATTGAACTGCAGAGCGAACAAATTCTGGCCAGCGTTGATATTGCCAGCGACGCGCTGGACGCCGAACTCGCCAAGAACGCGCGCTTGCGCAGCGAGCGGGACCAACTCTCTGCCGTGACGTTTCCCCCTGAACTCAGCGCGCGTAGCACCGAGCCAAAGATTGTGGAGCTGCTGGACAGCGAGCGGCGTTTTTTCACCAGCAAGCGAACCGCGCTTGAGACGCAGCTCAAGCTGATGCAACGACAGATCGATGAGTCGCGCCAGGAAATCAACGCGCTGCAGGAACAGGTCAGTGCAGAAGAACGTGCGATTAGCCTTTATGACGAAGAGGTGGCCGCCAATCGCACACTGGAGGCCAAGCAGTACGTGCAGAAGCCGCAAATTCTGGCCCTGCGCCGTGGAATGGAGGATTTTGTCTCCCGCAAGGGCGGTCATCGAGCTGACGTTGCGCGGGCCCAGCAGCGCATCACAGATCTTGAGCTCCGCAGCGTTGGGTTAACCGATCGCTACGTGCAGGAAGCGGCCGCCGAACTGACCGACTCGCAGGCCAAGGTGTTCGATCTTCGGGCCCGAATGCGGCCGAGCAAGGATGCCTTGCAGCGGCAGCGCATCGTCGCGCCCATTGGCGGTACGGTCGTGGGGCTCGCGGTGTTTACCGTGGGCGGCGTGATCCGCCCGGGCGAACCGTTAATGGACATCGTGCCCTCAGAGAAGCGGCTGATCTTCGAGGCCCGATTGGATGTGAAAGATATTGATGAAGTGAAGGTCGGCGCCCGCGCCGAGGTTCGCATCAGCGCTCTGGATCAACGCATCACGCCGCTGATCGAAGGGACTGTTGAGTACGTGTCACCCGACCGGATGACAGAGGAGCAAACGAATATCCCCTACTACGTGGTGCACGTGATAGCGGACCCAGAATCCCTTAGCAAGGCGGGCAAGCTTGCGCTTCAGCCCGGGATGTCGGCAGAGATTTTCGTAAAGACGCGCGAGCGCACGCTTCTGCAGTACTGGTTGGAACCCATCACCACGGTGCTTCGCCACACCATGCGGGAGACCTGAGCGCGTCGCCGCGCTTCAGGCTCTGACTTTCTGAAAATCGGCGGGCGTCAGCCGCGCCGATTCGATCAGTGACACGATCACGGGCGCATCATTGATGTGCGCCATTGCCAGCAACGCGAAGCGGGCCAGAAACAGCGAGCTTTGACCTGGTACCTGCTCGATTACAGCGTCACAGAGCAGGGCGTACACGTGGTCAAGGTCTTTTTCGGTCATCATCAATCCTGAATTTTCTAAAACGGCGGGCGCAGCTTCCGCGCTTGCCTGCCGCCTCTTGCAGCTCGCTCCAGTATCCCGCAGAGCCGGCTATAACAATGTGATGAAGGTCCGCTTTCCGGAACGTCCGGCGGACTCTCTGAGTCTTAAATGGTGCTGCCGCCGTCAATGACAAAATTTTGCCCGGTGGTGAAGCTCGACGCGCGGCTCGCGAGATAAACCGCGATGCCCGCGATTTCATCGGGCTCGCCGATGCGTCGCAGCGGGTCGTTGATCGTGCGCTCGGCGAGGAGCACCGGGTTTTCCCACAGGGCGCGGGCAAAGTCGGTGCGAATGAGGCCCGGCGAAATCGCGTTGACCCGCACATTGTGCTGGCCGTGCTCCACGGCAAGGTTGCGCACCAGCTGCAGGTCGGCAGCCTTGGAAATGCAGTAGGCGCCCAGCGTGTCGTGGCCGCGCAGCCCGCCAATTGAAGAGACAACGATGATCGATCCATCTTTGCGTTCGATCATCCCAGGCAGCACCAGATTGACC
>CAMBZS010000164.1 GCA_945872335.1 Bordetella parapertussis | reverse complement strand
AGTCGGGCGGGCGGATCAGGTTCGAGGCCTATCCTGCGATGCAACTCGGTGGCGCGCCTGGGCAACTCTACGATCAGGTCCGCGACGGCGTGGTTGACGTGGTCTGGACCCTGCCCGGCTGGACTGCCGGACGTTTTCCGCGGGTCGAGGTGTTCGAGTTGCCATTCATGATGAACAGTGCCGAGGCCACCTCGAAGGCTTACTGGGAATATGTTCACACCATGACGCCCGATGAGTTCAAGGAAGTGAAGCTGATTGCGCTTCATGTTCATGGCCCCGGCATGTTTCACACCACCGAGCGACAGATCCGCACGCCTGCGGATCTGCGTGGACTCAAGATCCGTGGTGCGACCCGGCAGATCACCAAGTTGCTGGCCTCTCTGGGCGCCACACCGGTTGGCATGCCGCTGCCTGCCATTCCCGATGCGCTCAGCAAGGGCACGATCAATGGTTGCGCCATTCCCTGGGAGGTGGTGCCGTCGGTGCGCGTGCATGAGCTCACACGCTTTCACAGCGAGTTTCCTTCGAACGCGCCCGCGCTTTACACCGCCACATTTGTCATGGCGATGAACCCGGCCAAGTATCAGTCGCTGCCGCCTGATCTCAAGAAGGTGATTGATGACAACTCTGGCATCAACACCTCGGCCTGGCTTGGCCGCATTCAGCAGGAAAACGATGTACCTGGCCGAAAATCTGCAGCGGACCGCGGCAACACCATCTATCAGATCACTGAGGCGGACACCGCGGAGTTTGTAAAGCGCTCGAGCCAGGTGGACGACGAGTGGGTGGCCGATATCAGCAAGCGCGGCGTGGATGGCAAGAAGCTGCTCGAAACCGCGAAGGCTTTAATTGCCAAGCATGGCAAGGCCTGAGTAAATCGGCAGGAAAGCCCCGCAGGCAATTCGCCGCGGGGCTTCGCGGTTAGATGGCGACGCCCGACTTGCCTTTCAGTTGCAACATTTGACGGGCCTCGTCGGGTGAGGCAACCGACAGCCCCAGCCCTTCAATGAGTTTTCGCGCAAGCGTCACCTGTTCGGCATTCTTCAGCGCAAGCTGCCCGGGCCCCACCCAGAGCGAATCCTCCAGCCCGACCCGGACGTTGCCGCCCAGTGTGAGCGACTGGGCGGCAATCGCCATCTGCGACTTGCCGGCGCCGAGCACGCTCCACAGATAACTATCGCCGAACAACCGGTCAGCAGTGCGGCGCATGTGGGACACATCTTCCGGGTGCGGACCGATTCCGCCCAGGATGCCGAAGACCGACTGGACGAAGAACGGGGGCTTCACCAGTCCACGGTCAACGAAATGGGCGAGCGTATAAAGGTGGCCAATGTCATAGCACTCGATCTCGAAGCGGGTGCCATTGTCGGCGCAGGTGCGAAGTATCTTTTCGATATCGCGGAAGGTGTTCTTGAAGATCCGGTCGTCGGACCCTTCGAGATAAGGGCGCTCCCAGTCGTGCTCGAAGGTCTTGTATCGGGCGAGCATGGGATAGAGACCGAAGTTCATCGATCCCATGTTGAGCGAGGCGACCTCGGGCTTGAATACCGCGCAGGGTTGCAGACGCTCATCGACCGTCATGGTTGCCGCGCCGCCCGTGGTGATGTTGATCACCACGTTGGAGCGCGCGTGGATCTCCTTGAGGAAAGGCTCAAAGCTCGCGGGCCGCTGATCGGGGCGCCCATCTTTCGGATCGCGGGCATGGAGATGGACGATGGCGGCGCCTGCCTCCGCAGCCTCGATCGCAGCGGTGCCTATCTGCTCGGCGGTGACCGGCAGATAGGGCGACATGGAGGGTGTGTGGATCGAGCCTGTGACCGCGCAGGTGATGATGACCTTGCGTCCGCCACGCGGGGCTGGCGACGCGTTTGCAGGGGTGACTTTCGGGCTGTTCATGGGGGTCCCCGGATGAGAATGAAGTGACGGGAAGTCTACGCCGCGCGGGCGCGGTGAGCCAGGCTAGGGCGTCTCACGAATTGATCGCGCGGCGCTCATCATGGGGGTTTCTGCGCGCAGGCCGATGCAGGCATTTTCAAGTCGCGGTTCGATATCAAGCCCCACGGCGATCCATCGACCATCGGTCACGCCCACCTCGCGCCGCGGCGCCCGCGACTCCATCTGCAGATAGGTGGTGAGCGTGTGCGAGGCACCCAGGTCGAGCGCCATGGTCAGGAAGTGCGAACATCCACGGGTGCCGCCGATCAATTCGATCACGCGGTTCCGGTACCCCGGACCAATCCGCAGGCCAGCCAGTTTGTGCATCGGTGGAACACTGTCGGCGCAGCCCGCAAAGGGCTGCTCGGTAGAGGTTGCGCTGATCGAACGAATCACCAGGTCGGGAAGCGAGAGGGTGCCCTCCAACGTGAGCGCATGGATCACATCGTCGCCCATGGGCGTGCGAAAGGTGTCGGTGAGCGTACTCACAAAGCGGACCAGCGTGTCGCTCACGGGCTCGATCCGCAGTTTTTGTTCCCGGTCGGCGAGAAAGTTCGATAGCAAGGCGGGGCCTCCAGGCGGTTCCCGATTGATTGGCTGCAGATTATCTCAGTACGCGCAAGGTGACTGCGCGTGCCCGAGCGGGATGCCACCTTGACCCGCCAAGCGGGCCGGACATAGACTCGGCCGAATCAATCAGGAGTACGTCATGAAGCTGCAGGGTGAAGACCGGATACTCAGACCGTCAGGGGTTTTTTTTCGTCAAGGTTCCAAAGTGGTGGCCGAACGGATCACTGCCGTGGAAGGCGTGGTTGAAGAGCCGGGAAAGCTCACGGTGAAGTCGCTACTGGTGGGCGAAGACGTACTGATGCTCGAGGCTTTCAAGGCGAAGGGGATGGTCGACCCGGTGCATCAGCATGATGATCATGAGTCGGTCGCCTATCTCATCAAAGGACGGATGCGTCTGGTGATTGGCGGTGAAGCGTTCATCGCCGAGGCAGGAGACTGCTGGATCCACCCGCGTGGTGTGCCCCACTTCAGCGAGGCGCTCGAGGACTGCATCCAGATCGAGGTGAAAAGTCCCCCGCGAAAGACCTGGATGAGCGCAGACCATTGAGCCCGTGCCAGCGGCCGTTCGAATGAACACGCCAGACCGGGTAGGCCCTCTTCACGGGGTTCGGGTTTTCGATCTCACCACCATTGTCATGGGCCCCAGTGCGACCCAGATCCTGGGTGATCTGGGCGCCGATGTCATTAAGGTCGAGGCACCCGAGGGTGACGCCTTGCGTCGCATCGGTCCGCAGCGGCATGAGGCCATGGGGCCACTTTATCTCCAGGCCAATCGAAACAAGCGCAGCGTCTGTCTCGACCTGAAAACCGTCGAAGGGCGCGAAGCGGCGCTGGCGCTTGCTGCCGACTGCGATGTATTTGTGAGCAATGTTCGGCCGCAGGCAGTTCAACGCCTGGGGCTTCATGCGGAAGCGCTTCGCAGCGTGAATCCCGCACTGATCCATGTCTGCGCGGTCGGGTATGGCGAGGGCGGGCCGGGTAGCGGACAACCGGTGTACGACGACCTGATGCAGGCAGCCAGCGGGATTGCCGGCCTGTTTCAGGCAATTGATGGATCACCGCGCTATGTGCCCGTCAACATCTGCGACCGGATCGTAGGACTTTACCTGGCGCTATCGATCATCGCAGCGCTTCATCATCGGCAGCGTACGGGTGAAGGCCAGTCGATTGAAGTGCCCATGTTTGAGACCATGGTGCAGTTTGTGATGGGAGACCACAGCGGTGGGGAAGCGTTCGTGCCGGCCCTCGGTCCTCCCGGTTATGCGCGTCTGATGTCGCGTCATCGGGGGCCCTATCGCACAAGCGATGGCTGGCTGGCAGTGGTGGTCTATACCGACGCTCACTGGCGCGCATTCTCCGCGCTGGTCGGCATGCCTGCCCTGCTCGACACCGATCCCCGGTTTGCGAATCTGCAGGCGCGCACCGTCAATGCCGAGGCCTGCGGTCAACTGCTCGCAGGGTATTTTTGCACCCGTTCAACGGACGACTGGATCACGGCGCTTCGCGAAATCGATCTGCCTTGCGGCAAGGTGAATACGCTCGATTCGCTGCCCGCTGATCCGCATGTGCGCGAGGTGGGGCTTTTTTCTACCGTGCAGCATCCCACCGAAGGGACGCTTCGGCAGTCGCGGTTTCCGGTTCGTTTCTCCAGCTCTCCCGCGTCGGTCCGACGACACGCTCCACGTCTGGGCGAGCACACGGAGGAGGTGCTCGCCGAGGTGCGATCGCGCAGACGCGCGAGGCGGCCCACCGAGGGTGGGCAGTGAGTCGCATTCGGCCGACCGCCGGCCCGTTCACGCGTGGCGGGCGCGATGTGCTTCGCATCGGCGGTGCCTCGGGCGCATGGGGCGACAGTCCGATCGGAATCGGGCCGCTTCTTGCGGCGGGTGTCGATGTCCTGATGATGGATTACCTCGCCGAGGTCACCATGTCGCTCCTTGCCCGGGCGCGGCTGAAAGATCCCGAGGCTGGCTATCCCCCCGACGTGATCAGCTACCTGAGCCCCCATCTCGCTGACATTGCCCGGCGGGGGGTGCGTGTGGTGACGAATGCCGGGGGCGTCAACCCGCAAGCCTGCAAGCGGGCGCTCGAGCAGTTGATTGCGCAGTCGGGTCTCTCGCTCAAGGTGGCTGTGGTGGAGGGTGATGATCTGTTGCCCATGCTGGATTCGCTTCGAGCCGAGGGCACGCGTGAGTGGCAGACGGGCGAGCCCATCCCGCAGAAAATGCTGACCGCCAATGCCTATCTGGGTGCGGAACCGATTGCGGTTGCGCTCGATGCTGGTGCCGATATCGTGATTACCGGTCGCTGCGTTGACAGTGCGCTCGCGCTCGGCGCGCTGATTCACGCTTTTGGCTGGAAGGCGCATGACTATGACCGCCTTGCTGCGGGCAGCCTGGTCGGGCATCTGCTTGAATGCGGGCCGCAGGCAACCGGCGGCCTGTCGACCGACTGGCGCGAGGTTCCCGATTGGGCGTCGATCGGGTATCCGATTGCAACCTGCGCGCCCGACGGCAGTTTCACCATCAGCAAGCCCGAGGGATCCGGGGGCCTCGTCACACCACAGACGGTCGCTGAACAGGTCCTGTACGAGGTGGGCGATCCGTCGGCCTATGTGCTGCCCGATGTGGTGGCCGACTTCTCGCAGGTGCATCTGGAGCAGGTCGGCGTCGACTGCGTGCGGGTGACCGGTGTTCGCGGCTGTCCCCCCACCTCGACCCTGAAGGTGTTGGCGACCTGGCAGTCGGGTTGGCGCGCCACTGCAATGATTGTGATCATTGGCGAGGAGGCGGTGGCCAAGGCAGAGCGAAGTGCAGAGGCGCTGCTGAAGCGAGCCCGGTCGCTGTTCCAATCGCTGGCGTGGCCCGACTTCGATGCGGTCCACATCGAGGTTCTGGGCGCCGAGGCAAGCTATGGCCGACGCTCGCGCGCGCGCGGCGCGCGCGAGGTGGTCCTGCGCCTGGTCGTGGATCATCGGGATCCCAGGGCGCTCAACCTGTTTGCGCGCGAAGTGGGGTCCTCCGCGCTCAGCTTCGCGCAAGGCACGGCGGCGCTGATCGGAGGACGACCCAAGCCCACGCCGATCGTACGGCTGTTCAGTTTCCTGGTCGACAAGAAGCGTCTGCCCGACACCACGGTACAACTCGGTTCGGATTCGCCGCTCACCGTGCCGCTTCCTCCGCCCGGTGACATTCCAGTTCACAGGCCGAACCCGACGGGGGCGCCGCCGGCGGGCGTCGGCGGCGCATTGCAACCGCCGGCGGCTTCCCTACTGACTGACCGCGCCACCTGTAGAGTGGCCCTGCGGCGCTTCGCGCACGCGCGCTCCGGTGACAAGGGGGACAGCGTGAATGTGGCGATTCTGTGCCGCAACCCCGAGCATTTCGCATGGCTGCGAGATCAGGTGACAGTCGATCGCATGGCAGAGCATTTTGCAGACATGGTGCAGGGCTCCATCGAGCGGTTTGAAGTGCCAGGCCTGCACGCGTTGAATTTTCTGATGCACCGGGCGCTGGGCGGCGGCGGGATGGCCTCGCGGCAGATCGATGCGCTCGGAAAGGCCTATGGCCAGCAAGCGCTCGAACTCGAGATCGACGTGCCCGCCGAATGGTGCGGTGCGCCATGCCCCGCATCGGGTAAATGGATTGTTGACGAGGAGGGATGACCCGTGAAAAAGCTTTGCTTGTCTGGTCTGCTGGTTACGGTGTTTGCGGCGGCGCCCGCCTGGGCGGCGTTTCCCGATAAACCCGTTCGCGTCACCGTGGCGTTTGCGCCTGGGTCATCCACCGACATCATCGCGCGCATGCTCGCCGAACCGATGGGTGCCGCGCTTGGCCAACCCATGGTGGTTGAGAACAAGCCGGGTGCGGGTGGGAACATCGCTTCCCAGCAGGTGAAGGCGGCCACGCCCGATGGCCACATGCTCCTTTTTCATAGCGTCGCGGTATCGGTCAATCCTTCGCTCTTTCGAAATGCCGGCTATGACCTGCTGAAAGATTTCGAGCCGGTGGCGATGGCAGGGGTCACGCCCAATCTCCTGTTCGTGAACCCATCGGTCAAGGCCACCACCCTGGGAGAGTTGATTGCGTTCGCGCGGACCACACCGCTTTCCTACGCCTCGTCTGGAAACGGCACGACCACGCACCTGGGGGCAGAGTTGCTGTTTCGCAGTCTGGCCGGTGTCGATATTGCCCATGTGCCGCATCAGCCTGCCGCCGCTGCGGTGGCCGTGATCGGTGGGTCGGTTCCGATTGGCAGCACCTCCATGCCGCCCGTGGTGCCTCACGCGAAAAGCGGCAAGGTTCGCCCGATTGCAGTGATGTCTCTGCAGCGTAGCCCCGTGTTGCCCGATGTGCCTACCGTGGCAGAGTCGGGCTACCCGGGCTTTGAGGCCAGTACCTGGTTTGCGGTGTTTGCGCCGGCCGCCACACCGCAGGCCGTGCTGCAGCGCCTGAACGAGGAGTTCAACCGGGCGCTGCAAAGCCGGGACATCACTGAAAAATTCGCCAAACAGTCGCTGGCGATCGAACCGCTCGATCGCGCGGCGCTCCGAACTTACATCGCGGCCGAAGTTGCCAAATGGGGCAAGGTGGTGCGCGACGCGAATATCAAGGTGGACTGACGCATCAGTAGGTTTTGTAGGGCAGGAACTTGCCCGACAGCACCACATTGACACGATCGCCCTTCGGGTCGGGCTCGCGTGTGATGTCCATGGAGAAGTCGATCGCACTCATGATGCCGTCGCCAAACTCTTCATGGATCAGTCCCTTGCCTCGAGAGCGCTGCGGGCAGGGGCCCGATGCAGGGTGTCAGTTCGTGCGGCGCGGAGCGCCCGGCGCCGATGTGCCCGTTGGCGCGGATGCGGTACGGATGCGCACCTTGTCGCCTTCTACGATCCCGTCGGGCGGGCTCACGATCACCCTGTCGTCGGCCTGCACGCCAGCGGACAGCTCCACCGTGCTGCCATGATCCTTGGCGACCGTCACGCGGCGGATCCGCACGCGGTCTTCCGCGTCGACGACTGCAATGCGTGGACCCGCCGCACCGAAAATCATCGCGCCGGCCGGTACCGCGAGCGAGGCGTCGCGGGGAAGTTCAAATACGATCTTGGCGAAGCCGCCGGGCAGCAGTCTCAACCCGGTGTTGTCGGCCGCGAGCTGGACGAGCATGCTGCCCGACCCCGCGCCAATCACCTGGGCGAGCGACTGCACCGTTGCTGTCCAGGTTCGGCCCGGATGTTCGGGAACGAGGAAGCTTGCGCGGTCGCCCTGCTTGATCGAGAGCGCCCGGTTTTGTGGGACGTTGACGTAGATGCGAACGCGGCTGATGTCGGACACCGTGAAAAGTTCGGTATTGGCTGTGCCACCTGCCACGACCAATGCGCCCACGTCGGTGTTTCGAGCGGTGATCACCCCGGCAAACGGAGCCACGATCCGCGAGAATTGCTTTTGCGCAACCAGCCGATCCACGTTGGCCTGGGACGCACGCACCTGGGACTCCTTGACCTGCAGGTCGCCTTTCCTCTCTTCGACTGCCTGGGAGGAGACGAAGCCCTGGTCGCGCAACGACTGCCAGCGCTCCGCCGTGGTGCGCGAGAGCGCGGCGTTCGCGCGGACGCTTGCGAGTTCGGCCTGAGCCTGGGCGATCTGCTGATCCAGTTCCGGCGTTTCAATCTCGGCCAGCAGCTGACCGGCCGTGACCGATGCGCCAATGTCAACATGCCAGGCCTTGAGGTAGCCTGCGATGCGGGAAAAGATGGGCGCCCGGGTGTGCGGCTCGATTCGTCCTGGGAGTTCGAAGCGGGTAACGCTTGTCGAGGGCCGGGACGGTGTGACCACCAGCACGGTGGGTACAGCCGCCTCCTGAGCGCGCGCATTCAGCCTGTCTGCGTTGGAGGCCCGGGCCGACAATCCCCACGCAGCGATACCGCCCGCCAGGGCCAGGGTGACGATGAGTCCGGCGGTCAGCTTGAGCCCCGACACCGGGCGGTGGGGGAGCTTTTCAAGCGGCAGCGACATACGGTTCTCCTGCAGGTGAGGCGGGGTTAGGGCGCTTTCCGTCGCGGGCATGCATCATTGCAAAGACGACCGGAACAAAGGCGAGGGTGGCGACAGTTGCAAACAGGAGGCCGCCGATCACCGCGCGGCCGAGGGGCGCATTTTGTTCGCCGCCTTCGCCCACTCCCAGCGCCAGCGGCAACATGCCGATGATCATGGCAAGCGCGGTCATGAGCACTGGACGGAATCGGACAAAGCCGGCTTCAAGCGCGGCCTCGACCGCATTCAAGCCCTGGTCGAGACGCTCCCGGGCAAAGCTGATCACCAGCACACTGTTGGC
>CAMBZS010000163.1 GCA_945872335.1 Bordetella parapertussis | reverse complement strand
CAAGGATCACGCCTGTGCGCTCACCGAGGCGGCAATTCAGACCTCTAGCGGGGCCGCCGAGAGCGTGCCCTATCTCATGGTGACCAATCTCGCGCGCACCATCGACACGCTTCAGGAATATGGCTTTCAGGTGATTGGCGCGGCCGATGAAAGCGCAGACGATCTCTATGCCACCGAGTTGGGTGGCCGCATCGCCTGGGTGCTGGGAGCGGAGGGCAAGGGGCTCAGGCGGTTGACGAGAGAGCGCTGTGACCGCCTGGTGCGAATCCCGATGCACGGACAGGTTGAGAGCCTGAACGTATCGGTGGCGGCCGGGGTGATCCTGTATGAAACGCTCAGGCAGCGACAGATACTGGACCGCGCTTAGCTGGCAGGCTGACTGAACAACGCATAAACCGGCGGAAACAGCGCCATGCCCTGTCGGCGGCGTTGCTGCTCGCGAAATCGCCACGGCGGCATGGGCTCGGGCTGCGCCCATAAGCCCAGCCCGGTGTCGCGCGCCCGCTGTTCGGCGCGTGCGTACTCGCGCCGGTCGCGAGGTGCCTGCTCGGATTCATAGCGCTTGTAGTGCCAGGCCATGCCTGCGCGTACCTGTTCCAGGCCCAAGTCGGTATCACCGACCAGCACTCGGGCTACGGTACGGCCATAAGGGTCGCGCTTGACCGGAATGATGGTGAGCGGTTTGCCCTCGACGAGCGCGAGCAGCGATCGGCGCGCGACATCGCCATAGGGCTGACTTTTCTCCGGCGCATCAATGGCCGACAAGCGAACCGGGATCCGTCTGCCGTCTTCGGTACGAACGACGAATGAGTCGCCATCCGACAGATGCTGAATGCGTGCCTGAAAGGGCGCCTCGCGCTCGACGCGGTTCGGCGCTTCGATATAGGGCGGGGTGCCCGCCCACTGAGCGAGCGCGGCAACCGGGGCGATCAACGCAAGCAGCGCAACGATCAGGTTCATGTGACCGATTATAGGTCGCTCGACGGCTGCGATCAGTGGGTTTGTGCGGGCGCAAGATGCGCCCACTCCGAGCGCGGGACACTGCCTGCTCGATCGGGTGGGCGAGCACGCGGGGTGTTCGCACCGGATTGTCAGGAGCGGAAATGAGCAACGTTGGAACGATCATGTCGCGCGAACCTGTCACCTGCACTGAGGATCTTCGCCTGCAGCAGGTGGCTGCGCTGATGCGATCCAGGCATGTGGGGTCGGTGGTGGTGGTGTCGGGAGAAGGCCTGACACGGCGTCCGGTCGGCGTGGTCACCGACCGCGATATTGTGGTGGAGGTGGTGGCAACCGGCCTGGATGCAGCGGCCATCACCGCGGGTGACATCGTCGTTCGCCCTGCGGTCACCGCGCACGACAGCGATTCGCTGGCTGAGGCGATCCAGAAGATGCGAAGCCGCGGGGTCAGGCGCCTGCCGGTGGTTGATATTCGCGGCGAACTGGTGGGTGTACTGAGCAGCGACGATCTGTCACAGGCGCTCTCGCATGAATTGGCCATGCTGGTGCGGGTGGCCGAGCATCAGCCCTCTCAAGAAGCGCGTGTGCGGCCCTGATCCGTTGCTTTGGCGCGTGACGGCCGAGCGCTGAACGACGCCGAGAAGGCCCTGGCGAGCCGCAGTGCTCGCCAGGCTAGCCACCCCGTTGAAACGGCGGCCTGCGTGATAACCCGTGCGCGCCGACTCGTTGTCAGCACCAGCGCAGCCAAGATCGCGAGGCCAATGCCGAGTGCAGGAAGTGGTTTGGGGGGACGTGGGTCGGGCCGGGGTGCAATGAGCGATTTGAACTGAGCCGCGATACCTGCCCGCTGTTGGGCGATTCGTTGTCGAATTGCTGCTACCCGCGCGGGTGGCGAATCAGGCCCTGCCGACACCCGCCAGTCCGCCTCAGGGATGCTCATGGCTCGGGTGGGCTGTTCGCGAAGGAGGGGGCACACGCCCGGTGTCGGTCGTTTTAAGAGACTCCAGGTCGGTACGAAGCTCCGCGAGGCTCCCCGAAAAGATGCCGAAGCGAGCCAGCCGCGCGCTCCACACAAACAGTCCCAGCGCGGCCAGCGCCAGCACACAGGCTGCGAGTGCCGCGGCCACCGCGCGCAATGATTCGGGAACGGCCATGATCGTTGCAGTGACCGCAGTCAGTATCGCGAGGGACATCAGGGCGACGGCAGCGAGCCCTGCGAGCAGGGCTCGCAAGGCGCTGGCGACCAGCCACTCGACCTCGGCTGCGACCAGTGTCAGCCGCGTGAGCACCAGTTCACCGAACGCCGCGCCGACCGCGCGCAGCCGGGCTCCGAACCCCCCTCCGGAGTTTTCCGGCTGCATGTCGGGTTCAGCGTCGCATGATCAATGCGCCGAGCAGTAGTCCGGCGCCTGCAGCCATGCCGACCGCTGTCCAGGGGTGGACATGGACGGCATCGTTCGTCCGGCGAGCAGTGTCTCGAGCGCGATCAAACAACTGATGCTGGCCGTTCCAGATCTGCGCTTTCGCTTGCTTGATGCTGCTCTCCAGACGCTCCCGCATGTCGGTGACACCTTCAAGCCCCTGGCGCTGTGCGGCGTGCAACAGATCTTCCGCATCGCGGACCAGCGTTCGCATGTCCTGCGCGAGCCGCTCGCGTGCCTCAATGCCTGTTGGTGCTTTTTCTACCTTGTCCATGTGGACCTCCGGAGTGGTGTGATCAGCGGAACACGAGCACTGGAATCGTGGAATGCGTGAGCACCTTGTGCGTCTCGCTACCAAGAACCAGGGCACTGAGCCCACGGCGTCCGTGTGACGCCATGAAGATCAGATCGCAGGCCCGCCCGCCCGCAATATCGATGATGGCTTTCCACGGTTGACCGTGGCGGATGGAGACGGTGTCGTGGGTGACGCCGGCCGTACTGGCACGCGATTGCGCGGCGCCCAGTACCGCTTTGGAAGTTTCCTCGGTCGCCTTCATGAAGTCTGTGAACGACGCCTGAGCTGCAGAGGGGAACTCGACAAATGCGTCGACGACATATTCGGGCATGACATGCGCGAAGGTGACTCGGGCGCCAGTTTCCTTCGCGAATGCAATGCCCTGCTCGACTGCCTTGTCGGACAACTTGGACCCGTCGGTCGGTAACAGGAGGTGCTTGAACATATTGAGGTTCCCCGTTTTGTTGAACGAATACCACCCTGGTGGATGCTAATCACCACTGAGACAGCGTCCTTGATCCCGCGCAAATCGCGCTTGAATTCACGCGATCAGAGCTGACATGAATGCTGGCGGGATGCCAATATTGATGCGTCGCAATATCGGTGTTTGTTACCGTCCGGATGCCTTGGGTTACAAGCCGTTACAGAGTGTTGTTTGATCGCAATCAAAGCGGGGTTCTCCCTCGATAAAGTTTGATGGACGCTGCAATAGCGATCCAACTCAACAGCATGGGAGATAACAGTGAGCGATATCGGATTACAAGCGCAGATTTCTGCATCGCAACAAGGCGGGAATCGACCTGTCGGGGCGCCCGTCGATTCGCAGCCGTATCCAAGCGCGAGGTGCGCGATTCCGCTACCACCTTCGGTGGACCTGCTGATGTCGCGAGTGGGTGGCCAGCGCCGTCGGCTGCGCCGCGGCGACTACCTGTATCGCTACGGTGCGCAGTTCCACGCCCTGTTCGGCGTGCATGCGGGATCGTTCAAGACGGTACTTCTCACGGAGGATGGGCGAGAGCAGGTCACCGGCTTTCACATGGCAGGCGAGGTCCTCGGTGTTGACGGTCTGGGGGCCGATGTTTACAGCGGCGACGCGATCGCGCTCGAGGATGGTGAAGTGATCGAGATTCCCCGTGACACGCTCGATACACTGGTGCGTCACGAGCCGCTCCTACAGCGCGAACTGTTCCGTATGCTGGGTGGTGAAATTCAGCGCGAGCGTGCGCTGATGGTGTTGCTCGGGTCGATGCGCGCCGAGGAGCGGATTGCGGTGTTTCTGCTGAACCTGTCGCAGCGTATGGCGTCCAGGGGCTATTCGGCAACCCGGTTCATTCTGCGTATGACGCGAGAAGAAATCGGCAGCCTGCTCGGGCTCAAGCTCGAAACGGTCAGTCGGATCCTGTCACGTTTTCAGGCTGAAAAAATGATTCGCGTTCACAACCGCGAGATCGATCTTTACGATATCGACCGCCTTCGCGCGGTGGTGGGCCGAAGCGATGCGCGCCGTGACGAGGCGGCAGCCTGATCGCGCGCCTCGATGGCCCGCCGCACCATGCGGGCCAGTTGCTCGATGCGGTAGGGCTTGCCGAGCAGTTCGACGCCGCGCGATAACGCGGTATCGAGTGATAGCGTTTGCGGCGCGTAGCCCGAGGTAAACAACACGGCGAGCGTTGGTCGCTGCGCGAGAGCCTCACGCGCCAGGTCTGCGCCGGTCATGGGGCCGCGCAGTACCACGTCGGTGAATAGCAGGTCGATCACCGAATCTGCCTCGATCCGGGCAAGCGCCTGCGGGCCATCGGCCGCTTCGATGACCTGATAGCCGATTCGGCGAAGAAATCCAACGGCTACGGTGCGCACATCGTCGTCATCCTCCTCGACCAGCACACGCTCGGTGCCGCCTTCGGCTACATCGTGTGGCGCAGGTGTCGGGGCGTTTTCGGCCGAGCTCACCGTGGGCAGCATCATCCGGATCACGGTACCCGCGTCTGGACTGCTCTCCACCTCGACATGCCCGCCCGACTGCTTTACAAAGCCATACACCAGGCTCAGCCCCAACCCGCTTCCCTTGCTGGTCTCCTTGGTGGTGAAGAAGGGCTCGAAGGCACGCGCGAGCACCTCGGCGCTCATGCCGCTGCCACTGTCGGACACCGTGAGCAGCATGTAGTGACCTGGTGCCAGATCGCGGCGGCGGGTCATCTCAGCGCCGCCGTGGTGAAAAAACTCCGCGATCAGCGACAGCCGACCCCCGGCAGGCATGGCATCCCGGGCATTCACGGCAAGGTTCAGTAGCGCGGTATCCAGCATGACGGGGTCGGCATGTACCGCCGGCATGTCGGGGCTACAACGGGTTTCAATGTCGATATTGGGGCCGAGTGTCCGCCGGAGAATTTCGGCGAGTGATTCAAGCCACGCCGCGACATCGATGGCGCGCGGCTGCAGCGTCTGTCGCCGCGCGAAGGCGAGGAGCTTCCGTGTGAGGTCGGCCCCGCGGTCAGCAGCGCGGAGCGCCGAGCGGATCATGGCCGCGGCGGTGGGATCGTCAGGGGATCTTTTTTCCAGAATCTGCAGATTTCCGGACACTACCGTCAGCAGATTATTGAAGTCATGCGCGACGCCACCGGTCAGCTGGCCGAGCGCCTCAAGCCGCTGTGACTGAAACAGCTGCTCTTCGGCGATCTGTCTTTGCCGCAGCGCCCAGAGCGTGTTGGCGAGCGCCCGGAGAAAGCTTCGATCCTCATTCGTGAAGGTGTCGCCCGCCTGGCCGAATGCGCCGATGAGGCCGGATCGATTGCTGGCGTCGGGAATCGTGCAGATCATTGCGCTGCGAAGCCCCGCATGCCGTAGCGCCGAAGCGAAGTTGGGCGAGATCTGGGCGGGGTCTTCAATCAGCAGCACGGGTTCAGCGTGCTCGAGCGACAAGGTCGCCATCTGCTCGCCGATCAGGGGCAGAAGGGGGGCCAGCCGATTGCCGTCGTCATCGCAACCTGGGTCGAGCGCAAGTTGTCCGGGCGTTGCGCCGCAGCGGGCGATCAGCACCGCGTCACAGTTCAGGTGTTCGCGAATCAGCTGGCATGCGACCCGAACCTTGTCGGAAACCGTCTGGGTGCCAAGGGTCAGCCGGCCGAACTCGGCTACGGCCTCGGCGCGATTGGCCCGCTCGATGGCCTCCTGTGCGCGGCGCAGTTCGCTCACGTTTCGGATGTTCGCGCAGGTCAGCTGGAGTCCGTCGAGTTCCAGCGGGCTCAGACTGATTTCAACCGGAATCTCGGTCCCGTCCGCGTGAAGCGCACTCAGCGTGGTGTTGATTCCCATTGGCCGGGGCACCGCGTGTCCGGCGTAAGAATGCCGGTGCTGGCGGTGTGCGGTACGAAGCCGCGCCGGCACCAACTGGTCGACGGTCATCCCGTTCAGCTGATCAGCTGGATAGCCGAACATCTGCGCGCACTGGGCATTAGCAAGCACAATCCGTCCCGAAGCATCGACCACCAGCATGGCATCGGCGGCAGTGGCAAAAATTTGTGCGAAGAGCCGGGGCAGGCTTGCCTCGGGCACCTGGGCAGCCGACTGCCGTTTCGAGCCGGAGTCTGGGTTCATCGGTGGGTAACCTTCGGCGCAAACAGATAGCCTGCACCGCGCACCGATTTGATGAGCACTGGACGGGCGGGGTCAGGCTCTATCTTGCGGCGGAGCCGACCGACCTGAACGTCGATCGCCCTGTCGTAGGGACCGGCGTCCCGGTGATGGAGTGCGTTCATGATCTCATCGCGACTCAGCACGCGGTTGGGGTGGCGCGCGAAGATCATCAGGAGATCGAATTCGCCGGTTGTGAGTTCAACTACGCCCCCTCCTGGCGCGGTGAGACGGCGGGCCGAGGGGTCGATGCTCCAGCCCTCGAAGCCGAGGGCTCCCGGCGGTTCTGTCGGCCTGGATGCACGGCGTCGAAGCACCGAGCGGATTCGCGCGAGGAGCTCACGGAGATCGACCGGCTTGGCTACGTAGTCGTCGGCGCCGAGTTCCAACCCCAGGATTCGATCGACCGGCTGGCCGAAGCCGGTGATGATGATGATGCCGACGTCGCTGTCTGCCCGGATTTCGCGCGCGAGAACAAGCCCATCGGCGTCCGGCAAGCGCTGATCGAGCAGGATGAGGTCGACAGGATGGGTAGTCAGGACTGCGCGGAGCGCCTTTGCATCGGCGGCCTCGAGCACTGTGTAGCCGACGCTGCCCAGATAAGTGCGCAGCAGCTCGCGAATATCCTCGTCGTCATCCACTACAAGGAGATTTTCGGACATGGCGCAGGTGCCCGGCGGGCGGCAGTGGACTTGGAACTTAAAGGGGCGAAGGCGCCCCGGCCGGGGCAAGTGTAGCAGCGCGCGCCAGGCTAACGGGTGGCGCGATCCCGATTCTGGAGGGCGTCCATGAGCGCGAGTTCGTTGACCGGTTTGTGAACTAGCCGCAGGCCGTGCGCGAGGGCTTGTCGCTCGAGGTCGGCGGAGGTGTCGGCGGTGAGCAGCAGGCATTGAAGATCGGGCCGGGCCAGGCGAGCGGCGAGCGCGAGCGCCAACCCGTCGAGTTTGCCGTTGAGGGTGCAGTCTGTCAGGAGGAGCGCCCAGTCGCTCGATGACCCAAGACGCGCGAAGGCCGCGGAGGCATCAGTCGCGACATCGGCTTGCCAGCCGCGTGCCTCGAACAACGACCGGAGAGCCTGCGCAACTTCCGGGTCGTCATCGACCAGCAGCACTTTTGCCCGGGTGGTCGATGGTGCGCTTGCCCCTGGCACTGCTGAGGAATCGGTGGGGGCAAAGCGATCGAGTGTGCTGGGCTCAGGGAGGAGCTCAGTTGCCGCGCTCGTCGCGTCGTCGGGGGCTGCGCGATCGAGGGCGAAGCTGAGTTCGAAGCGGCTGCCACGCGTTCCGTCAGAGTGCGCGCAGATCCGGGCATCGAGCAGTTGTGCGAGCCTGCGTACCATCGCCAGACCGAGGCCGAGTCCGGGCGGGGAGCGGCGCTGAGGCGAGCTGATCCGCACGTGCTCGTCGAAAATTCGCTCAAGGTGCTCCGGCGCAATCCCGATTCCGGTGTCGGTGACGCTGAGCACGCAGCGCTCACCCCACGCGGCCGCCAGCGTGACTGCACCGCGGTCGGTATATCGCATGGCGTTGTCTAGCAGGTTGCGAAGAAGTCGTGCAAGCAGAATCCGGTCAGCCAGGATTCTGATGGGTGCGCTGGTCACCAGTAACGTGAGGCCGCGTTCATGCGCACGGGGCTCGAATTCCTCGCGCAGCGCCTCGAACAGCTCTTCAACCGACAGCCACTCGTGCTGCGGCTGCATGGTGTTGCTTTCCAGCCGAGACAGATCAAGCAGACTGGCGAGCAGATCGCTCAGCGTGGTGACTGATCGATCGATCGCTGAAATCAGCGGCAGGAGCGCCGGGTCCTGACAGCGCTCACGGATCAGCGTGATGAGAAGGCCCAGCGACGTCGCGGGTTGTCTCAGGTCATGGCTTGCAGCGGCTAGGAAGCGTGCCGAGGTGCGGCTGGAACGGATTGCCTGCTCGCGTTGCTCCGAGAGCCTCCTCGCCAGCTGCCGAATGCGGTGCTTGCGACGCATGGCCTGTAACAGTGCGCGGCTGAGCACCGTGGACAGTCGCGCGAGCAGCGCCCCGTAAAGCAGGACACCCACGGCCACAAGGAGCCCGGGTACGCCTGGGGCAAGCGCCCACGCCACTGCGAGCTGCGCAAGCACTGCGCCGCCGAATAGAAGCGCATGGCGCGGAAACGGTGCATAGGTCAGTACACCGAGAGCCAGCCAGGCGAAGATCAGCACAGTGAGGATCAGGCGGCTGGTATGGTCGACCTGCGCGAAGAACAGGCCTGCGCAGGCGCCGATCAGCAGTCCGGTGAGCCCCGCGGTGAGATTGAAGACGCCGGCAATCGATATCGTGTCTGCTTCGTCGCGACGGCGTCGCGTGATGAACCGTGCGGCGCAGACCGACCGCAGGAGGAGCGTTGCGCCCAGCAGCAGGCTCCAGGCGATGAGCTGATCGGAGGCGATGCCAGGGTGCAGGGTGACCAGCACCAGACAGATCATCGGTATGCCGATGGCGGGTTCCAGAATCGCCTGGCGCGCTTGCAGCTGGCACCGCTCGGCAAGCATTTGGGCCGCAAGCTGCAGCTGGTCGGCGCGGCGCTCGGCGACGGCGCCGCTGGGGGGCTGTTCGGTCATGGGCGTGTACGGTGCCGCGGATAGCAGCGAAGAGCGTTCGGG